>DATISA010000216.1:0-83458 GCA_035469245.1 Gemmatimonadaceae bacterium
GGACTCGATCCGACGCGCCTGTTCGGGTTCTTCATCACGGGCATTGGCCGGCTCGCTCCCGGCGCGACGATCGACGCCGCGCGCCGATCGTCGACGGCGGTCATGTGGGAGTGGACACCGACCGTCACGGGGCTGCTCCCCGCCGGCGTGCGGCCACGCGACACGAGGATGACGACGCTTGTCACGTCGTATCGCGAAGCCATGACCGCGGACGTCGCGCGTCCGCTCGCCGTGCTCCAGGCCGCGGTCGCCCTGATCCTGCTCATCGCGATCGCGAACGTGGCGACGCTGCTCTCGAGCCGGTCGGCGGCGCGCGGGCGTGAAACCGCGCTGCGCAACGCGCTCGGGGCGACCCGCGGCCGCGTCGTCCGCCAGCTGCTCACCGAGAGTGTCACGCTCGCATTGCTGGGCGGAGTTGCGGGGATCGGTGTCGCGTACGCGCTGGTGCACCTCGCCACGCACTCGGATGCGGTATCGCTTCCACGAATCGGCGAAGTGAGCATGGATTGGCGCGTGCTCTCGTTTGCGCTGTCGACCACGATCGGGGCGGGGCTCGCGTTCGGCCTCGCGCCGGCGCTGGGCCTGGCGCGCGGACAGCTTGCCGCGGCTCTCGCCGCCGGGCGATCGGACGCCGGCGGGGGGCACCGAGCATCACGCCGAATGAACAACGTACTCGTGGCAGCGCAGCTTGCGCTCTCGCTCGTGCTGCTGGTAGCGGCCGGGCTGGTGCTCAAGAGCTTCCGCCATCTCGTGACGACCGATCTCGGATTCGAGCCCGCCGGGGTGACGACGATCGCGCTCCCGCTACCGGCCAGGAGATACTCCCAGCCCGCGGCAATATCCGCCACGGTAATGCAATTGGCCGAGCGCGTTCGAGCCGTCTCCGGGGTTGGCGATGCCGCCATCGCATGGACGCTGCCCTTCAGTGGAAACGTCAACACCGACGGCTACATCATCGAGGGCCGCACCAACGTCGCCGCGTCTGCCTTCGAGACGCAGGCCGTCCTCAATGCAATCACGCCCGGATACTTCAAGACACTGCGCATCCGCGTGCTCTACGGGCGGGACTTCTCGGTTGCCGATCGGGACAGCGTGCTTCCCGTGGCGATCGTCAACGAGACGCTCGCCAGCCGCTACTGGCGCGGCGGCGAGGCGCTCGGAAAACGGATTCGCCTCACCGGCGACACGACGTGGCGGACGATCGTCGGGGTCGTCGGATCGATCCGGGACGAGGACGTGGCACTCGAATCGAGGCCGCACGAGTACGCGCCGTATGCACAGACACCCGATCCGCGGCCGATGCTCGCCATTCGGACGGACGGCGATGCGCGGCGCGTCATTGCCGCCGTTCGCCGCGCGATCGCCGAGGTCGAGCCTGGCATTCCGCTCGACAATGTCCGGCCGCTCGACTCGTGGATCAGCCGGGCGCTCGAGACGCGACGGATGACGGAGATCCTGTTGGTCGGGTTCGGCTTCCTCGCGGCGCTGCTGGCGAGCGTGGGAATCTTCGGCGTGATGTCACTCTTCGTCACGAATCGCTATCGCGAATTCGGTATTCGGCTCGCGGTAGGCGCGGAGCCGCGCAACCTCGTGCAGCTCGTACTGCGCGAAGGCGCCACGCTCACGCTCGCCGGTCTGTTCGTGGGGGTAGGAGGCGCATTGCTCACCACGCGATGGATCGGCGCGCTGCTCTACGACGTAAGTCCGACCGACCCAATCGTGTTCGTTCTGCTGCCGCTCGCGCTCGGGAGCATCGCCGTGGCGTCCTGTTATCTGCCGGCACGGCGGGCGGCGCGAAGCGACCCGCTCACCGTGCTGCGGGCCGACTAGAGCGAATACAACGCTCGCGCGTTCTCGCCCGCGATCTTCTTTCGTTCGGCGTCGGACACGCGAAGCGCGGCGAGGCTTTCCTTCATCTTGGGAATGCTGCCGATCTGGTGCGGGTAATCGCTCGCCGCCATCACACGATCGGCGCCGGCGAAGTCCACGGCGAGCCGAATCGACGTCGGGTCGAAGTTGACGCCGTCGTAGTAGAAGTTCCGCAGATACTCGCTCGGCCTTCGTGAGATGTCGGCGCGGCAGTCCGGGAACGCTTCCCAGCCGCGATCGAGTCTCTCGGCGAGGTATGGGATCGCGCCGCCGAGGTGGCTCAGCACCCACTTGATGTTCGGGTAGCGCTCGGGAATTCCGGCGAAGACGAGCTTGGCCGCAGCGAGCGTCGTGTCCATCAGGAAGCCAACGAGCGGCATGAGCCAATAGTCGGTCATCGCTTCCACACCGACGGGATCCGTCGGGTGGATGTGCAGGACCGCGCCGAGCCGGTCCGCCTCGGCGTAGAGCGGATGAAAACGCGCGTCGGCGAGCGCGACGCCGTTCACGTTGCTGAACAACATCGCGCCGCGCATCCCGAGCTGCGTCACCGCACGATTGAGCTCGGCGACCGAGGCGGCCGGGTCGCAAAGCGGAAGCGTCGCCAGCGCGGCAAAGCGCGGCGACCGCTCACGCACGACGGTCGCGAATGCGTCGTTCACGAGGCGAGCGAATCGCACCGCGCGATCGGGCGGCTCCACGTGCGTGCCGGGCGTGGTGAACGTAATGACCTGCGTGTCGACGCCTTCTCGCTCCAGTACGCCCTGACGGTATGCGATGTCTCGATGGCCACGCACGGCCACGTTGTAGTCGCCGGGATAGTGCAGGCACGGATTACCCTCGGCGTCGACGGTCAGTTTCACCGAGCTGTCACCGGCCTCGAGCGCTTTGAGGTACTCGGGAGGATAGAAGTGGTTGTGAACGTCAATCAGCATGTTGCGGCGTGGAAGGCGGGAGGGACGGCTTGCGCACGGCGAACCAGTACACGGGCAGACCAGCGGCGACGAATAATAACCCTGTCAGACTCGCGGCAGGCTCGGCGACGATTTGCGTGATGACGATGTACGCCGATGCTGCGATGAACACGACCGGGATCGCTGGATATCCCCACACACGATACGCAGGCGAGTAGCCGCTCGTTCGACGAAGACGCATCAGCCCCACGGCCATGAGGGCGAAGAAGATCCATTCGGTGTAGACCACGCGCGTGAACAGGGCCCGGTAGCTGCCAGTCGAGACGAGCACCACGGCCCACAGCCCCTGGAGAACGATCGCACGATGCGGCGTGTGGAATCTCGGATGCGTGGCGGCGGCCCACGATACGAGGAGACCGTCGCGCGCCATCGCCAGGTAGGCCCGGGGCCCGGATAGTATCACTCCGTTCAGTGCACCGAAGGTGGAGACCGCGACGAGCGCCGACATGAGCGCCGCGCCGCCGTGGCCGAGCATCGCGTCGGCGGCGTCGGCGGCGACTCGGTCCGATGTGGCGATCCGCGCCGGCGAGAGCACGTGGAAGTAGGCCGCGTTGAGGGCGATGTAGCAGGCGGTGACGACCAGGACGCCCACGAGTAGAGCGCGGGGAATCGTCCGCTCCGGATCTCGCGTCTCCTCGGCGGCATAGGTGACCATGTGCCATCCGCCGAACGCGAACAATCCGGCGACTACGGCGAGTGGGAAGCGCGAGAAGCTGAATGTCGATGACGGGGGGAGAAGGGCGCGCGGCGCGGATTGCGCCGGCGTGACGCCGGCGCGCGCTCCGATGGCGAATGCCGCGACGATGATCGCGACGATGGCCGCGATTTTGAGAATCGTAAAGCTCGTCTGGACGATGCTGCCCTGCCGCACGCCAAGGTAATTCACGAATGTGAGCACGACGACGGCGGCGACGGCGAGTGCGCGCACGCCAACATCGCCCATGGGATGGAAGAATGCCGCGTAGCGCGCGAAGATCGTCGCGATGGCGGCGATGATTCCGGTGTGCATCGTCCAGAACATCGCCCAGCCCCAGAGGAAGCCGAGCGCGGGGGAGAAGGCTTCGCGAAGAAAGACGTAGACGCCGCCGGCGCGCGGAAAGGCGGACGCGAGTTCGGCGGCGATCAGCGCGCCGAACAGCGTGAGAACTCCCGACACGAGCCACACGGCATACACGCCGCCGATGGTAGGCACCGCGCCGGTGATCACCGAGGGCTGCACGAAGATCGAGGCGCCGATGATGATGCCGATGACGAGCGCGGTCGCGTGAATCGCGGTGATCGAGCGCGATAGCATGGGCGGGAAACCTGAGGCTGCACGGGGACGCCTGCCAGTGGCGAATCGATGTCACACGCGACGGACGCGAAGATGTCCAATTGCCCGGACGATTTCGGCCCCGCGGTCAGGACCGTGGCTGAGCGCCGCGGCGTCGGCAAGGCGCCGTAACCCGCGTGCCGATAGCGGGTTGCGCCACCGCCCACCGAGGCTCGGGAGCCGCCGCCGGACACGGCACGTCGGCTGCTTTTTCAGCCGGTGCAGGCGCGATCGCGTTGGTCGCGATCGATTCTTTCAGGAGCTGGCAATGAGACTGGAACGTTGGGTTGCGCGATCGATTCCTCTGGCCGCCGCGGCGCTCACCGCTGGCGCTTCGATGGTGCTCGCGCAGTGGGGTGGCGGTATGGGTGGGGGACAAGGGCGGCAGCAGTCGAACGGTCAGGAGCTGTTTCGCTGGAACGGCCGTGTCGATCGCGAAGTGCAGATCGTGATGCGGGGCGGGAACGTGTGGACGAACGACATTGGTCGGACGGAGCCGGGCCGCGCGCGAAGTCGTGCGCTCAGCGTTCTGCCGCGTGAGCAGGGAGAGGTCGCCGTGCAAGTGCTCGACGGCCGCGGCGACGTGGACGTGATCCAGCAGCCGACGTCGCGAAACGGGTTCACGTCGATCGTTCGAATTCGCGATCCGCGTGGCGGCGCCGACAACTACCGTCTCGTCGCGTACTGGCAGGGCTACGCCAATGGCGACGTCTGGGGCCGGGATCGCGGCGTCGGACGAGGGCGCAACCAGAACGGGCGCGACGGCGTGTACCGTGGCGGCAATGACAATCGCGGCAGCAACGACAACGATGATGACGACGATCGCGGGCGGCAGCGGAGCGGCAACGGCCGCCAGCAGAATGGCAACGGGCAGTACGGCAACTACGGCCAGAGCGCGTTGCACTGGAGCGGGAACGTCGACGGAGAGCTCGAGATCCGGATCCAGAATGGCCGCGTGGACTATCGGACGCTGAGTGGCAAAGAGCCGGTGAACGTACGCGCCGACCGGGGAAATCTGGATCTTGGACGATCGGACGTTCGCGTGTCCGTCGCGCAGAACCAGGGCCGCGGATCGGTGACGGTGGTACAGCAGCCATCATCGTGGAACGGCTACACGACGGTGATCCGCGTGAGCGACCCGCAGGGCGGCTACGGATACTACGACTTCGACCTGTTCGGGCAGTAAGGGAAACGAGGTTGGTGAGGTGGGGGGGACGCGGGGCCTGCGTTACGGATCGTATCGTGACGCAGGCCCCGCGCCGCGTTCGGTGAAAACCCTATCGCGGGTGCGGCCCCGATCACATTCTTCAACGACCCCGGCACTCGAGAGAATGGTCATGCGTGCGATTCGGACATGGCGTCACAGTGCGGTTCGGTGGCTGCTCGTCAGCGTGGTGGCATGCATCACCGTGCAGCCGGCCGCTCGCGCACAGACGATCCCGTCCAAGCTCAGCGACGCCGACTTCTGGAGGCTGGTCACCGAGTTCTCCGAGTCGAACGGATATTTTCGATCCGACAACTTCGTCTCGAACGAGACGACGTATCAGTGGGTGATCCCCGAGCTCCTGCGCACGACCCAGCGGGGCGGCGCGTACCTGGGCGTGGGGCCTGATCAGAACTTCACGTATCTGGTGGCGCTGAAGCCGAGAATCGCCTTCGTGTTCGACATTCGGCGGCAGAACATGCTCACCCACCTGATGTACAAGGCGGTCATCGAGCAGTCGTCGGACCGCGCGGATTTTCTCTCGCGGCTCTTCGCTCGGCCGCGCCCGTCGGGACTCGATACCGGCAGCGCGGCGCAACCGCTCTTCGCGGCCTATCAGGCGGTGCCACCGGACAGCGGGCTCGCGCGAAAGAATCTCACCGCGATCTTCGACCGCCTCCGCCGGCACCACGGGTTCGTGGTGGCGGGTGACGACTCGTCGACGATCGCGTACGTGTATCAGACTTTCGTCATGTTCGGTCCGGACATCACGTACAACTCGAACCAGGCTCGTCCCGGCTTTGGCCGCGGACGCATGCCGAGCTACGCCGAGCTGCAGATCGAGGCGGACAGCGCGGGCTCGCAGCGAAGCTACATGTCGAGCGAGGCGAATTTCAGAACGCTCAAGGAGCTCGAGACGAACAACCTGATCGTCCCGCTGGTGGGTGATTTTGCCGGATCGAAAGCGATCCGTTCGGTCGGCAACTACCTCAAGGACCGCCATCTCGTCGTGACGGCCTTCTACCTCTCGAACGTCGAGCAGTACCTGTTTCAGGGCGACGACGATTGGCGCCGATTCTATCAGAACGTCGGCACGCTGCCGCTCGACTCGGCGAGCACCTTCATTCGCTCGGTGTTCGGCGGGATGGGATACTACGCCGGCAACGGCGGGTTCAACTCGTACATGCGAGCGAGGCAGATGCTCGCGTCGATGATGGACCAGGTGAGACTGTTCGGGGAAGGAAAGCTGCTGTCGTACGATGATGTAATACGAACGTCGAGGTGACGGCGAACAGCTGACGGCGGGCGCTAACAGCGAAGGTGCCTAACGGCGGAGATGCCAAGACTCGGAAGTGCCAAAGACCGAAGGTGCCAAACTGCGTGAAGAGCGAAGGTGCCAAACGGCGGAAAGAAGCGGGTTCGCAGTTTCCCGCTTCTTGGCAGTTCCGCTCTTGACGCCGTTAGGCACCTTCGTCGTTCGGCATTTCCGTAGGTAGGCACCTCCGCTGTTCGGCACCTTCGCGGTTTGCGCCCGCAGTCAGCCGTCCGCCCCTTGGTCCGCCGTCAACACGGCTTTCAGCAGTACGTTCGCGCCATTCGTGATGTCAGCCGGCTTCGAGAACTCCTTGGGCGAGTGGCTGATCCCTCCAATGCTGGGAATGAAGATCATCCCCGCCGGCCCGAGCTGCGCCATCGCCTGGGCGTCGTGGCCGGCGCCGCTCGGCATTAGACGTGTCGAGAGCCCGAGCGCCTTCGCGGCGTTGGACACGATCGTGCGCATGCGCGGATCGGTGGGCGCCGCGGAGTTCACGTGGAGCTCCGAATAGGCGAACTGTGTTCCATTCTGCTTGCCGATCGCGTCCGCCTGGGCGCGGATCTGACGATACATCGAATCGATCTTGTTGTCGTCGAGGTCGCGCAATTCCAGCGTGCAGACGACCTTGCCCGGGATCACGTTCGGCGCGCCAGGGAAGGCCTGAATGCGGCCTACCGTCCCCACCTGCCGGCCCGGAATGCCGCGCACCACGCGATTCACCATCTCGACGAACCGCGCCGCGGAAAGGAGGGCGTCGTGGCGCTGGTCCATGGCCGTCGTGCCGGCGTGATTTTGAAAACCGGTGACCGTCACCTCCCACTGCTTGATGCCGACGATGCCTTCGACCACGCCGATGTCGGTCTTCGTCGCCTCGAGCGTCCCACCCTGTTCGATGTGGAGCTCGATATATCCGGCGATGTCCCCCTTGGCCCGCTTCACCTGCGCGAGCTTGGTTGGATCGCCTCCGATGAACCGGATTCCCTGCTCCACCGTCTTGCCGCTGTTCGACACGGACGCGAGCTCTGATTGCGCGAGCTGTCCGCTCACGGCGCGGCTGCCGAACAGTCCCCCTTCTTCGTTCTGCCAGATCGTGACCTCGATCGGGTGGCGGGTCACGATGCCGTGTTCGGCGAGCGTCTGCGCGACCTCGATCGCGCTCATCGAGCCAACGTCGCCGTCGTAGTTGCCGCCGCCCGGCACCGAGTCGATGTGCGAGCCGAAGAGCAGCGGCTTGCGCGATGGTTCACGTCCGGCGCGCCGACCGATGATGTTGCCCGCGAAGTCGACGGTCGGCTCGAGCTTGGCGGCGCGCATCCACTCCATGACCTTCGCGCGCGCCGCGCGGTCGGCGTCGCTGTACGCCACGCGCGAGACGCCACCCTCCGGATTCTTGCCGAATTGCGACAGCTCGAGCAGGTGTGCGCCGATCCGCTCGCCGTTCACGCGGAGGTCGGGTTGGGACCAGCGTCCGATCGGCCCAAATGCGGCGGCTGCGAGGCCGCCGAGCATCGCTGAATTGAAGTCGCGTCGGTTCATGCGAATGAAGCTGCCATGGCGCGACGCTGACGGGAAGTCCGCGAGACACCCGGCATCCCGATTGTCAAACATGCGCTGGCAGTACAGCCGTGACGACCACTATTTCGCTTCCCGGGCCGCCGTTCCCTTGAACGTTCGGAAGAGGTAGCGCAGCGACGGCAGCAGAATGATCGCCCCACCGGCGAGACCTGCGGCGAGAAGCTCGAGCGTGATCCTGGGCGCGGCGGCCTGACGAATCGTGAGCGTAGCGGGAATCACGAACGGAAACTGCGCGAGGGCCCATCCCCAGAGGATGAGGCTCACCTGCGCGCCCGCCGCCAGGCGCGCGAGACGATAGCGACGCAGCCACAGACTCGCGATCGCCGTGAGCGCGGCGACGCCCGTGAGGATGTGAAGCATGAGTGACCACGGCGCGGTGACGACCCCCGCCGCCACGCGCGGTGCGGCGCCCATCGAAAGAACCAGCGCAATTGCTGCCAGCGCGCACACGGCGCCCGCGGCGAGGAGCGAGCGGCGCCGGAAATCCTCGCGTAACGCCGGGTCGCGAGCTTCTATCGTCAAATAGACCGCCGCGAGAAACGCGAACAGGGCGAGCGCGAACAGCCCGACGGCAATGGGAAACGGAGCGAGCCAGGGGCGTATGAACACATCGGCGAAGCTCGCTGCCCCGACGTGTGTCGACGCCTGGCCCGCCGCACCGCTCGCGAGCGCGCCGATCACCGTCCCGAGCAGGATCGGGGTCACCACGCTCGCGATCGCGAAGGCGAGGCCCCATCGACGGGCGTCGCGCCGCTGACGGCTGCCGTAGCTGCGAAAGACGAACGCCGACCCGCGCAACACGATCCCGATGAGCATGAGCGTGAGCGGAATGTGCATCACCACGCCGAGCGTGCCGAACGCCGCCGGAAAGGCGGTGAAGAGCATCACGACCACGACGATGAGCCAGACGTGGTTGGCCTCCCAGATCGGCGCGATCGATGACGCCACGAGCTCGCGCTGGGCGGCGCGCCGCGGGCCGGAGGCCAACAGATCCCACACGCCGCCGCCGTAGTCGGCGCCGCCGGTGAGCACGTACGCATTCAGCGCGAGCATGAGAAGCCCCGCGATCACCTCCGGCAGACCGATCGTGCCGAGCCAGTCGCTCACGCGGTCTCCCGAACCATCGCGGCGACGAGCGCCACGACGATCGCGCCGAGGCCGAGATACAAGATTGCGAATGTGAGCATTGGCACAATGAGGCCGGGCATCGGCGTGACGGCGGAAGCGGTTCGCAGCACGCCCTGCACCGCCCATGGCTGCCGGCCGACCTCGGTAACCGTCCACCCGGCTTCGGTGGCGATGAATCCGAATGGCGCTACGATCGCCAGCGCGCGGAGCAGCGGCCGGCTGGAGGCGATGTCTCGTCTTCGTGCGATCGAAAGAATCGCCCACAGGCTCACGAGGGCCATGGCGGTGCCCAGCCCCACCATGATCTGGAAGCCGAAGTGTACCGGCGGCACTGGCGGCCAAAGATCGCGCGGAAAGGCAGAGAGTCCTCGCACCTCGGCGTTCGGATCGTGAAAGGCGAGCAGCGAGAGTCCCTTCGGGATCTCGATGGCGAATCGCGTTCGCGCATTGCGTTCGTCGGGCCAGCCGCCGATGCGAAGCGGCGCGCCAGTATCGGTCCGGAACTGTCCCTCGAGCGCGGCGAGTTTGATCGGTTGCCACTGGGCGACCACGCGTGCGCTGTGATCACCCGACAGCGGCTGCAGGACGGCGGCCGGAGCGCCGACGATCAATGCGGTGGCGAGCGCCGCACGATGAAGAGGCGCCGCGGATCGACGGAGCAGCAGCGCGGCGTGAATTCCCGCGACCGCCAGTCCTGTCGCGGCGTACGCCGCGAGCAGCATGTGCAACGCCTGTTGCACGGTCGATGGGTTCAACATCCCCGCGACCGGATCGATGCTTACCACGCGACCGCCGGACATGACGAGTCCGGTGGGCGTGTTCATCCAGGCATTCACCATCACGACGAACACCGCCGACGCGGCGCCGCTCACGGCGACGATCACGCCCGCCGCGATGTGCGCGCCGCGCGAGATGCGATCCCAGCCGTAGAGATAGACGCCGAGGAAGATCGCCTCCGTAAAGAACGCGAATCCCTCGAGCGAGAATGGAAGGCCGATGATCGGCCCCGCGAGCTCCATGAAGCGCGGCCACAGCAGCCCGAGCTCGAACGAGAGCACCGTGCCGGAGACTGCGCCGACGGCGAAGAGAATTGCCGTACCCTTGGCCCAGCGCTTGGCAAGCTGCAGGTACACCGCGTCTCCGCCGCGCGCCCACCGCCACTCGGCAAGCACCATCAGTACCGGCATGGCGATACCGATCTCGGCAAAGATGATGTGGAAGCCGAGCGACAGCGCCATCTGCGAGCGCGCCGCGAAGAGATCGGACATGCTCTAATTCTAGGCCGCCCGGTCTGTGCGCGCCCTGTACCTTACGGGATGCGATTTGCCTTCGACGATTCGTCCGACGATTCGGACGAGTTCGACCTGGACCGCGACTTCCCGCTGGGCGACGGCACGGCCGACACCAGCGGAGCGGTGACGTGCCCGTACTGCGGCGAGCCGAACTCAGTGTCCCTCGATCCGGGGAGCGGCGACCGGCAGGAGTACGTCGAAGACTGCGCCGTGTGCTGCCAGCCGTGGCGTGTGACGGTCGAGTACGGGCACGACGGACACGCGGCCGTGCGAGTTCAACCGCTCGATCAGTAGATTTCGCGACCTGGCGCCTGCTCCAACTCATTCCCGGTATCGTCCATGGCTGACATCAGCGGGATCCATCACATCACCGCCGTCTCCGGCGACGCGCGTGAGAACCTCGAGTTCTACACGAACGTGCTCGGCATGCGACTGGTGAAGAAGAGCGTCAATCAGGACGATCCCGGCACGTACCATCTCTTCTACGCCGACGCCGACGGGCATCCGGGAACGGATCTCACGTTCTTCCCGTTCCGTCATTCGCCGCCGGGCCGGCTCGGGGTCGGACTGGGCGTGGAGATCGCTCTCACCATTCCCGAGGGCACGGTCGAGTACTGGAGCCGGCGACTCCAGGAACACGATGTGAAGATCGGGGGTGTGGAGTCGCGCCGCGGCGACCGGGCACTGATGTTCGACGATCCGCACGGGCAAAAGCTGGCGCTCGTCGAGACCCGAGACCCGCGCGAGTTCACTCCCTGGGATCGGAGCCCGGTTCCCGCCGATCTGCAAATCGTCGGTCTCCACGCCGTGCGTGTCTGGGAGCGCGATCTCGCACTGACGGCAAGCTTTCTGACGAACGTCCTCGAATTCGAGAATTATGGTGAGTCCGACGGCTGGCACCGGTTCGGCGTCGCTGGCGGCGGCTCGGGCAAGCACATCGAGATTCGCGAGCTGCCGCAGGGCACGCGCGGCGCGTGGGGTGTGGGGACGATGCACCACGTCGCATGGCGGGTCGCCGACGATGAAGTCGAGCTCCGCGTGCGCGAGCGGATTGCCAAGGCGCACCGCCGCCCGACCGAGGTGATCGATCGCTTCTGGTTCAAGTCGGTCTATTTCCTGGAGCCCGGCGGCGTGTTGTTCGAGATCGCCACCGACGGCCCAGGCTTCGCAACCGACGAGGATCCGGCGCACCTTGGCGAGCAGTTGGTGTTGCCGCCCTGGCTCGAGCCGCAGCGGCGGGAGATCGAGGCCGTGCTGCCGAAGCTCGCGCCGGCGGAGCATCCGGCCTGAGCTCGTCGGCGAACTGCCGCTCGGGGCGTCGTAACGAGTTGGAAACGCTTCGGGACTGCCGCTCGGGATGTCATAACAATTTTGGATACGGACACAAACGGATCTGACGGATGAAAACGAATCGCGCCGCGTGGCGCGACGGCTCCCCGGGCGACGAGCCCGGACGAAATCTTCTTTCGAACAGCCGCCCGGGATGCCAGTCGGAGCATCCTGAGCGGCTGTTCCACAAAAAATCCCGGCGCGTTGCGAGCGACGCCTTCGCGCCGCGTAGGACGATCCGTTTGTGTCCGTTAGATCCGTTTGTGTCGGTGTCCCCAATTGTTCTGGCGTCCCGAGCGGCAGTCCCGCGGGCCCGCCCCGACCGTGTGCAACGCCACGAGCTACAGGACGATGTCCCCGCCCGGATCGTTCTTCTGGCGCGAGCCCTTCTTCACCTGCGCAGCCGATGCGGCGAGCGCGCGCCTGGTCGCGGCCTCGTCGATCTCGATCGTGAGCACCGAGCGTTGGCCGTCGGATGAGCGCTCGCGACGAACGCTGAGCACGTGACCTTGCTTCACGCCCGCCGGAAGAAGTGACTGCGGGACCGTGATCATACGGTCGCCGTTGACCTCGACGGACGCGACGGACTCCTCGATCGAGTCCACCACCCAGCGTTGCTGCTCGTTGCTCGTGCTCATGGAATCGGCCGGCATTGGGATTGATTGGATCGGCGATCGGACGGGCCTGAGCGATTCGTGCCGGGGCGCTGCGGCGTGATGTGATAGCCCGCCCCGGGCGTGCCGGGGCTTAGGATCGTGATCGTGCCGTTCTGGTCGGTACGGTACCACTGCACGCCGTGCGCGCGATAGAGCGACTTTGCCTGCGTGTGCATGTGGCCGTACGGATTCACCGCCCCGACCGACACGACGACATCACGCGCGTGGAGCGCGTCGAGGTAGGCGTTCGTCAACCCGTTGCAGCTTCCGTGGTGATCGGCCTTGAGCACGTCGACTTTCATCCCCGGATTCTTCGCGTACGCCGCCGCGCCGACGAACCAGTCGACGGCCGTTTGCTGCGCGTCGCCACCGAACCACATCGTGAAGGACGCCGAGTCCGGTCCAACGAGCTTGACCGGGGCCGAGCGGTCGTTCGGATCGGTCGACCCCGGATAGGGTCGCATGATGTGCAGCACTGCCCCGCCCCGCATCGTGATCGTGCACACCGGAGTGCCATTCGCGCACGGATCGTCGGTGTCGCGGTAGATGAGCCCATCGCGGTCGACTCGCGCGAGGATCGAGTCACGAAGGCGGCGAAGGTTCGCCGCCGTGTAAGGATCCTGGTTCTCGAAGAAATAGCGGACCTTGATGTGGCGGCGCGACTCGAAGAGCGCCCGCAGTCCAATCAGGTGATCGGCGTGTTGATGCGAGAGGATCACGACGTCGAACGTGGAGTTGTTCAGATGGAGCGAGTCGAGGAGCCGCTCGAACCGCCGCACGTCGGGCCCGCCGTCGATCAGGACGCGACTCCCGCCGTTCTCGATGACCGTGGCGTCACCCTGCCCCACGTCGAGCACGCGCACCACCAGCTCCGACCTGGATCCGGGTGCGGACTGCGCGTCGGATCGCTGCAAAGCGCCCTCGGAGCTGTTGCAGCTCGCGAGGGCGAATAGTGCAACGGCGAGGAGACTCCGACCGATCACTTCTTGGCCATCATCGAATCGCGCTTTGCCTTGAACTCGGTGCCGGCTTTCCACTGCGGGATCGAATCGCTCTGCGCCACGGTGTAGCCGACGTTGAACAGCACACGCGTGTCGTCCACCGCACCCGAGAGATCCCAATCCGGTTTCACCTCGTCCGAAGGCTTGTGGTAGTCGTTGGCAGTATACTCGTCCCGCTTCTTCATGCCGTAATCGTTCGGCTTCCCGATGTAGTCGATCCCCGCGTCGATGTCGAGCGCGGGAACGCCCTGCTTGGCGAACTCGAAGTGGTCGGACCGATAGTAGAAGCCCTTCTCCGGCTCGGCGTCCGGACGGACGGTGCGGTTCTCGGATTTGAGCGCACTCGTGAGCACGTCATCGAGCGTGGAGTTTCCGAGTCCGATCACCGTGAAGTCGCTCGTTTTCCCCCACTGATTGACGCCGTCCATGTTGATGTTCGCCAGGGTGTGCGTGAGCGGATACAGCGGATGCGTGGCGTAATACTTGGCGCCGACCAGTCCCTTCTCCTCGGCCGTAACCGAGAGGAAGAGCACCGACCGCCGCGGCGGCGACGGCAGCTTGCTGAACGCCTTCGCGATCTCGAGCAGTGCCGAGCTTCCGCTCGCGTTGTCGATCGCGCCATTGTAGATCTGGTCGCCTTTGAGGCCCGTGTCGCGCCCGAGGTGGTCCCAGTGCGCGGTGTAGATCACGTACTCGTCCTTCTTGTCGCCGCCCTGCAGCTTGGCGACGACGTTGTGCGACTGGATCTTTCGCACGTCGATCTTGACGTCGAAGTTGGCCTTCGCCGCCAACGGCACGGGCTTGAAGTCCTTGCGGGCAGCGGCCGCTTTGAGCGAATCGAAGTTCTGGCCCGACGCGCGCAGCAGTTCCTTCGCCTTGTCGAGCGTGATCCAGCCTTCCACCGGCACGCGCCGCTCGGCGTCCGGCGAGATCACGTCGAACTGCTCCGCCGAGTTGCTGCCGCTCACGACGGCGTAGGGGTACCCGGCGGGTCCAGTCTCGTGAATGATGATGGCCGCCGCGGCGCCTTTGTCGGTGGCGATCTCGTACTTGTACGTCCAGCGCCCGTAGTACGTCATCGCGCGACCCTTGAACATCGCCGTGTCGAGCGCGGTGTCGTTCGCCACCCGGACCGGCGGATCGTTGACGAGCATCAGTATCGTCTTGCCCTTCACGTCCAGACCCTTGTAGTCGTCCCAGCCGTACTCCGGTGCGACGACGCCGTACCCGACGAACACGATGTCGGAATTGTCGATTTTCGTCTCCGGCCGGTCGTGGCGCGAGTTGGCGATGTAGTCGTCGGGATACTTGAGCGCGATCGTCTTGCCGCGAGCCGAGAACGAAGCGCTGGGGTGCGCCTTGTACCCGATCAGGTCGACGTTCTGCAGGTACGTGCCGTCCGGATTGCCGGGCTGCAGCCCCAGCGATTTGAACTGGGACTGCATGTACGCGATCGTCTTGTCCTCACCAGGCGTCCCTGGTGCGCGGCCTTCCATGGAATCGGCCGACAGATCCTTGATGTGCTGCAGCAGCCCGTCTGCGCTTATCGCCTGGGCGGCGGTGTCCGCGGCGGCACCCTGTGTAGCGGACGAGCGATCCGAGGTGACGGCGCAGGCGGCGATCGCGCCGGATGCTCCGATCAGGGCGACAGCGATGAGTGTTCGGTGTGATATCACGAGAGGTCGAGCCGGTGAAGGTGAGCGATCTGACCGATCAGGGTTCCCTGTTCTGCGTCCGTGGTCCATACGTCGGATTGGGAAGAATGAAATGCCGTTTGCCGGATTCCGCGAGCGCGCTGGATCACTCCGAGTCATTCGAGCTCGCTTCATAATCGGTGAGCAGCTCGCGCGACTCGGCCAGGCGGTCCTGCGGCACGAGGACGTCGACTCCACGCGCGGTCCGTCCCTGAAACCCAGGGCCGAAGATTCCGGTGATGTCGACGCCGTGCGACACTGCCTCGATACCCACCGATTTGAGCTGCTCGACGAACATCTCGGCTTCCAGGGCGGAGCCGAAATTCGTCAGCTTGATGAGATTGGCCACGCTCAGCTCTCCATGATGAGTCATTGCTAAACGGTCGATTTGCGTCATAGAATGCAGTCGGCTACCGCGTGACGATCCCACAACGCTGATGAGATGATCCACATGAGACGATCCACATTGCCCGGTGCCCGCAGACCCCGCGAGGCCCGGACACGTACCCGCGCAGTCCTTGCCTGCATTCTAACGGCGGGAGCCCTGGCCGCGCTCGCATGCGCGAGTGCTGGTAGCGGGCCCGGGGCCAAGCGCGAAGGCTGCGGCCTCAGAACGTCGGACTCGGTCTTCGCCGCGACTGGCCCCGTCTACCGCGACTGCGCGGTGGACGGCAAGGCCTCGCTGCTCGTCGCGAATCCTCGCATCGACTTTCAGCCGCCGCGCGCCGTGACCGCCTGCTACTCCGCCGAGGTCGAGTTCGTCGTCGACACCAACGGAACGCCCGAGATGCGGACGGCGCGAATCGTCCGAACCACCGATCAGTCGTTCGGCCAGGCCGTGCTCACGGCCGTCGCCAGCTGGCGATACAAGCCCGCGCAGCGTGACGGGCGCCGCGTACGTCAGATCGTCGAAGACCGACGAATGGCGCAATCAATGATCGTGGCCGTGCCGGCAGGGAGTCCGCCGCCGTCGGGTCCGCCGCCGAGGACGGCGCTGCCGCGCTGCTGACGATCAGCAACGCGGTCCGAGCGTCCCAAATGGCAGCCTAAACAGGGTCAGACCCTATTTCCGGCAAACCAAATTGGGTCTGAACCCATTTCCGCTTTTTCCCGGAGCCGCAGATTCACGGTATCGCCTTGGCGCCGCGATCAAGCTGGTCGATGGTCGCCACTGACGGCTTTGTGCTCGCCTTGAGTCGGGCCGATACCTTCTCCGCCTCGGCCAGCACGCGAAGGATGTTGCCGCTCGACAGCTTGGCCAGATCGGCGTCGCTCCACCCACGCCGAGCCAGCTCGGCGAACAGCGCAGGAAACTTGGACACGTCCTCGAGCCCCACGACGTTCTCCGAGATTCCATCGAAGTCGCTCCCGACTCCGACGTGATCGACGCCCGCGATCTTGCGAACGTGCTCGATCATGTCGGCGACGTCGGCGATCGTCGCCTTGGGTCGCGGGTGCGCCGCGCGCCACTTGTCGACATCGGCCTTTGCCGCGGCGGCGTCGGAGCCGTGCTCGCGCTTGGCCGCGGCGGTCACCTTGTCGAGCGAATCCTGGTCGGCCTTCACGGCGCGTGACACGAACTCGGTGACGAAGGGCACCATCACCACGCCGCCGTTCTTCGGCATGCGCATGAGGATCGAGTCGGGGACGTTGCGCGGATGGTCGACGAGGGCGCGCGCGCCCGAGTGCGAGAAGATGACGGGCGCCTGGGTCACGTCGAGAGCGGCGCTCATCGTTGCAGGCGAGACGTGCGACAGGTCGACGAGCATGCCCAGCCGGTTCATCTCGCGCACCACCTCGCGGCCGAACGGCGTGAGTCCGTGATGTTTGGCCGTATCGAGCGCCGCGTCCGCCCAGTCGAGCGTCACGTTGTGGGTGAGCGTCATGTAGCGTGCGCCCAGATCGTAGTACTGTCGCAACAGCGAGAGCGAATTCTCGATGGCGTGTCCGCCCTCGAGCCCGAGGAGCGACGCGATGCGGCCCTGCTTCATGCTCGCACGAACGGCGGCGGCATTCGGCGCCCACTCGAGCTGCGGGTATTTCGCGATCACGCGGCGCGCGATATCGATCTGCTCGAGCTGCACGCGCGAGTACCCGGGGACGCTGCTCACTTCGCCGTTTTGTTTGTATGCGGCATCGCTTCGCTCGCCCGGGATGTAGATCGACCAGAACTGCGCGCCGACACGGCCCTGCTTGAGCCGCGGCAGGTCGGTCATCCCCGGCGCGTGCGTGCGAATGTCGTACGCCTCGACGTCCATTGGATGCGTCGTGTCCTCACGGATGCGCCAGGGGAGATCGTTGTGGCCGTCGAACACCGGCGCGGTGCGGAGCACGCGCAGAGCGCGGGCCATGTTCGGGTCGGCCGCCTGCGCCGGCGTTTTGTGCACGGGCATCGTGAGCAGTGCGAGTGGCAGGATGAACTTGAGGCGAGTAGACATGGCGAATTGACGGGAGAGAGACGACGACAGCGGCACCACTACAGTCTAACGAACGTGCAGCACCGCCATCATTCCCGCGCCCAGGTGCTCGGCGATGTGACAGTGCAGCATCCAGTCGCCCGGATTGGAGGCATCGATCAACAGATCAACCGTGGACCCCACCGGAATCAGCGCCGTGTCCTTCCACACGAGGTTGCGCGTCGCCACACCGTCACGCGCAACGACGAGCATGCGCTGGCCGTGGAGGTGGATCGGGTGCTGCATCGGATGGAAGGACTTGGGGTCGTTGAAGATTCTGAGCTTCACGACCGAGCCGACCGCCGCTCGCCAATCGATGTCCATGTTCTCCTTCCCCGTCGCGTCGTCGCGGAGAATCCAGCGCACCTGCTTGCTCGTCGAGAGCCAGTTCATGTCGGGCATGCCGTCCACCCACTCGACGGGCGCGAAGTAGGCCGTGTCGACGTTCATGAATTGCACGGTCGCGAGCGGCAGCGTGTTCGTCGCGAGCGTCAGCGTGAGCGTTTTGTCCGGCGCCTTGTCGAAGTATTGGCGAAAGCGCTCGATGTCACGTGAGACGGCAGCGTTCGCCCGAAGCACGGAGAACTGCTTGCCGTAGTCCGGCGTTGCCGGCGCGGCGTCGACCGTGACGAGTCCCAGCGTGTCGACCTCCGCCTGAAACTCACCGGCAAAGTGGTTGATCGCCTGTACCGCATTCACGACCGCGTATCGTCCCGGCCGATCGAATCGCACGTCGATGACGTACCGCTCGGCTGGCGCGAGCACCGCGCTTTTCACCCACTCTTCGCGCTCGAATTTGCTCACGTCCGAGGCGATGACCTTCATCGCCGACCCGCCGAACGAGAGATTGTACGTCCGGGAGTTCGACGCGTTCGTGAGAAAGAACCGAACGACCTCGCCACGCTTCGCCCGCAGTGCGTATCCCGGCTCGCCGTTGACGAGGAGCACGTTGCCGACGCGGCCCATCAGCACGAAGTCGGGCGCTTCCCTGCCGAACGGGATCAGTGTGTCGCCGTTGACGAGCAGGTCGGTCAGCACGAGCACCTGCTCGCGATTCACCGGTGCGTAGTAGTCGCGGTCCGGCGAGTCGACGAGCATGTTGCCGAACAACCCCATCGACTGCTCGATGTCCTCGCGCACATGCGGGTGATACCAGTAGATGCCGGCGTCCGGAAAGTGGACGGTGTACACGAAGTCGCCTCCCGGCGCCACCGCGGCCTGCGTCAGATCAGGTACGCCGTCGGAACGATTGTCGAGCCGCACGCCGTGCCAGTGGATCGTGCTGGGCAGGTCGATACCGTTGTGAAAGCGCACGGTGATCGTTGCGCTCTGCGGAACGCGAATCAACGGACCAGGGATTTGTCCGTTGAAGCCGTACATCGCGAAAGTGCGACCCTTGATCGTTCGCCGTACGAGCGTGGCGGTGAGATCGAGCGTGTCGCCGCTTCGCATCCGCGTGAGGCGCGATGGCTTTGCGAGTGGCAGGCTGACGAGCGTGTGGCCGGCTCCCGGCAGGAACTCCGAGACCGGCGGCGTGAGCCCCACGAGGCCCGGTATCATCGGCATACCCGCGGGCATCGGAATCGGCATCGCCATGCCGCGCGCCGAGTCCATCCCCTGCATCGGCGGCATGGCTGGTTTGCGCGGCGCCGGCTGGCGACGGGTCTTGTCGGACGTCTTGCCGCTCATACCCGGCATGTCGGACATGCCAGGCATCGGCGCGGGCTTCCTGGGCGGCTGCTTCGGTTTTTGCTGCGCGGCAATCGAGCCGCTCGCGATGCACGACAGCACCATGACGAGTGCGCAGCGTGTCAGACGGGTCACGGCGGAACTCCGCGGAACAACGGGTGCGTCAGGAACGACTGCAGCCACCCGCTCGGCGACGTGCCGTGCAGCACGGTGGGACCAGCGTGCGCCGATGGCGCGCTGTCCGCCTCGGCCGTGATCACGAGCAGGAACTTGTTCATCTCGGCCTGCCCGACCGTCGTCGTGCCGTTGCGCACCGCACCCAGCCGCACCCAGGTGGCCAGGTCGGTGGAGGCTGCCCAGGCGACGTACGCGTGGAACTCACCAAGCGACGAAGGGTCGGGCAGCCCGGACGCCGTGACTTGCACGTCGTAGCTCGCGTGCCCGTCCTGCGTCACCGCGACGCCGAAAGGAGACGACGCGAACACGAGCCGCGCGTGACCCGCCGCTCCCGGCACCTTGGGCGTGGCGAACAACGGGATGTCGAACGGACCGAGCGCCGTCGCGGCCAGCGTTGCGGCGGCGAACGCGGGGATGAGCGTTCTCGAAACTCTCACGCGCTACGGAACGACGGCTTTGGTCGCCTGGACCGGGCCGTGGTCATAGTCCTGGACACTCGAGATGTTCGGCATGCCCACGTCCTGGCCGTTCCAGCCGTTGAAGCTGTCCATCTTGAACACCCACAGACCGCTGCGCATGTCCGACAGCACGATCAGCCCGTCATAGTTGCGCACGTCGACTCCGAACGCGCCCTGCTCGACGCTCGTCGTACTCTGCCAGCCGTTGTCGGGCGTACCGCCGAACCCGTGCTCGTGCTCGCACTCGCAGGTGTACCAATGGCCGAGCGTCTTTGGATTCTTTGGATCTTTGAGGTCGAACACCTGGAGCCCGTCCTCGTACGCCGAAACGAATACGTACGGCCAGCGCACCTCGTGATTGTGCGACAGGTCGCGCCAGTCGGCCGTCCACGCGCTGATCGGCAGGTCGATGTTCTGCGTCTTCCCTGATTGGCCCGGCTGGAGGTCCCAGATGCGGAGCGGCGTGTACTGGTACTCGGTTTCGGTCACCGCGTAACGTCCGTCGGGCGACGGCGTGAAGGTGTGCGCGATGTCCATACCGAGGCTGGTGATCGTGAAGACTTGCTTGGGCGCGTCGGGGTGTGTGACGTCCCACACAGAGTACCCGCCGAGGCCTGCGCCGTAGAACTTGTCCTGGTGCGTGGCCGGATCGTATCCGACGTAGAAGTCGTGGTAGCCGCCGGCGCCGATCTGCTTGAACGGTGTCGGATTCGGAACTTCGCCAACGAGCCACGTGCTCGGGTCAGCGCCACTCACCACCTTCTCGAGATCGTAGACGAGCGCCTTGGGTTGGTTGATGGTGGCGAAGTACAGCACCCGGCCATCGGAGTGCTTGTACGCGAACGTGTTGTGGAAGCCTCCCGGCGACTGTGGATAGCGGATGCGCGCTACGACCTTCACCTTGCTCGGATCGGGGAGTCCGGTGACGTCGAAGATCACCGCACCCAGATCCGCGTCCGGGCTTCCCTGCATGAACTGCAGCGACTGCGCGTAGTAGTACCGATCCTTGATCTTGAAGTATTTGCCGTCCATGGCGCCGATCCCGCGGTGTAGCTCGGGATTCTCGATCGTCCACTCGTAGATCTTCTTGGCGCCCGACGGGTTGCTGATGTCGTAGATCTGGGTGTTGAAGTTCACGAAACCCGACAGGTACACGTAAGGCCGGTTGCGATCCTGCTCGATCTCCACGTCCGCGGCTTTCCAAGGTCCGGCGTTGGCGACCACGTGTGACAGCATGTGCATCTTGTCGTTGCCACCGTGCTTCTGGTCGAACGAGGGCACGCTCTGTCCCGGATCCTGGGCGCGTGCCCCGGTCGTCAAGCCGAGCACGGCACATGCGGCAAACGTGGTCGAGAGTCGAAACATCCGGTCGCTCCATGCGTTGTGGTGAGAGGTCGGGAGTATGCCTCGCCGTGCGGCGGCGAGCAAGCAGCGGCCAACGCCAACCTCTTTGACGATCGTGGTGTCTGACGAACATGACTCTCGAGAGCCTCTGGCAGGACCTCAAGTACGCCGTCCGCGGCCTGCGCACCAAGCCAGGCTTCACGATCGCGGTGGTCAGCACGATCGCGCTTGGCATCGGGGCCAACGCGGCGATGTTCGGCATCGTCGATCGCCTTCTCTTCCGGCCGCCGGCGCTGATGAGAGACCCGGCGACCGCACACCGCGTGTACAAATTCCAGACATTCCGCGGTAAGGAGCGCGCCGGAGGTGGCGGACAGTACGCGTTCTACAAGGATCTGCAGCGATGGACCAAGTCGTTCTCCAGCATCGCGGGCTACAGCACGCGCGAGCTCGCCGTGGGCGTGGGAGATGCCGCGCGCGAGATGCGCATCGGTACGGTGAGCGCGAGCTTCTTCGGCTTCTTCGACGCGCCGGCCGAACTCGGCCGGTATTACACGGCGGCCGAGGACTCGACGCCCGATGGGTCTCCAGTGGCGGTGCTGAGCCATTCGATGTGGCAGACGAACTTCGGCGGCCAGCGCGACGTACTGGGTAAGAAAGTCCAGATCGGTCCCGTGGTCTACACGATCGTCGGCGTCGCGCCACGGGGATTCGTCGGCTTGTGGGCGGACCAGCCACCGGCGGCGTACATCCCGATCACGAACTTCGGCGCCGTCTCGGCCCGTTCGGGTTTCCTGCGCGGCTTGAAGACGAGCTGGTACAAGACCTATAGCTGGGGATGGATGTCGGTGATCGTTCGCCGCAAGCCGGGCGTGTCGCTTGCGGTGGCGAACGCCGACCTGACGCAGGCGATGGTCAAGAGCTACCAGTCTCAGATGGTCGAGCAAACGCGCGTGCCACCGCTCGCCGTGGCGCGACCGCATGGGCTCGCGGGGTCGATCCTCGCCGAGCGCGGGCCGAACGAGTCGAGCGTCGCCAAGGTGGCGACGTGGGTCGGCGGCGTCGCACTGATCGTTCTACTGATCGCGTGCGCAAACGTCGCGAACCTGCTCCTGGCCCGTGCCCTGAGGCGGCGCCGAGAGATCGCGCTGCGGCTGGCGCTCGGCGTGAGCCGCGGTCGCCTCCTGTCGCAGCTGCTCACCGAAAGTCTGATCCTCGCCATCGTCGGCGGCGCGCTGGGATTGCTGATCGCGAATTGGGGCGGTGCCGTGCTGCGCGCAGTCGTGCTCGAGAAGAGCCAGGCTCCGGCCGGACTCCGCGATCCGCGTACGATCCTGTTCGCGCTGGCGGCCGCGATCGCCGTGGGATTGATCACCGGGCTCGCGCCCATCCTCCAGGCCGGCCGAGCCGATCTCACCGGCGATCTCAAGGCTGGTGCGCGCGAGGGCACAGTTCACCGGTCCAAGGCGCGCGTTGCGCTTCTCGTATTTCAAGGCGCGCTGTCCGTAGTGCTGTTGGTGGGGGCGGGCCTGTTCGTGCGCAGCCTGCGGAACGTGAACGACGTGCGACTCGGCTACGACGTCGACCCGGTGCTCCTCGTGAACCTGAACATGCGCGGCGAAAACCTCGACAGCGCCGCAACGATCGGACTGTTGCAGAGACTCGAGCAGACCGCCAAGACGATGCCTGGCGTGGAGCATGTGAGCCGGCAGGTCGCCGTCCCGTTCTGGAGCCAGTGGAGCGTGGGTCTGTACGTGCAAGGCATCGACACCGTCGGAAAGCTCGGGCAGTTCAATCTGAATGCGGTGTCGCCGGACTACTTCGCGACGCTGGGCACGCGGATTCTCCGCGGCCGTGGCTTCACCGATCAGGATGGGCCGAACGCGCCACGGGCGATGGTCGTCAGCGAGTCAATGGGCAAAGTGCTGTGGCCCGGCAGGGATCCGATCGGCCAGTGCATACGGGTCAGCGCGGACACGGTGCCGTGCACGTACGTCGTCGGCGTCGCCGAGGACATCAAGCAGCAGAGCCTCGCCGCGGATACCGGGTCGTACTACTACTACCTGTCGTCGCCGCAGTTCAATCCACAGAACGGCGGGCTGTTCGTCCGGGTCCGGGGCAACTCCGAGCGATTCAGCGACGCGGTTCGGCGGCGGCTGCAACATGAAATGCCGGGCGCGTCGTACGTGACGACTTCACCGTTGAGTGAGATCATCGGCGGACAGACGCGATCGTGGCACCTGGGCGCCACGATGTTCGTGGCGTTCGGGGTGCTCGCGCTGGCTCTCGCGGCCATCGGGCTGTACAGCGTGATCGCCTACAGCGTCGCGCAGCGGACGCACGAACTCGGCGTACGCGTCGCGGTCGGCGCGCAATCGGGCGACGTCGTTCGACTCGTCGTCTTCGAGGGGTTACGCCTGGCGGCGATTGGCGTCGCGCTCGGGATCGGCGCGGCCTGGGTGGCGGCGCGCTGGCTCAAGCCGCTGCTATTCGAGGAATCGCCCCGGGATCCGCTGGTGTTCGTCGCGGTCACGGTTCTGCTGGTGGGAACGGCGGCAGCGGCGAGCTGGGTCCCGGCGCGCCGGGCAGCGCGCGTCGATCCAATGGTGGCGCTGCGGGCGGAGTGAGCCGACGGGCTAATCGGGCTAAGTAATCAGGGTCAGACTCGATTTGTCAAAAAGTGCTAAAAAGGGTCAGAGTCGAATTAGCGACGCTAATTCGACTCTGACCCTTTTTGCGATTTTTGGGTACCGGTTGCAGCGGTTTGCACCTCGTCTCAGTGCGCGCGCCGCATCTCTCGGATCTGGTCCGCGTGCCGCGCGGCGTGCGCGCCCATGAACACGATCCATTCGTAGCCGTTGAAGACGCCGAGCGCCGGATGGGGCGCCGACACCCCGCCGAGCGAGAGCCCGTCGCCGCTGGCGACGACCTCGGCGAGCGCGCGGCGCGTGGCGATCAACTCATCCCAGACACGCGCCGGATCGGTCTGGCCAGGCTCCCCCATTGCCGACGTTCTGAGCCGACCCGTGCGATCGAGCACGCGGGTGACGAGATGATTGGAGAGCGCCGACGTCGTCTCGGTCTCGGGCGGCAATGCGCGCGCTTCCTCGACGAGCGAAGCCAGCCTTTGCACGATCCGCCGATCGACGATCGCGAGGTGCTGCACGATCTCGGCGGGCGACCAGCGCGCCGGATCCGACCGGACGTTCCGCTCTTCCGGCGGGACCGATTCATAGACCTCACGCAACGCGCTGGTCTCACGATCGACGTACGTCAACAATTCGCTGAGGCGGGGATGCATCAGGCTTCTCAAAACTCCGACTGGGCGTGGAACTGCGCGGCGCCCTCGCTGCTCAGCAGGACCCACAATCCGTATATGCCAATGATCGTGCCCATCCACGGCCGGAACAGAGAGAAGATCGAGAGGATGATGGTGAGCGTGCGAGCCCACGATCGACGCTGCAGCAGGCCCCAGCCCGCGGCCACACCGGTGATCCCCGACAAGAACGCGAGGAGCGCCACGAGAGTCCCACCGAGCAGCGAGCCGAACATTCCCATCAGACTTCCCGAAAACATTCCTCCGAGAAGTGAACTGGCGAAGATCCCCAACGCACCCAGCAGGCCGAAGGCGCCGAAAATGATGTGCAGCCAGCCGAGAATCTTGATGTGCGTCGACATACCGCCTCCGTGCGAGTTAGGGAACAATGCGTTGCGGCGCCGTCGTCGTGATCACGTGCGGCGTGCCGGACAGCGTCTGGTTGATTTTAACTATTCTATTCTGAATGATCGAATCGAGCCGCGCCTGCGCCTGGTCGGCTTCCGTCTTGAGCTCCCCGCTCCGAAGCAGCTCGCCGGCCGTTGGCGGCATCATCGGGCGGCTCACCATGCCCGACACCGACTGCACCTCCTCCCGGAGACGCGGATACTGGCGGTAGCCGAGTCCGGCCAGCGGACGCGCGAGCACGGAGTCGCGGAAGTGTCGCAAGTCGCCGAGCGCCGCGCCAACGTCGGCGAGCACTGACTGCGACTGCTGCACCACGCCACCGCCGCCGCGGCCCGCGCGACGGAGCTGATCCTGGAGCGACGTAAGCTGCTGGATCAGATCATCCGTGTTCGTGACGACGCGGTTGACTCGCACCGCGAGATCATTGAGCTCAGTCGCGGCCTGGAACTGCGCCGTGAGCTGGGCCGGCGTCATGTCCGATCTGGGATCGAACTCCACCTGAACGGGCTTGGTGAGCTGCTTGCCGTTCACCGAGAGTGCGACCGTGTATGCGCCGGGCAGTACTTCGAGCCCCGCCCCGCCACCGCGGCCACCGAAGCCTTCCTCCTGCTGCGGCGTCTCTTCCTCGGATTCAGCCGCCGCACGTCGCGCGCGAACCGCGGCGAGTGATGTATCGGCAGTTTGCGCACCGGCCCCTCCTCCGGCGCCACCACCGCGTCCGCCACGGCCGCCGCCCGCCAGACCCGGCGGCGTATCATAGCGCAGATCCCACACGACGCGATTGATTCCCGCGTCGTCCGACACACGGCGCAGTCGTCGCACGACGCGCCCGTCCTTGTCGGAGATGGTGACGTTCACCTCCCCCGCCGGCTGCTCGCGCAGATAGTACGTGACGAGCGCGCCGCGCGGCGGATTGTCGCCCGTCCACTTCTTCTGGCCGAGGTTGCCGTCGCGATTCCACATGGACCAGCGGATCGCGGGACGGATGTCGAACAGCGTCGCGTCGCTTGTTTGCGCGGTGCTCAGGTTCTGCAGCGCACTCACGTCGTCCATGATGTAGAGGCCGCGGCCGTGCGTTGCGAGCAAAAGGTCGTTGTCGCGCGAATGCACCTGGATGTCGCGCACAGGCACGACCGGCAGATCGCCCTTGAGCGATACCCAGTGTGTGCCGCGGTCCCACGACGCCCACACGCCCATCTCGCTGCCCAGGTAGAGCAGGTTGCGATTCTTGGGGTCCTCGCGCACGACGTGCACCCACGCCGCCGATGCCGGCAAGTCGCCGGTGATGCGCTTCCACGTCTTGCCGTAGTCCGTGGTCATGTAGGCGTACGGCGTGTAGTCGTCGTCCTGGTGATGGTCGGCGGCCACGTACGCCGTGCCGGCATCCGAGTGCGATGCGTCGACCGTCGGAATCCACGCGTTCGGCTTCAGGCCCGGCACGTTGACGAACACGTTGCTCCACGTCTTGCCACCGTCACGCGTCACCTGGACGTTGCCGTCGTCGGTACCCACCCAGATCACGTTCGAGTCGAGCGGCGACGGCGCGATGCTGATGATCGTGCAGTGGAACTCGGCGGCCGTGTTGTCGACGACGATCGGCCCGCCCGAGCTTTCCTGCTTCTTGGGATCGTTGGTCGAGAGATCCGGCGAGATCGGCGTCCACGAATGCCCGTAGTCCGTCGACTTGAACAGCACGTTGCCGCCGAAGTAGACGACCTGCGGGTTGAGGGGCGAGAGCGCGATGGGCGAGTTCCAGTTGAACCGGTACTTGTGCGAGATCATCGCGTCGCCGACCGAGCCGACGCGGTTGGGATAGGGGTAGATCTGCTTCTGCGTCCCCGTCCGCGTGTCGGTGATGTTGATCATCCCGCCTTGTGCATCGGAATAGACCAGCCAGGGCTTGTCCATCACGGGCACCGTGAAGAAGCCATCGCCGCCGGAAACCGTGAACCAATCAGTCTTACGGTTCCCCTGCCCGGAAAGTGTCTGGCTCGGTCCGCACCAGTTTCCGTTGTCCTGCAGGCCGCCGCACGTCATGTACGGCTTCTGCATGTCGAAGTTGATGTGATAGAACTGGGTGAACGGGAAGCTGTTCACCACCTCGAAGTTGCGGCCGCCGTCGTAGCTCACCTGCCAGCCGCCGTCCGAGCCGCTCAGGATGTACTTGGGGTTGGTGGGGTCGATCCACAGCGCCTGGTGGTCGCCGTGGACGTCGCGCGCGATCGTCCGGAAGTTCGCGCCGCCGTCCTCGGACATGTACAGCGACCCCGACAGCGAGAAGACGCGATTCGGATTCTGCGGATCGACGCGAATGTCGGCGTAGTAGAACGGCCGGAAGTTGATGTTCGGGTCGCGGTTCACGACGCGCCAATGGTCGCCGCCGTCGTCAGAGCGCCACAGTTCGCCTTCACTCTTCGTCTCACTGATGACGTAGACGACGTCGGGATCGCTCGCAGCGACCGCGATGCCGATGCGATCCATGTCGCCCTTGGGCAGCCCACGCTCGCGATCCTTTCCCGAGAGCCGCTCCCACGTGGCGCCGCCGTCGGTCGAGCGATAGACGGCCGTGTTGCCGCCGCCCGACTCGAGGTGCCACGCCCAGCGTCGATACGTGTACATCCCGGCATAGAGGATGTTGGAGTTGCCGGGATCGGCCGCGATGTCCGAGCAGGCCGTCTGCGGATCGACGAAGAGAATCCGCTTCCAGTTCTTGCCACCGTCGGTGGTCTTGAAGACGCCACGCTCCTCACTCGGGCCCCACTCGCGTCCGAGGCCGCAGGCGTACACGACGTCCGGATTCCTGGCATCGATCACGATCCGCGCGATGCGCTCGCTCTGATCGAGCCCGATGTGCGTCCAGTGCTCGCCGGCATCGACCGATTTGTACATGCCGTTCCCGATCGACGCGTTGTTGCGCGGGTTCTCCTCGCCCGTGCCCACGTACATGATGTTGGGATCGCTCGGCGCGACGGCGATCGCTCCGATGGAGCCAACAGGTTGCTTGTCGAAGATCGGTTTGAAGGTGATGCCGCCGTTGATCGTCTTGATGATCCCGCCGTTGGCGCCGGCGACGTAATACACGTCGCGGTTGCCGGGTACGCCGGCGACGACGGAGACGCGGCCCGCGTTGTTCGCGGGGCCAACGGAGCGCCAGCGCAGGTGCCTGACAACGGAAGGAGAGCTGGCGGTGTCGGCGGGACGCGGCGTGGGCGTCCCGGCCTGGGTCACGCGGGCGGGTGCGGTTTTGCGCTGTGCGTGGACGCTCGATGCGGCGACGACGAGCGCCCCGGCGAACACCGGCAGACGGTGCAACATTTTGGCGGTCCTTGAAGGCGGGTCGCCAGAATTTGCGCGCCGGCTGCCGGGTTCGGCCAGTACCGGCTTACGGTTCGACCGTAATCTCCTTGGCCATACCCAACGACGAGTGCGGCTTTCCGGTCTTCGCATCCGGAATGAAGCAGAGCAGCACGTACGTGCCCGGCGTGAAGTTCGCCGTGATGAACATGTGCCGGCCTTTCGCGATGCCCGACGCGCCGCCCAGCATCTGAACTGGCGATGGTCCGGCCTGGCCGGAATTCATCCAGACGATGGCCTGCATGAGCGTCTTGTCCGGCAGCAGCTTGGCGATCACTGCTTCGTGCGACTGCGACGCGCGATTCTCGAACCGGATGGTGCGGCGCCCGGCTTTGATCGGGCTCGACACGTTGAAGCTGTAGTCGTCGAGCGTCATCGTGACGTCGGCCGTCGGCTCGGCGGGCGCGGTCGCTCCCCTCGCGGTGACTTCGAGCGGCTTTACCATCCCCTTCATCACATGCGGCCGGCCGTCGGGCGACTGAACCCAGCACACGAGCATGTAGGTGCCCGGCTCGAGCGTCATCGTGCCGTCGGCGGTCTCGCCGGATCCAACGTTGTTCGGGCCTCCCACGTCCACGGCCCACTCGGGCATCTTGAGCGCCGAGCCCCAGGCATTCATCTCCTTCATGAAGTCGGCTGGCGTCTTGCCCTGATTCAACCGGACGATCCAGAGGTGATGGATTTCCTTTCCGTCGTTGGTGAAGCGGAAGGTGATCGTTCCCGCCCGAATCGACGTCGGCGATCGGAAGCTGTAATCCACCGCGTGCACTGCCACGACTCGCGGGGCCTGTGCCTGCAAGCCGGTTGCGCCGGATGACGCGAGACTGGCGGCCAGCGCCGTAACTAGAATCGCGACGCCACGGGCGCGGGCCATTCGCGGAAGGGTGAACATGGACGAGGCCTCCAGAAGCCGGGATGTTTCGACCGAAGCTAGCGGGCGTTGCGGAGTCGTCTGTGAGGCTTTCCCCGATCCTCGTCAGGAAATCGGATAATCGTATGTGAATTGAGAACCTACATCCAATACGCCCAGCGTCCTGACGCGATCACGTAGGCCGAGAGCGCGAGATTCGTGACCCCGTGCGTCAGCATCAGGTCGCCAAGCGACCGCGTGCGCCGCATCCACCAATTGTAGATGATGCCGCAGGCGAGACCTACCTCCCAGTATGGCCCATGCTCGGCGGCGAACAGAATGGCCGTCGCCCAGAAGGCGAGCGGTGTGTACTGCCCAAGCGGAATGCGCTCGAAGCGCGCGCTCTGGAGCCAGCGCGGAAGCCAGCCGCGCCAAAAAAGCTCCTCGATCACGGGGACGAGGAGTGCGGCTCGCGACGTGCGCAGGGCGAGCATGAGTGGGGTGAGCTCGCCCGGCGGAATGGAGGTCGTCACGCGACCCGTCACCGCGTTCTGAAAGAGCCAGTGTGTTCGCCAGCCGGGAATCAACGCGTCGGGCGCGACCCAGATCGCGCACACCGCAAGCCCGAGCGCGACACTGCCGATCCAGTACGGCGCGGCAGTTGGAAGCACGCGCCGGGAGAAGACGACAATCGCGGCGACGAGTACCACGTCGCGTATCAGCTCGCGCCACGGGTTGGCGATCGGGATGTACTTGTCCGCGAGGAGCCACAGCGCGAAAACCGCGAACGGCCCGACCCATTCGATGGTGCGCGCGGTCGGGGCTCCCGCATCCGCGATCGGCGCCGCGCCGGACGGTGGGAGTGGGGTGGTCGATTCAGTCATCGCCGCTCAGTATACGCCGCGGGAAGAGCGAGCGCAGTGCGTCATCGAGTTTCGCGCGGAACACTCGACTCCGCGTCGCGCCGCGGCTATTCTCACGCCGCTCTCTCCATCGCCGCCACGTACACAATGTTCGACTCACGACGCACCGCGCCCCAACGACGCTCGCGCCAGGTGCTCATTGCGATGGTCGCCGCGGTTGCGTGTGGCCGGTCGGCGCCGCCGCATCGAGATGCGCTGGATCCGCTCGACGCGCGCGAGATGCGCGCGGCGCGACAGGCGCTGCTGCGGAGCGGACTCCTGAGCGGATCCACCCGCGTGATGCTGCTCGATGTTCGCGAGCCGCCCAAGGCGGACGTGCTCGCCCACCGCGCCGTGACGCGCGGCGCATTCGCGGTGTTGTACGATCCGGCTCGCAATCTGACGCGCGAGGTGGTCGTCGATCTCGCTGGCGACACGATCCAGAGCGCGCGCGAGGTGCCTGGCGTCGAGCCTGCGCTCGACGGAGTGGATGCCGGCATCGCGGACGCGATCGTGCGTGGCGATTCCACGTGGCGTGCGGCACTCGCGCGCCGCGGCATCTCGCCGAGCGAAGTGGCGGTGCTAGCCTGGAGCGCGGGCCAGTTCGGCGAAGAGACACCGTCGCGAGGGCGGCTCGTGCGCGGCCTCACGTACATGCGACCGTCGACCAACAACGAGATGGCCCGGCCGGTCGAGGGTCTGGTTGCTCTGGTCGATTTGAGCGGGCGGCGCGTGCTCCGCGTCGACGACACCGCCGCCGCTCCCGTCCCGACGCGCGCGAGTGAGACCGGCGCGTGGCGAGCACTGGCCCCGCCGACGACGCCGGAATCACGTTCCCTGCCCTGGTCGTCGGCACTCTGGCAAGGCGCCGGGCCGGACATCTCCGGTTACCGAGTTGCGTGGCGACGCTGGCGCTTTCACGTGGCGTCGCGACCGCGGGAAGGTATCGTCCTCCACGCGGTGGGATTCGATGACGGGACGCGCGTGCGGAGCGTTCTCTACCGCGCATCGCTTTCCGAGATGGTCGTGCCCTACGGCGATCCCGGCGCTGGTTGGTACTTTCGCAACACATTCGACGCGGGAGAGCTTGGGCTGGGAGTGGGAGCGTCTTCGCTTCGTCCGGGTGTCGACTGCCCGGCCAACGCGACCTTCATTGACGCCGTGGTCGCCGCGCCCGACGGGAATCCACGGCGCATTCCGCGCGCGATCGCGATCTACGAGCGCGACGGCGGATTGGCGTGGAAGCACGCGGATGCGAGCCGGCGTGCGCGCGCTCTCGTCGTGTTCGGCGTGAGCCACATGGGCAACTACGACTATGGGTTCGAGTGGGTGTTCCACGAAGATGGAACGATCGCGCACCGTGTGCTGCTCACCGGCGTGATGGCGGCGAAAGCGGTCGGGGCGAGCCACGCCGACTCGAGCGCCCACGCCGTGGCGCCCAACGTCGCGGCCGTCGACCATCAGCATTTCTTCAACTATCGGCTCGACCTGGACGTGGACGGCGCCGCGCCCAACCAGGTCGACGAGATCGAGACGCAGGCCGTGTCCGTGGGGCCGGGCAACCCGCACGGCGGCGGATTCACGATGCAGCGGCACGTCCTCGCGCGCGAAACGGAAGCCCGGCGCTCGCTGGACTCGCGCGCCAGCCGCCGGTGGACCGTCGTGAACACGGCCGTGCACAACGCCCTTGGCGAGCCCACCGGCTACGCGCTCGTCCCGGGGACGAACGCGGAATCTTTCGCCGCGCCGGACAGTCCGATCCGCCGCCGCGCCGGCTTTCTCGATGCACAAATCTGGGTCACCGCCTACGCGGACTCGGAACGCTTCGCCGCGGGTGACTACCCCAACCAGGCGCCAGGCGGCGACGGTCTTGTCACGTGGACCGAGGCGAACCGCTCGCTGGTCGGTGGCGACGTCGTCCTCTGGTACACCCTGGGCGTAACCCACAACCCGCGGCCAGAAGATTGGCCCGTGATGCCCGTGCACGAGGCCGGCTTCTCGCTCGTCCCGGTCGGGTTCTTCGACCGCAATCCGCTCATCGGCTCACCTTGACTCGGGTGCCCGACCCGGTGCATTGTCGCCAGTAGTGTCCGAGGTGTATTCGTCGATTCCTTCTGGAGGGGGTGTCGTATGAAGCATGCTGCACGAGCATTGGCCTTGTTGGTCATCGCCGCGGTTCCGGCGTACGCGGGGACCCCCGTGGCGACGGTACCGGAGCCGGCGACGATCGGCCTCGTGGCCACAGGGGTGGGCGTGTTGGGCGGCTTGGCATGGTGGCGCTCGCGCAAGCATTAGCCAGCGGCACTCGTTTCCTGTAGCGCGATTCAGACAAAAAGGCCGGCGAAGATCGCCGGCCTTTTTGCTTGCCTGCACGATCGATCAGAGCCCGGGCAGACGGGGAGAGTCGACCCGTGCCTCGAGATCGAGCAGCTTCTTCTTCCGCCACAAGCCGCCACCGTAGCCGGTGAGCGAACCGTCCGAACCGATCACGCGGTGACACGGAATGATGATCGCGATGCGATTGTCGCCGTTCGCGCGCGCCACCGCGCGCACGGCCGACGGATTCCCGACGGCGGTCGCCAATCGCGCATAGCTGGTCGTGGTGCCGTATGGAATCCGCAGGAGTTCCTCCCAGACTCGCATCTGGAAGCCGGTTCCCGGCGTCCGCAGCGGAAGGTCGAACGAGCGGCGGCGGCCCGCGAAATACTCGGCGAGCTCGGTGCGAAGCTGGTCCAGAATCGGCGAGTGGCCGGGCTCGAATCGCGCTCCCGTCGCGCGCGCCGCATGCTCGAGCTGGCGATCGAGCGTACGCCGGCGCGCGAACTCGAAGAGCAGCAGATGCGTCTCCGTTGCCCCCGCGATCATCTCGCCAATCGGCGTGTCGACCGCGGCGACGTGCGCGACGACCGACGACTCGTGGCGCTTCGCGGGCATCTGGGCGGCCACCGTCATTTGGCCTTCAGAAATTCCTGAATCTGCCTCACGGCGTAGTCCACCTTGATGTCGAACGCCATCTTTCCGAGCTCGGCGGTCGATCGTCGGGCATCGCCGGTAATGCCGTTGTTCACGCGGGGCATGTTGGGATCGACCTGCTGGCCCGGCACGCGCGGCGGATCGCCGAGCGCGGTCTTGATCAGGTCACGTCGCACCCACGCGTCGCCGCCCAGGTAAAGCATCTCCGACGTATCGGGAATCCCGGCGTGCGAGCTCGTGGGGTATCCGTGATCCGTGAGCCACTTGTCGAAATCGCCCTGCGCCTTGGCGTACACTTCGTCGCAGAAGTACACGTGAATGCCCTGCGGCGCATACTTGTCGTCGAGCTTTTTGGCGACCTCGCGGTAGACGTTGGGCTGCCCGCCGCCGTGGTCGCCCATCAGGATCACGTTCTTGAATCCGGTGGTGACCGCCTCCTCGGCGATGCGCTCGAGCACGGCCGCGAGAAGCTCGTTCGTCAGTCCGATCGTGCCCGGCAGCTCCGCGCTCGCGCGGTTCGGCGTGTACGGGAGCACCGGCATCGCGATGGCATTGCCCAGTCGCAACGCGATCGCCTTGACCGTGGCCTTGGCCATCAGCGTATGTCCGCCGTTCACATTCTGTGGTCCGCGCTGCTCCGTGCCGCCGGTGTAGAAGAGCGCCGTCGTCTTGCCCGCGGCGAGCGCCTGCTTGACCTCCGGCCATGTCATCATCTCGAACTCGACGAGCGGCTCGGCGGCAGCCGCTGCGCCGGCCTCGAACGAGGCGGGCGCCTGCGCAAACGACGTCGATCCGAGCAGCACGAGTACGCTGGCGGCGAGCAATGAGCGATTCATGATGAGGTCGGATCCGTTCCGTGATCGCGTTGAGGTTGTTCTCTTCCTGCGCCGCTGGAAAACTGAACTGCACCGACGGGCCGACGGAAGATGCGGTGCAACGGCTCCGCACGCGACGAGCCGGACGACCATTTTGTGGTACTGCCGCTCGGAATGTTTCCGGAAGCGTCCCGAGCGGCAGTCGTCCCAAGAAAACCCGGGCGCGTGGCGCACACAGTCGTCACGCCACGCCGGACATTCCGCGTTCATCCGTGACGTCCGCGTCGATCCGCGATTCAACCACCCGAACCGTCCGCCGCGTGGCGAGACTGTTCCAGCCGTGCCTCTCAGCCGACTTCGGCGAGATCGACGAGCGGCCCTACGTCGAGCGAAGCGATCTCGCGGCGGCCTGCGCCCCAGTGCGTCACGGCTTCGCGGTCGCCGTCGGTCGCCTGGCTCGCCTCGCTGCGGATGATCATCGACCAGTGCTCGCCACGCACCTCACGCTCACAGATCAGGCCGCGCGCGACGATGACGTCGCGCCGGAAATCGCGCCACAACCCGCCAATTGACTGCTCGCTCAATCCGAACGTGAGCGCGAGCTCGATCCGGAAGCCGAAGATGGGACACGGCGCGCTCATACCACACCAAGCCGCTGAAGGGGAGGTGCTGGCAGCTCGACCTCGATCGGATCGCCCGGCTCCACATTGCCGCCAGAGAGTACGATGCTCATCACACCGGACTTCCGGACGACCGAACCGTCGGGCAGCCGATCGAGGACGGCGCGCAGCAACCCGGGGTGAAAGCCGTCGAGCTGCGTGCAGGGATTTCGCAATCCGGTGAGCTCGACGACCGCATCCGGGCCGATTCGCAGCCGCGTTCCCGTTGGAAGCTCGAGCAGCGCGATGCCGCGCGTCGTGACGTTCTCGCCCATGTCTCCCGCCCGCACGTTGAAACCGGCCGCCGCAAGCTCATCGTGCAGCTCGGCATGAATGAGGTGAACCTGGCGCAAATTGGGCTGGTTTGGGTCGCGCGCGACACGCGAACGGTGCTTCACCGTCGTCCCGAGATGCGCGTCATCGGCGACGCCGAGACCGGCCACGAGGGTGATGCTCGGCTGATTCTGCTTGCTGAAGGTATGCCCCACGCTACGGCTCACGGCGACGACCACGCCGGTCACCGTCGCCAGCTCAGTAGGTTCACTGAAGGCGCGCATCGGAGTAAGATAGTCCGTGACCAACGGGCGACCTCGAGGTGTGGTTCCAGTGAAGGGTGTGGTGCGTCAGCCGCGCGGCAGTCGCGACCAGGGGCAAGACGCCTTGGAGCGGCAGGCCTGGACCGAGGAATTTATGCGGCTCGCGGCGACAGATCGCGAGCAGCCGCTCGACGCCCCGGGGCTCGAGCGTCTTGGTGCGGCCGCGTATCTCATCGGCCGCGACGACGACAGCACCGAGGCGCTGACGCGGGCACACCATGCATACCACGAAGCCGGCGACGCGGAAGCGGCCGCCCGTTGTGCGTTCTGGGTGGGATTCAGGCTGTTCACGCACGGCGAGCAGTCCCGCGGCAGCGGCTGGCTGGCGCGCGCGCACCGGATCCTGGAGGACGCACAGCTCGCCGATTCCGTCGTGCACGGCTACCTGCTGGTGCCGCCGGCGATCGGCAGGCTCATGAACGGCGACCCGCTTCCCGCGTTGGAGGCCTTCGACCGCGCGGTTGCCATCGCCAAGCGGACAGGCGATCGCGACCTGTTGGTCCTGGCGCGCCACGGTCAAGGGCGTGGACTCATCAAAATGGGCCGCGTCGCGGAAGGTCTCGTATTGTTGGACGAGGTGATGGTCGCCGTCACCGGCGGCGACGCCTCGCCGGTCATGGTCGGAGACCTGTACTGCAGCGTGATCGATGCGTGCAACGAGGTGTTCGACCTTCGGCGCGCGCGCGAGTGGACGGAAGCGCTGAGCGAGTGGTGCGCGACGCAACCCGATCTCGTACCCGGGCGGGGCGAGTGCGCGATCCATCATGTCGAGATCGCGCAGCTTCGCGGCGACTGGCCCGATGCCCTCGCCGAGATCACGCGGGCCTGCGAGTGGTTTGGCGAGCGGACCGATGAACCGGCCGCCGGTGCGGGGTTCTATCGCCTCGCCGAACTGCGCCGGTTGCGCGGCGAATTCGCCGAAGCCGAGGCGTGCTACCAGCGGGCGCACGAGCTGGGGCGCGATCCGCAGCCGGGCATGGCGCTTCTCCGCCTCTCGCAAGGCCGCAGCGAGACCGCCGCAGCGGCGATTCGCGGCGCGATGGAGCAGGCTCGGCGCGAACCGCGCCGTAGCCAGATGCTGGCGGCCGCCGCCGAGATCATGCTCGCGGTTGGCGACGTGGCGGCCGCACGAGCCGCGGCTGACGAGCTTTCGCGCAGCGCGAGCGTGGTCGGGGCGCCGCTCCTGTGCGCCACGTCCGCGCAGGCAACGGGCGCTGTGCTGCTCGCCGAGCGGCAACCGGCGGCCGCGCTCTCGGCGCTGCGCGACGCGTGTGCGGCGTGGCGCGAGCTCGAGGCGCCGTACGAGGCCGCCCGCGTCCGCGTCGCGATAGCCGCGGCGCTCCGTGAGTTGAACGACAAGGATACCGCGGACATGGAGCTCACCACGGCGCGCGAGATCTTCAGGCGGCTCGGGGCCGCGCCTGACCTCAGGCGGGTGGAATCGCTGATGTCCGCTCGGTCGAACAGGACGGCGAGCGACCTCACGGCTCGCGAAATTCAGGTGCTGCGGCTGATCGCGACTGGAAAGACGAACCGCGCGATCGCCGCGTCGCTCGGCATCAGCGAGAAGACCGTCGCGCGACACGTCAGCAACCTGTTCATCAAGCTCGGCCTGTCGACGCGGGCGGCGGCGACTGCCTATGCCTTCAGGCACAACCTCGTCGCGCCGTCTGCATAGAATTACCCAGTCGCGCGGCCGGCGAAAAATGGACAAATCAGCACAAGCGAGCCACTCGCGCGCCGCCTATGATGCTGTCCACGTACGGCAGTGGCACCGGTCATTTTTCGAGGGCAGGCAGCAATGTCAGAACGCGAGCGCATCGATACCGTGGTCATAGGCGCCGGACAATCCGGCCTTTCCGTTGGATACCATCTCGCCCGCCGCGGACTTTCGTTCGCCATTCTGGAGGCGAACGAACGCATCGGTGACACCTGGCGCAACCGGTGGGACTCGCTTCGCCTGTTCACGCCGGCGCGCTACGACGGGCTGGCGGGGATGCCCTTCCCGGCGCCCGCGCGCGCGTTCCCGACCAAAGACGAGATGGCCGAATATCTCGAGCACTACGCGAGAAAATTCGACCTTCCGGTTCGCACCGGCGTGCGCGTCGACCGCCTCTCGAGAGAAAGCGACCGATTCGTGATCGCGACAGGCGATCGGCAGATCGAGGCTCGACAGGTCGTCGTGGCGATGGCCAGCTATCAAAAGCCACACATTCCAGAATTCGCATCGCAGCTCCGCCCCACGATCCGCCAGCTGCATTCCGCCGAGTATCGGAATCCGAGTCAGCTCCAGGCTGGCGGAGTGCTCGTGGTCGGCGCGGCGACGTCGGGCGCCGACATCGCGCTCGAGGCGGTTCGCGCCGGTCATCGCACGCTTCTGTCCGGGACGCACCCTGGCCACGTCCCATTCCGCATCGAGTCGTCCGTGGCGCACTACGTCCTCGAGCCGCTCGTGCTGCGCTTCGTGTTTCACCGGGTCCTCAGCCTGGCGACGCCGATGGGACGCAGGATGCGCGTCAAAACGCACTCGAAAGGCGGCCCGCTGGTTCGCGTGAAGCCGAGCGATCTCGTCGACGCCGGCGTGTCGCGCGTGGGACGAACCATCGGTGCTCGCAACGGCATGCCGGTCCTCGAGGATGGGCACGCACTCGAAGTCGCGAACGTCGTTTGGTGCACGGGATACCATCCCGGCTTCTCGTGGATCGACATTCCGGTGTTCGGCTCGGATGGCGACCCGCTCCACGACCGCGGCGTCGTCGCAACAGCCCCCGGGATGTATTTCGTCGGACTGCATTTCCTCTATGCGCCGTCGTCGACGATGATTCACGGCGCCGATCGAGACGCGCGTCACGTCGTCAATGCGATCGCCGCGCGGTCGCGGAGGGCGGCAGCGTGAGCGGGGTATTCGTTGCGGGGGAAGAGGCGCCGGCAATGACCGTGCATGCCGGCTTCGCGCCAGCACAGGTGGCCAAACTCTGTTCCCAGGTAGCCGGCTCGGGTCCGTCGGTCGTGTTGCTGCACGGGTTCAGCTTCGATCGCCGGATGTGGGACGACCAGATGGACGCGCTCACGCCGCATCATACGGTCGTTCGCTACGATCTTCGCGGCTTCGGCGAGTCGCCACCGGGATCGACCCCGTACACGCACGCCGACGACCTGAACGCAGTCATGGACCATCTCGGCATCGAGCGCGCGGCCGTGGTTGGGCTGTCGCTCGGCGGCGGCGCGGCGATCAACTTCGCGATCACGCCGCGCGAAAAGTCGTGATATCGGTGACAAGGAATGGGCGGATCGACCGGATCCGCCCCGTGCCACTTTATCAACGTCACTCAGCGTCCGGCTCTCTGCGTCAACTTCACTGTACCTTGCGATTCGCGGGCTCGTAGGACCGTCATCACATCAGACAACGACAGCGGCGTGAACTCGCCGGAGAGGAAGTCGCGGATCTGAAGCGCGGTCATCCCTTTGCCAAGCAGGATCGCGAATTCCGCGTTGTACTCCTCTGGAAGGCTCGGGCCGGCGGCGCCTCGGCCGCGGCCTCCACCTCCTCCCGCACCACCGCCGCCCACTCCGCCGGCCCCTGCACCGCGGCCGCCGCCACGACCAGCACCGGCGCCGGCGAGCGGCTCGACAACGATGTTCGCCGCGGCGCGCTCGTCGGCCGACTGCACTGGCTCTCCGGCGGGCACGTTCCGCTGCGTGGCCTGTAATTGGTACGCCGCTTTCACTTCGTTGAGCAGCGCCGTGGCGCGTTGGTCGATGAGCGGCAGAAATGCCGCGGTCTTCTTCTGTCCGTCGGCCGCGTTCGTCCACAGGACGCTCGCCGAGCGGATGACGCCCTTCTCGATATCGGCTTGGTGCTGGATCGCGATGCGCGCTTCCTTGTACCCGTCGGTGAGCGCCGGGCCGGCCGTGGCATCGGCCATGTAGCCAAGTCCCTTCGTGTGCGACTCACCCATGCGCGCCAGACCGCGGCCGAGATTCTCGTTGAGGACACGCGCCGCCATGTCGTCGGTGCCCGTCGAGATCACGGCCAGCGCGCCAAGGCCGACGGCGGCGGCGCGCTTGTACTGCGTCGGGTCCTGCTTGTCGGGCGTGTCTTCCGACGAGTGATACCACATGTCGGGCCACGTGATGAACATGACGGCGGGAATGCCGTGCTGCATGTACGTCACGTGATCGCTCGAGCCGTAGTGCTTGTCGATCTTGATATAGAATGCATCCTTGCTGCCCCGCGGCGACTCGACGGGCTCCGACGCGGCGTAGCCCGAACGGCGGAACCGCACACGCTCGCGTGAGATGTCGGCAATGTATTCCATCATGCTCTGCGCGACATCATTCAGATACGAAGGGAACGTGTCCGGCGTGCGCTGCAGAACCCAGTAGCTCCGGCTGTCCCCGACGCGCAGCGCCTCCATGTCGAAGTTCAGCGTGCCGATGATGTTCTTCGCCTTGTCCGGGTGTGCGTTGAGATACGCGTTCGTCCCCGAGATCTCCGGCACCCACTGAAAGTTGATGGTGCGCTTGGGGCGCGGCAGCTTGCCCTCGGCGATCAACTTGAGGTACGCGCGGCCGATCTCGAGCGTCAGCGCGCAGCCCGAGTTGTCGTCGTTCGCGCCCTGCTTGATCACGCCTTCATATAAATGTCCACTGATCGCGACTTCCTGTGTCGTGCTGCCGTCACCGGGGATTTCCGCGTGCACGTACTCCGCTTTGGCCGGCACCTCGACGCTCTTCACGATCGAGCGGATCGTGATCTTGTCGCCGCGCGCGAGTTGGGCAGCGAGGTTGTGCTGCACCTCCGGCGTCACCGACCAAGCGACCGTCCCCGGCTGCGCGTTCACGGTGGAGGACACGATCTGGTTCGGATAGTCGACCGCCCGCTGAAATCCGATGGCGCTCACGCCCAGCACGCCGCGCGCGCCGTGCTGAATCGCCTGCGCGTACACGGCGTTGGTCGAACCAGACGACAGCACGAACTTTCCTGTGACGTCTTTGCCCTCGAAGTCGGCGGGCCGTCCCAAGCCAACGTCCACCAGCTCGCCCGAGAAATCGCCGTTGGCATTGAGCGACGCCAGCGACAGCGCAATGTCGTGAATGTCGAACAGCTTGACGCTCTTGGGCGACGTCATCCACAGCTCGCCCTGCACCGGCTGCCACGCCGTCCCACCCTGCTGAAAGACTTCTATTGAGACATTGCTGAAGCCGTATTCCTTGGCGAAGGCCGCCATGACCTTGCTCTCGCGGTACGGTCCGGAGTACTCCTCCGGCAGCCGGACGCGCTGGTAGGGTACCAGCTCGAGCACGTGATGCATGGCGCGCTCGCCAGAGACCTCGTTGATGATGGCCGTCATCTGCCCCTGCGTGAGCAGCGTGCGGTCCTCGCGCTCCTGCGCGGGCAGACCAAGCGGAATTCCAAGCGTCATCGCGCTCAGAACGAGCGTTGTCGTTCGCATATGGGCACCGTGTGAATGGGAGGGAGAATTCAACCGGCGATGCCCCAGTATACGGCGGGACCATAGTGGTGGCGAGTCTGCTCAGGTGTCGGCGGCCGCGTCGATACCGCCCCTCGAATTGTGTCCAGTCGCCCACGCTCGGCGGGGCCGGTGACGCTGTGGTATCATTTAGTTCGGGTACGAACCGACGAGGCCAGCGGCCTCGTTGCTCCAGGAGACGACGGATGAGGTTCTGGAACCACGGCATCATCGCCGGGGCATTGACTGCGCTCGCCTTTACGGGCTGTAGCGCCGCGCCGCGCGGCGCTACGAGCAGTCCGCAGCCGGCCGCGGCGAACGAGAGTGATCTCGCCGCGATCGCGAAGGCGCGCGCCGACAGCGCACGGTATCCGTACACGGAAGCCGACATTCACTTCATGTCGGGCATGATCGGACACCACGCCCAAGCCATCAAAATGGCGAACTGGGCCCCCACCCACGGAGCGAGTCCGTCCGTCTTGACGCTCGCCCAACGGATCATCAACGCGCAGACCGACGAGATCGCAACGATGCAGCAGTGGCTTCGCGATCGCCGTCAAACGGTGCCCGAGCCCGACCCCGCCGGCATGAAGATGAAGATGGGCGGCATGGAGCACGTGATGCTGATGCCCGGCATGCTCTCACCCGAACAGATGCAGCAGCTCGATGCCGCGCGCGAGGCCGAGTTCGATCGGCTCTTCCTCACATACATGATCCAGCACCACCGCGGCGCCGTTCAGATGGTGAAAGAATTGTTCGAATCGCCTGGCGCCGGACAGGACGAGCTGGTATTCAAGTTCGCCTCCGACGTGAACGTCGACCAAACCACGGAGATCGCGCGCATGCAACGCATGCTCGCGGTGCTCACGATTCAGGGCCGTGCGCCTTGATGAAGGCTCAACGCTCGTACGCTCGTACGCTCGTACGCTTTTTACCGAACCCATTGAGGAGTCGAACATGGTACTCGTGAACGGACCCGTATCCGCGCCGGCAGGCGCGCGCGCGGTCCTCCTGAAGTTCCCGCTGGCCATCGCGATCGCGGCGACGGCTGCCTGTGCGCACGCAACGTCCTCGACCGGCGCCGCGGCGGTGGTGCCGGTTGGCACAGCGACCGCGCCAAGTCCGGATCCGCGCGTGGGTCTCAAGGCCGGTCTCTGGGACGCGGGCCAGGCGTCGTGGAACATGCGACTCCTGTCGAACAGCCGGCCGTCGCAACGATTCATGGGCGCCACGAACTCCGATCTGGCGTTCTTCAGCCATTACGCGATTCAGGGTAGCTACAATGGCTACCAGATCTGGAACATCTCCAATCCCGGCGCGCCGACACTCGCCGAGGCGTATTTCTGCCCTGCCTCCCAAAGCGACGTGTCGGTCTACAAGAACCTGCTCTTCGTCTCGGCAGAAGCGGCCAGCGCCCGGCTCGACTGCGCCGCGGGCGGCGTCCGCGACACGGTGAGCAAGGAGCGGCTGCGCGGACTTCGCATCTTCGACATCAGCGATCTCTCGCACCCGAAATACGTCGGCAACGTGCAGACGTGCCGCGGCTCGCACACGCACACGCTCCTCGTCGATCCCAACGACAGGGACAACGTGTACGTCTACATCTCCGGCTCATCGACGCCGCGCTCGCCGAGCGAGCTTCCGGGATGCAGCAAGCTGTCGCCGGAAGAAGATCCCAACTCGCCGCTCTTCCGGATCGAGGTGATCAAGGTCCCGCTCGCCCATCCCGAACAGGCCGCGATCGTGAGCTCGCCGCGAATCTTCAACGACCTCACCAAGCCGGCGATGCACGGTGACGCGCCGGAAGACGCCAAGGAACTGGCGGCCGCGCGCGCACAGGGGGCGTTCATCGCGGACATCATCGGTATGCACCTCGTGCTGCCGCCGAATTTCATCAACCCGATGCTCGATAGCGTGGTCAAGGCACGCGGCGGCAGCGGCGCGCCAACGGCGGCCGACAGCACCGCGCTCCGAACCGCGCTGCCGGGCCTCGTGGCGAAAATGTTCGGCATCGATCCGAAGAGCAACCGCGGCCCGACACAGTGCCACGACATCACGGTGTATCCGGCGATCGGTCTGGCGGGAGGCGCGTGCGAGGGCTACGGCCTGTTGCTCGACATCAAGGACCCGGCGCACCCGGTGCGCATCGGCGCGGTGTCCGACTCGAACTTCTCGTACTGGCACTCGGCCACGTTCAACAACGACGGCACCAAGGTCCTGTTCAGCGACGAATGGGGCGGCGGCGGACAACCCAAGTGCCGCGCCACCGACCCCAGGCAATGGGGCGCCGACGCCATCTTCGCGCTCGATCCGGATCGCAAGATGCACTTCCAGGGCTACTACAAGCTGCCCGCGGTGCAGACCTCGCAGGAGAACTGCGTCGCGCACAACGGTTCGCTGATTCCGATTCCCGGCCGTGACGTGATGATTCAGGCGTGGTACCAGGGTGGCGTGTCGGTGTTCGACTTCACCGACGCCGCGCGTCCAAAGGAGATCGCGTTCTTCGATCGCGGACCCATCGACGCCACGCGCATGGTCGGCGGCGGCTCCTGGTCCGTGTACTGGTACAACGGCGTGATGCTGAGCTCGGAGATCGCCCGCGGCCTCGACGTGTTCGAGCTCACGCCGAGCCCACTGCTCACGCAAAACGAGATCGACGCCGCCAAGTCGGTGCACCTCGAGTACCTGAACACACAGGGCCAGCCCAAGTTCGTGTGGCCCGCGAGCTTCTCACTGGCGCGCGCGTACGTCGACCAGCTCGAGCGGTCGAACGGGCTCGCCGGCGCGCGGATTTCCGCAGTGCGGTCGGCGCTATCCGGCGCGGAGCATGCGTCGGGCGGGCAGCGGCATGACGCGCTCACCAAACTGGCCGCGCAGCTCGACTCCGACGCGAGCGGTGCTGGGGGGGGTGACGCGGCGAAGGTGCGAACGCTGGCCGCGACGGTGAGGGATCTCGCGAACGGCACGCACTGAGCCAAAGCCGGATCACGCTCGAACGCCGGCACCGAGTGAATCACTCGGTGCCGGCGTTTCACGTTGGAGAACCTACCGCGCCACGGCGAATCCGAAGGGCGTGCAACGCGCTCGGCACGTCGGATTGCCACTGGGGGAGAGTCAAGGTGATCGCCAGCGTATCGGCCTGTGCGATGATTCCCGCGATCAACGCGATCGGCAACAGTGCCGATGAGCCGGTCGTGAGCAGCATGAGAAGGGCGACGAAGAGCAACGCGCCCCACGCCTTCGCGCTCCATGCGTGGTAGCCGGCCCCGCGCTTGAAAATGAGATAGGCCGCGGCGTAGTTGAGCGCCTCGCCGGCGAGGACGATGCCGATCGGCCAGGCAAGTGCGCGCAGCGGGCCGGGATGCAGACGGAACACCGCGTACGCGATCGCGAGATAGAAGATCGTGTCGACCGTGCTGTCCAGCCCGCGGAGACCGGGCGTCGCCACGCCGAAGTGTCGGGCGACGACGCCGTCGAAAACGTCAGACAGGAATCCGACGGCGAGGACCGTCGCGATCACGGGCCCCGCGACCTTCACCGTCGACATGACAAGCAGAACCGGCGCGAGCGCAAGCCGAAGAAGTGTCAGGCCGAGGGCGAGGCGCCAGCCGATGCGGGTGCTCGTGTGCGCCGCTTCAGGCGTGAGGGAACCGGAGGGCATAGACGCTGAGGTGCGAGTGCGGTAGGGGGGAGACACGGGCCGAGACGGCTGATCTGCGCCTGGGACGGCAAACGGCGGCAGGTCGTTCGCAGTCCGCGGCGCGACGGAGACACCTCGGCCCGTGTCTCGGATCTCCCGCACTCACCACCTCACTCCTATGCCCTTTCGGTTCGCCCTTCCCACAAAAAGGGTCAGAGTCGAATTAGCGGGCGCTAATTCGACTCTGACCCTAATTAATCAAAACAACTCACTCCCCCGGGTGGTACACCTTCTCCGTGTGCCCCTTGAGCTGCGACGGATAGAAATACACCTCCCGCAGATCCCCCGCCGCGTACCGCTTCGCCTCATCGTTGAAGTGCCGCGACGCGGGGTGCCCGCTTTCCCCGCCGGCGGTGACCGCGCGCGCGTGCACGCTGTCGCCGAACTCCACCACCGCGACGAAGCTGTTCCCGCTCGTGCCGTACCATTTCTTGGTGCCGGGGTACGCGCGGGCGCCGAACGAGGCGAGTGAGCCCCAGCGCGACGACGTGAACGGCACGGGAATGCTCGGCCCCGCGTCGTTGAACGGCTGCTCGATGTCGCCCGTCAGCCGCTGGAAGCGATTGATGTCGCCCCAAGGCGTCTTCCACGTGCCGAAGTCCGCGGCCAGCTTGGCCGATGCCGAGGCGAGCGATTGCACGAGTGGTGCGCCCGCTGCTCCGTTCGCCACGTACGTCTCGGCCGACGTGCCGGCGCGCCGCGCGTCGGCGCCCACGCGCCGGCCGACATCCTCGCCCCAGAAGACCGCGAGCGATGTGGGAATGGAGCTCTCCGACCAGCGATAGTCCCAACCGCGCAGCAAGGCGATCTGCTCGGCGAGCTGCGATTTGAGTGAGTCGGAGGCCGGCAGCGCGTCGTAGGCCTTGAGGAGCGCCGGGATCATCCGCGCGAACGCCGGGAGATAGCTGTCGTACGCTGCCGCGATCAGCGAGCTGACCGTGAAGTCCTTCTTGTTTTCGAGAACTCTAATCGCGTGGTAGCCGCGCGGCGATTCCTCGCGCCCCGTTTCGACGTATTTGGGATAGTCCTCCGGCTTGGGGCTCGACGGTCCCGCGGCCGACCACGGCCAGTTGTTGCTGTTGTAGATCCAGCCGCTCGTGGGGTTCAGCAGATGCGGCGACTGGTCCACCGAGAGCAGGCCGTGATAGTCGGTGGCCGGATTGCTGCCGTCGACCGGCTTCGTCCAGTCGAGATTGGGATCGCGCCGCGGGATGTAGTTCCCGTGGAAATAGGCGATGTCGCCATCCGCATCGGCGAAAATCGTGTTGTTCGACGAATTGGTGTGCAGCTCCATCGTCTGCCGGAAAGCCTTGTAGCTCCGGGCCTTGGTCCGCGTGTACGATTGCGTGAGCGCCTTCACCGGATCCTGCATCAGTGCGATGGCTACCCACTTGTCGCCCATTGCCCGAACGATCGGACCGTGCGGCGTGCGATAGACCGTGAACGCGCGCGTCTTCATGCTGCTCCCGCTCTTGTACGGGACCGTGATCTTCGAGGTGACGACCGGCCGGACGTCGCTGCCGTGCTGGTAGTAGTAGCGATCGCCTTTCTTCGTGACGGTCTCGAGGAACTCATCGATCGCGTCCACGCCGCTCGACGTGTGCATCCATCCCGTGCGGTCGTTGAACCCTTGGTAGATGAAGAACTGCCCCCACGTCGACGCACCGTACGCATTGAGTCCCTCGTCGCTCGTCATCTGCAGCTCGGAGCGGAAGAAGAACGAGGTGTGCGGATTGATGAGGAGCAGCGCGTGGTGATTCGCCGTGTTCGACGGCGCGATCGCGATGCCGTTCGAGCCGGTGGGCTCCTGATATCCGCCCCCATCGTCCGACGGGCCCCCGCCGGTGACCTTGTCGGTGGCGGGATTGCCGTAAAACGCGGCGAGCTGGTTGAGGTTCACCCGCTCGATGTCCCCGCCGATGCTCCCTTCGCTGAATGTGAGTGCCATCCACGGCTCGAACCGCTTGATCACGCGCGGCACGACGGTGGGATGCGTGTACAAGTAGTAGTTGAGGCCATCGGCGTACGCGTTCATCAGCTTCTTGAGCCAGGCCGGGCTGGAAGCGTACTTCGCCTTCATCGAGTCGGGGTCGATGAACAGCTTCATGCGGAGATCCCGCCAGATCTCCTTCTCGCCGTCGGCCTCAGCGAGACGCCCGATCGAGTTGATGTAGTTCGTCTCGACGCGGTTGAAGTCGTCCTCGGCCTGCGCGTACATCGCGCCGAACACCGCGTCGGCGTCGGTCTTTCCATGCACGTGGGCGATACCCCAGTCGTCACGGGTGATGGTGACGTTTTGGGCCTCGCGCTTCCACGCGGCGATCTCGGTGGCGGTGGGTTGTTGGGCGCCAGCCGATACGAGCGCCGTGGTCGCAAGAAGGAGAATGAGCGGCTTCATGGCTCGACGAGGTGAGGGTCCGGACAAATCTTACAAGAACCTAACGTGCGAGCGCCGATCTCCGCTGTACGAACGCGCCGATGCACTCCGACGGTGGAACTCTCGCCAGCATGCGAATGGTATACTGACCTGCCCGACGATATAGTTATCGACTTCCACCGTTCCCGCGAGGAGCCACGAATGCGCCGTATTTCCTGCACCACTCTCGTCGTCGCCGCCGTCATGCTCATGCCCGGGCTCGCCAGCGCCCAGGAACAGGTCCGCAGCGTCCCAGGCGGAGGCATCTCCGTCCCAGGCTGGGCGGGCAAAATCGACGCGAACGAAGCACGACGCGGCCGCACCCTCAACGACGCCAAGCTCGCCAAGGAAGGCAACGCGCTGCACGTGACGACCGGCCCCGCGACGACCTACTGGAACCCGGCCAACAAGGCGACCGGCGACTACACCGTGAAGGCGACGTTCACGGAACCGAAATACATGAGCTTGAATGACCATCCCCATCCGTACGGGATCATGATCGCCGGCAACGATCTTGGCACGGACCAGCAGAGCTATCTCTACTGCGCGGCGTACGGGAGCGGCAACTTCATCGTGCGCGGCATGGGACCTGGCCCCTTCCAACTCAACGGCCGCGAGGGCGAAGCAAATGCCGCGGTGCACAAGGCCTCCGCGCAGGGAGCAGCCGTCACCCAGGACATCGCGATGTCCGTCAAGGGCGACAAGGTGAGCTGCTCGATCAACGGCACGGAAGTCTGGAGCGACACCAAGGCGAATCTCGTTGCCGCCGGCAAGCTCAAGTCGACCGACGGCGTGTACGGAATCCGCTTCGCGCACAACACCGAAGGGACGGTGACGGGACTGGCAGTCACCAAATAGCAAACCTGCGATAGCGACGGTGAGCCCGACGAACGGGCTCACCGTTCGCGAAGCACGAGCACCATCGTCATCAGGCTCGACTGCGTCCACTCGACATCGGTTGCCTGCCCATTGCCGGCCGCCCGCAGTCGGACGGTGGCGCCCGGCGGCGCGCCGCACAGGGCGAAGCGACCGTCGTCGTCGGTCGTGAGCGAACGGTCGGGCCGCTGCGTGGTGGCGGCGTTCGCCGGTCGCGGAGTCCACCGCACCTCGATCGACGCCTCGGCGACCGGCGCGCCGGACGCATCCAGGACGCGGCCCAACAACACGCCGCTCTCCGGCGCAGCCTTTTGTCCCTTGCACCGGGCGGCCACGACGTAGCGCCGCGGCACCACGAGGACGGCCGCGTCCCGGTGATCGTTATCGCGGACGTCGACGATCCGGCGACCCTGCGGCAGGTTCACGTGCGCGAGGCTGCTGTCTGCCGCGTAGATGAGGTACACACCCGGCAGCACGGCGGTGAAGGCGTAGGTGCCAGTGCTGTCGCTCGTCACGGTATCCGGTCCATTCCAGAGCCACACCCGCGCACCGGAGATGGGCCGGCCCAGTTCGCCGACGAGCTTTCCCGCGACGGTTCGCAACGCGCCGCGCCAGCTTCGGCCGTCCGGCCACGTCGCCGTGGCAACTGCACCCCCTTCCTCGCGCCACGACAGAACTCGCACGTCAGTCCGATCGCGCCGGTCCGGCGGGCGCCGTTGCACGACGGCGGGTGTGATGGGCGCCTCGACCGCGAGCACGGCGGAGCGGATGGTCCACCGGGTGATCATCGGCGCCCCGTTGGGCATGACCTCGAACTTGATGTCGCCGCCGCTCGCTCGTGCCGGCGGTTCCAGGCCGGTGTACTGGAACTCCAACGACCGCAGTTCGTGCCTGGCCGAGTCGATCCAGAGCACGCCGCGCACGTCGACCAAAGTGTCGCGACCGCGCTCGTTCACGGGATCGAAGCCGATCCCGATGTCCTCCGCATGATCGCGCTCGCCCGGCACGACGTGGAGACAGTGCGTCTCCGCAAAGCTCGAGTCGAGCAGCACGGCATCGTCGGGGGCATAGTAGGTGCGCTCACCGCCGTGCTCCTCCCTCATGTAGCCCTCGGCGGCGAAGGCCCACGGCGGCCGCGCCGCGACGTACGAGCGGTCGCCCGTCAGGTCCTTCGACCGCACGATTTGCTCTTGCAGCTGATTCCGAACCGGTTCGTAGCTCCGCGTGAAGGACCGTAGTGAGAGCTCCGGTGCGTTGGCGTCCCGCGCCACGACGCTGGCCATGAGCGCCGCCCGCGCCTGCTCCCACAGATCGAGCGCGTCGCTCGTGCCCTTGTCGCCGGGACATACCCGCCGGCGCGACGACGCAACTGCGTCGAGCGCCAGGACGAACGACCCGAGCCGCACGTCGAGCACGCTGTCCCGTGAGACGTCTCGAATCCGGATGACCGCGGGGTGGAAGCCGATACGAAGCACGTGGAGCGTTGCCGAGCCGACGAGGCGAGGCACGTCGAACTGGCCGTCGGCGCTTCCCACGGACCGGGCCAGGAATCCGCCCGCGGAATCGGCGACCCACACGACCGCGCCGGGAATCGGCTGACCGCTCGCCGAATCGCGCACCATGCCGCGGACACGCTGCGCCTTTGCCGCCTGAAGGGCGGCCATCGTGAGCGCGAGCGCAATCGTGACGTGGCGAACGGTTCCCATGCTTGTTCCGACCGCTTCGGATCGAGTCAACCCATGATCACGGCAACCGCGGCGGAAGTTCCTCAATGCGGGCGATCGTATCGCCCTCGAGAACTCCATCGACGACATCGATACCGTCGACGACCTCGGCGAAGACGGTGTAGTCGCGACCGAGCCGGAGGTTGTCGCGAAGATTCACGAACCACTGTGCATCGCCGGTGTCGTGGCCGCGAGTGCTCATGCCGACCGTGCCGCGTACGTGCGGCACTGTCCCGAGCTCGTCCCGGAAGTAGCGCGCGTAACCCACGTATTCGTTGGCGCCCGGCCCTCCTCCCTGGATGACGAAGTCGGGTTCGACGCGGTGCCATGTGTGTCCGTCGTAGTACCGCTTGCGTACGAGGTCCAGCACGCGCGCGGCCATGATCGGCGCGACGTCACCCCGCATTCGCACGACGAACGATCCGCCGCCGCTCGAGGGCGCCAACGTGACACGAAGGCGGACGCCGGCGCCCAAAGCGAGCGCGACTGCTTCCTTTGGAATTTCGGTGGTGCCGGCCGGCGGATGGTCGTCCGACGCAGGTCGGCCGGCGGCCGCGAGCAATGCCACGCGTGCGTCGCGCGCGGACGCGTTGTCGCGCGCGACCCAACGCTCGAAGGCGGCGCCGGCCGCGGCGCGTGCTTCGGGATGCGTCGACCCTTCCAGCGCGCCGGCGGCCGCGCGCACTGCCTGCGCACCCTCGGCCTGGAGCGCGGCGATGTACAGGCTGTCGTCGTCGTGACCCGTGAGTGGGCGCAGCCCGAGGATCGCGGCTTCCTTTACGTTGTCGTCCGCGTCGCGAACCATCGAGCGGAGGCGAGCGGTGTCGTGCAGGATCCCGAAAGCGCGCGCCGCGTACATTCGAACGGGCCACTGCGCGCTCGCCGCAAGCCGGGCGGCCCGAGGACGCGCATCATCCGACTGGATGCGTGCAAGAGCGAGAATCGCGTGTGCCGCAGCCTGCCACGCGACCCCTCCGCGCGCGCGCGCGGGCGCCTCGCTGCCAGGCGCGTCGATCCAACGGCGCAGGGTCGCGACGAGCGCCGTGTCGGAGGTACACGATGCCGACACGAGATCCGCGGCTCGCAATCGGACCGGCCATGCGCTGTCGGCGAGTGCCGCCCGCAGCGCACCGCAGTCTTTCTGCGAAGCGAGCGCACGGAAGCGGAGACGCCAGGCCGGCTCCGGCCACATCTTTGGCGCGGGCGGAACCGGGAACGAATCGCGCGCGGCGAACCGTGGATCGCGGATCCGCCCGATCGCGCGCCGGGCGATCACCTGGACGCGTGCATCGCGATGCCCCAGTCCCTCGGCGAGCGCGCGATCGGTGGAGTCGCGCCGATCTTCGGCGGACAGGATGCGACTGACGAGCGCCGAGTCGGTGCGAGACAACGGATGTGTCTGGGCGAACGTCCGCGGCGAGTGAGCGAGCAGTGCCGTCAGCCCCGCCGCCACGAGTAATCGGACGCTCACAGCCGTCCGCCGTGGTGAAATGCCGAGGACGCTAAGCCCGCAAGAACACGGAGCGCGCGGCGAACCGGGCGGCGAGACAATAGCAGAGCTCCGCGAGGGGATGGCGACGAAGTGAGTTCCTAATCTACGATTCGTTACCTGCGGACGCACGACTCGTATTCAGGAGCCAGCGACCGTCATCCCCGCAGGCTGCGCGAATCTCCGACACGGGTAGCGAGACCACGGTACACTGTTCATGTTTGGCGAGTCCGCACCACGTGCCAGCGCCCACGGAGCTATCGGAATGGTGACGTGCGTGACAGCGCAAGTCTGCACCGGCCGCTACGGTACCGCACTTTAACAGGAAGTCTCAATGGCGATCTGGAAGGAAACCACGGCCCCCAAAAAGGAAGGAGTAGTCACGATGGCACCTGAGCCCGCGCTCAAGCGAGAGCCCGACACGTTCCCCGACACAGTGCTCCCGCAGAGTACTCCGCGTCGCTCGCCAGCCCGTGGTGAGATGCGGGAATCCGTGATCGCCTCGGATATCACGATCGAAGGCAAGATCGACGGCACTGGCCACATTCGTCTCGCCGGCCGGTTCAAGGGAGACGTCAACATCCAGGGCGACCTGACCATCGAGCAGGGCGCCAAACTCACCGGCAGCGTTCGAGCCAACTCCGTCGTCATTGGCGGCGAGATCGAAGGGAACATCGACAGCGCGCAGCGCGTCGAGCTCCTCGATACGGGCGTGCTGAATGGTGACCTCAAGGCGGGAACGCTCACCGTCGCCGCTGGATCGCGCATGCGCGGCCGCGCGGAGTTCGGTTGGGGTGACGAGCACCAGATGAAGCCCGGGCTGACGCTGGGGACCGGCCTGGCTTCGTGAGCACGGTTCGGCAGTCAGCGCCGGGCGCGACGCGAGCGTGCCCGCATTGCAGGACGCGGATTCTCGAAAGCGCGAGCATCTGTCCGGCGTGCAAGAAGTATCTTCGTTTCGACCCCGGGGCCGCGGCGCGCGCGGTCCCGACTTTTTCTCCCCTCAAGGTCGAAGGGACGATCAAGCATCCCGACAACGGTCAGGCGTGGGAGTACTCCGTCCTCGTCACCGTGAGGAACGAGAAGGGTGAGGAGCTCACCCGGCACGTGGTCGGTGTCGGCGCGCTCCATTCGGGAGACCAGCGGACGTTTTCGCTCGACGTCGAAGTGTTCGCCCCAGGCGGATCGGGCGCACCGACGCACGGAACCTGAGCTGCCGGCGCGGCGAAGCCGCGCCGCAGTCTCATCCCGCCGTTTCTTCGCGCGCCGGCTCTTCTCCGTTCGCCGGCGTGAGTCCGTAAAACCTGAGCTTCCGCCACAGCGTCGTTCTGCCCATGCCGAGCAGCTCGGCGGACTGCGCCAGCGCGCCGCCGGTTTGGGCGAGCGCCGCGACGATCGCGTCACGCTCGTCGGTGTCTGAACCGTTCACCCGGTACCGCTGCTCGCCACCCTTCGCTGCCGCGCGAAGCTCGGCCGGAAGGTGCTGCGCCTCGATCCGACCATAGTCGGCTTCGACCGCGGCTCGCTCGAGCACGGCGAACAATTGACGCACATTGCCCGGCCAGTCGTAGGCCCGCAGCAGTCGCATGGCGAACGGCGAGCAGGCAAGTCGCTCGGCGCCGCCACGCCGTGAACGCAGCGCCGACAGCGCATGCTCGACGAGCAGCGGAATGTCGGCAACGCGGTCGCGGAGTGGTGGCAGCGCGATAGGAAAAACCGCAAGCCTATAGTAGAGGTCTTCCCGAAAACGCCCTTGCTCGACCATCGCGCCGAGCTCGCGATTCGTCGCGGCGACCACGCGCACATCCACCTTCACCGCGCGCGTCGCGCCCACGCGGGTCACCTCACGCTCCTGCAGCACCCGGAGCAGCCGCTGCTGGACCGAGGGACTCATCTCCCCGACTTCGTCGAGGAAGATCGTTCCGCCCTGCGCCGCCTCGAACACGCCGACACGGTCGCGCACCGCACCGGTGAACGCGCCGCGCACATGTCCGAACAATTCGCTCTCGAGCACGCCTTCCGCGAGGGCACCGCAATTCACGGCGAGGAGCGGCGCGTGGCGGCGCGGCGACAGGTCGTGCACCGCGCGCGCGGCCAACTCCTTCCCCGTTCCCGTCTCGCCGGTGATCAGCACCGTCGTGTCGCCGTCAGACACGCGGCGAATCGACGCCATCACCTCACGCATCGGCCCCGAGCGTCCGATCATTCCGCCGTGGGTGGGCGCGGCCTCCTCGAGCAGCGGCCGCCGCGCCAGCAGATCGGCCACGCGCGCGCTCAACACATCGGGCTCGACGGGCTTGGTGAGAAAGTCATCGGCGCCCAGATGGAGCGCGCGCACCGCGCTGTCGACAGTGCCAAAGCCGCTGATCATGAGAATCGGCACACGGTCACCCCAGAGTCGCAGCGCCTCGAGTACACCGAGCCCGTCGACTCCCGGCATGCGCATGTCGAGCAGCACGAGATCGTACTTCTTGCCCCGGAGCGACTCCGCTCCGGCGGCGCCATCGGCCGCGCCGTCGACCTCGTATCCATCCGCGCGGAGCAGCGCGGCAGTCGACAGTCGGAAAGCGCGGTCGTCGTCGACGATCAGAATGCGCGGCATGGGCGTCCGAACGATTCGCGGCTCGAGTGGGAGGGACGACGCGTGCTAGGCCGAAGCATGCGCCGGCTCGGCGGACACGTTGGATGACTGCGTCGCGATCGGCAACTGGATGCGAAACCACGCTCCATGTTGCCCGGTTGCCGCGCCGCCGCCGGACGATTCGACGTTAGCGGCGGTTATCCGTCCACCGGCGGAACGCACTAGGCCCTCCGCGACGAACAGCCCGAGGCCGACACCGTGCACCGCGTCCTTCGTCGTGAAGAATGGATCGAACACGCGCGGGAGAATGTCAGCGGGGATTCCCGGTCCGTTGTCCCGCGCGTCGATGTGAACGTCGTCGCTGCCGGGTGACACCGCGAGTGCGACGCGCGCCGGTCCGCCAGGCTTGGCACCCCAGGCCTCGAACGCCTCACGCGCATTCTGCACGAGATTGAGCAACACCTGCTTGAGCGCGTCGGGAGCGATCGCCGCCTCGAGCCGATCGTCTCCGTCGATGTCGATCTCGAGAGCGTCGCTGCCCGCGCCGGCAATCGACAGGCGCGCCACCTCGCGGGCCACTCGCACGGGACGGCAGCGCTGAGAGCCGGGATCGCGCGGCCGATTCAGGTCGAGCATCTGCTCCGCCAGCTCGTGCATCCGCAACAGCTCATCGATGGCGAGGTCGGCGAACTCGCGCGCTTCCGGGTCGTCCGTGACGCGACGGCGGATGAGCTCGAGGCAGTTTCGCAAACTGGCAATTGGATTTCGGATCTCGTGCGCGAGTTGACCAACGAGTCGGCCTACCGCACCGAGCCGGTCGCGCTGCATGAGATCGGATTGGAGCGCGGTGAGCCTGGCGTTGCGATCGACCAGTGCCGCGTTGGCCGCGCGGAGCTCCTCGAGGCGCGCGGCGAGCGCGCGCCGCATCGAGTCGAACGTCGTCGACATCGCGTCCACCTCGCGGACGCGCGACGTTGGCAGCGGCGCCGCGAACTCGCCGCGCTCGACCGCGGCCGCCGCGGTCGACAGTTCGTGCACCGGGTTCGCGATACGCTCGGCGAACACGGCGCCGAGCACGAGGGCGAGGAGCAGCGCGGCGAGGGTGGACAGCGCGGCGACTCGTCGAAGCTGCGGAAGGACCGCGAGCTCCTCGTCCAGAAAGCGCGCGAACACGACCGAGCCCACGCCGTCGAGCGGCGCGCTCACCGCGATCATGCGTCGTGGACCGTTCAGCAGCTCGACCGGCGTGCGCGACAGCCGGCCGTCAGCGGCCGCCCGCACGATCGCGCGCGTGGACGTCGAGTCCAGCGTCGTCGCCGTCGCACCGCTCGCACCCAGCACGACGACGCCGGAGCGCGTCAGCCCGGAGAGCGCTTCCGCGGCGCGACTGTCCATCGGGCTTACCAGACCCGCGGCACCCGTCCAACGCTGTCCCGCCGACACCGGCGCGACGGCAAAGTTACTGATCGTCGCGCCGCTGGCGCTGAGCTCCACCGGCATCTCGCCGGCGCGCGTGCGGGCAATGAGCGCAGTGTCGACGCGCGGCCCGAGCCAGCTCTCACCGTTCGGACCCACGAGCACCGCGTCGCCGCCACCGAGCGTCGCGCGCGCATCCTCGACGAGCCGAATGGCTAGCACGCGATTGCCCGACGCCACCGCTTCGGCCAGACCGGGCACGTGCGCCAGATCCTTGGCGTGCATCATCATGGCATCCGACGTCGCCGCGACGCGATCGGCGAATAGACGCGGGGCAAGCGCGAGGTCGTCGCGCGCGCGCTGCTCCAGCGCGTTGGCGAGTCGGCGGTCGAGCACGATACCGGCGGGCACGATCCCCGCCAGCAGCGCTGCCGCGAGTGCGCCGATGATCGCGCGTTGAAGCGTGAGTCCTGGTTTCACGGAGCTATGCTATCCGTCGTTCGCGAACGACTCAAGATGAAACGGCCGAATCGGGAACGGGCCGCGTAGACCAAGCCCGTTCCCGATCCGTTTGTTCTCGGTTGGCCGGCGGCTACTTCGCCGCAATACCAACCGCGCCTGCCGGCACGGTGGCCGCGCCAAGGGAGGTCAGCGCGCCAGTCGCCTGCGACACGCCAAAGCCGGTGATCGTGTGCGCCCCGCCATTCAGCGTGTAAAGTGCCTGGCTGTTGTGGGCGATGGCCATGTCCGTCGGCCCCGCGCCGGTCGTCGACGACTTGCCGTCGGCATCGAGGCGTGTCAGCTCGCCCTGCCTGGAGGCGTAGCCGGTGACGGATCCGCTCACGGCGTTCGTGACGTAGACGAACTTTCCGTTGGTCGTCGCCACGGTCCAGCAGGCGGACGTCTCGGTCGTCGGCGCGGACGCGGTGATCACGTGCAGCGTGCCGTCGGCATTGATGGTGTAGGTCGAGGTCGCGCTTCCGTTCGGCGCGGCGGCAAACGCTTCGCTCACCGCCAGCACACCCTGCGTCGTGAACGTGAAGCCGAACGGCGTCACGCCGGACGATGCGTTGATGACGCGGCCAAACGCCAGTCCGTCCTGGCCGATGCGCCACGTGTCGATCTTGTTGGTGTTCTTTTCGGTGACGACGAGCCAGCTGCCGGTCGGATCGATCTGCACCTGGGCCGGCCCAACGGCGCTGCCGCTCAACGCTCGCGATGAGCCAGTGATCGGCGTGAGCGATCCGTCGGTGCCGAGCCGCAGTCCGGCGATGTTGCCCGAGCCGCCGTCGTTGAGCGCATACACGAGGTCCCCATGGATCGTGACGCTGATCGGATGCGTGCCGCCGGACGATGCGCGGGCGCGCAGCGTGAGCGCGCCGTTAGGCCCGACTGCGAATGACGATAGTTCGTTGCTTCCCGCGTTCACCGCGAGCAGCCAGTTGCCGTCGTCCGACAGCGTCACCGCGCCCTGAGAACCGAGTCCGGCGCCGCTACCGGTGCCGCCGGTCGCCACCGAGCCGGCCGCCGTGAGCGAACCGCCAGCCGCCCGCCGGAACACGAGGACGTAATTGCCACTCGCCGAATTCGTCTCGGTGTACACCGCGCCGGGTGCCGAGCCGACGCCGAGACTGCGGGATGCCGCGCCAGGAGCGGGAGCGGTCGGGATGACCGAGTCCTCGCTGCACGCGGCGATGAGGGACGTGAGAAGGAGCAGATAGGGCAGACGAGCCATTGGAGCCTCCAGTGTGATTTGGTCGCGCCCCGATCAGTCGACCGGGGATCGCGCGCTCCGTATGGCAACCATGTGGCCGTTCTCGATCGCACGACGACGAACCGACGTAAGCAACGGCCTTGCACGCGCTTGCGTTCGCCGTCTCGCTGACGCGAACGGCGACGTTGGCGTTTCGTGAAACGTCGACGCATGCGATGAAACGCAGTGATGAAACGTCGCCGTGGGGTGACGAACAGCATGCCGACGCAAAAGGCCGGGCGCGTGGAGTAACTCCCCACGCGCCCGGCCTCCGACAGTTCGACTACTTCACGCCCAGGCTCTTCTTCAAAAAGGCAACCGTGCGCGGCCAGGCGTCCTTCGTCGCAGCGAGGTCTGCCTGCTGCCATGCTGGATTGTGCGCGCTGGTGTCGTCCTGTGTGCGCAGGAATCCGTGGCCGGCACCGGGATAGTTGATTCCCACGTACGACTTGCCGAGCGCCTTCATCGCCGAATCGACCGAAGGCATCGCCGCGCCAATGCGGGCATCGCGGGCGCCACTCAGCAGCATGATCGGCGTCTTGATCTTGGCGAGTGAATCGCGATTCGGCACAGCACCGTCCATGTATGGAAGGCCGTAATAGGCGACGCCGCCCGAGAACCCGGGTAACCCGCCGTTGATGACGTGCGTCCACGTCGTTCCGCCACCCCAGCAGTATCCGATCACGGCGTACTTCTGCGCGGCGGACGGCTGCGACATGGCATATCGAGCCACCGCGTCGATGCCGCGATTGCGCTCGGCTCCGTTCACACCTTGAATCAGCTTTCGCGCGGAGTCACCAGGCAGCTCGTCGGCACTCGGCCCGCCACGTACACGCGACTCGAGGTCGGGCGCGATGGCGATGAATCCCTCCGCCGCAACCTGATCGGCCACGCCTCGCACCCACGTCGACAGTCCGAAAATCTCGTGCACGACCACCACGACCGGCGTCTTGGCTCTCGTCGTCGAGGGGTAGACGATGTACGCCATCAGCGAATCCTTGGACCCTGGTTCCCACGCGATCTTCGCCCATTCGCCGTGACGCGGACTCGCGGCGAGTCGTGCCGGCGCCTGTAGATTGCTCGGCGGAAGCTTGGGGTCGCCCTGGTTCGTGCTCATCCCGGCCGTGGGCGGAGCGAGGTCGCCCGCCGACATGTGCGCCATGTGCTCGTCGGCGGGCGGTTGACGATGGCAGGCGCATAGAACGCCGGCAACGGCGCAGGCGGCGATTGCATTGCGAAGCGATGACATGGACACTCCGGTCAGCGGGCGTGAAGGCGAGCCGATGTCGTCGGCCCTCGGATTCTGAAGGAGTAGAGAATAGGCGACAGGTAAACTGATCGGAAGGCGCGATCGCGATCAGGCCACGTGCTGCAAAAAAGTGCAAAAAAGGGTCAGACTCGAATTGCCGGCTTACCCGGTACCAGGCTCGCTCGTATTCTGACGTGAGCACCGGAACTGGACTCACCCCGCGAGGCGCGGCGTTGCTGGCCCTCGTGTGCGTCGCGTGCGCTGCGCCGTCCATCCTCGGCGGACTGCACGTGATCCCGGTGCACCTTTCGGGTGACACGCCCGGATGGATCGCGGTGGCAGCGGGCTCCACGTTCCTGCTGGCTGCGGGCGCACTGGCGATCGATGCGCTTGCTGGTGGCATCGGCCCGGATGGCAACCTTCCCGCCGGCGCCTCGCCGACGCTGCGCGCCGCACAGAGCTTGTGCGGATTCGGCATCGTCGTGCTCTTCGTCGTCATCGCGAGCTGGATCGCATTCGGAAAGGGCGAGCGGCATTTCTCGGTGAGTCTCCCGCTGCCGTTCATCTGGGGTGGACGAGCCAGGAAGGACAGCATCGGCCGATTTGCATTCGGCTCGGTCGCGGTCGTCCTCTGGCTCGTCGTGATCCTGACTTCTCTGAGCCGGCTTCGACGCCTCGCCGCCTCGCGTCAGCGACCGTAAAGCGCCGTCAACTCCGCCTTGGCCAACGTGTGCCCGTGGAGGTTGAAGCCCACGACCGCCGCCGTCGCATTCGCCGGCACGTCGATCTTGTCCGTGTCGAGCGCGTACACCGTGATGTGGTAGTGGTGCGGCTTGTCGCCCGGTGGTGGACACGGGCCCATGTAGCCGGCCATGCTTCCATCGTTGTTCCCTTGTACGGTACCGGCCGGCAGCAGGTGCTTCGATGCATCGCCAGCTCCTGCCTCGAGCTTCGTCGTGCTCGCCGGAATGTTGTACACCACCCAGTGCCACCAGCCGCTGCCGGTTGGCGCATCCGGATCGTACATCGTGAGCGCGTAGCTCTTGGTTTTTGCCGGGGCTCCGCTCCAGGAGAGCGCGGGCGACTGGTTGCTGCCCGTGCAGCCCATGCCGTTGAACACGTGCACGTTTGCGATCTTCTGGCCCTGGTGCACATCGGGACTCGTGACCGTGAACTTGTGCGTCTGAGCGCCCGCGTTGGCGAAGGCGCTCACGGATGCGATCGCGACGACGTGAGTGAGTAGTCGATTCATTACGGTTGCTCCATCGATCGTGAACTGTTGGGGTAGCAGAACGACTCTATAGTAGTCCGCGCCGGAAGGACCGCTGCGAATCGATGCATCGAGTGATCAACCGGTCGGGCTCAGCCGGAGCGGCACCTCGCGCAGCCGAACGCCTGTCGCGTCGTAGATCGCGTTCGCGATGGCTCCAGGAATCGGCGACGTCGACGCCTCGCCCGCACCCACCGACGGCAGCTCGGGATGATCGATCAGCTCGATCTCGATCGAGTCCGGTACTTCGGCGAACGTGAGGATGGGATATGAACGCCAATCGAGGCTCGTTACCCGTGACCGGTCGAACGCAACCGCCTCCTTGAGCGTGCGACTGATCGATTGAATCACGTTGCCCTCGATTTGATTCCGCAGCCCGTCGGGGTTCACGATCAGCCCGCAGTCGTGCGCGACGCACACGCGCCGCACGCGTACCGCATGCTGGGCGCTGTCGACATCGACGTCGACCGCCGCGGCGACGAGAGCGTCGGTGCCCTCGTACTGCACGAACGCGAAACCCCGTCCGCTCGACACGCCGCTCGACGCAGCTCGTGCTCGCGAATGCGAGACACGCGGTTCCCACGCCGCGAGGCGCGCAGCTGCCTTCACCACCGCGATGGCGCGCGCGTCTGTGAGATGCCGCAAACGGAACTCGACGGGATCTGCGCCTGCGGCGAGGGCCAGCTCGTCCATGAACGACTCGTTGGCAAAGCTGTTCTGCGGCGAGCCGAGTCCGCGCAACGACGATGTACGGAGTGGCGCGGATTGAAGCAGGTGCGCGACGACCCGCGTATTCGGAATCGTGTACGTGTGTCGAGCGTTGCGCTCGCCTCCCAGCGAACCGCGCGGGGTTGGTGTCGCGCCGGTGAGTTGCGCGGCTACGAAGCCGGCCGCGGATTGCGCATTCGGACGGCTCGAGTGCGTCGGCGTCCACACGGCGTAGTCCCAGCCGGCAATGCGACCGTTCTCGTAGAGGCCGGCCGAGACTTCCATGACCATCGCGGCGCCTTTCGGCTCCCAGCCATGCTCGTCGGCGCGCATCCACTGCACACGCACCGGGTGGCCGACCAGCTGCGAGATGAGCGCCGCGTCGGCCGCCGCGTCGTCCGACCCGTTATGGCCGTAGCAGCCGGATCCCTCGGTCCAGATCACGTGCACCGCGTCGGACGGCATGCCGAGGAGCTGTGAAATGGCGCCCTTCAGCGTGTGCGCGCCCTGGGTCGACGACCAGATCGTCGCCGCATTCGACTTCACGTCGGCCACGCCGCACGACGGGCCGATCGAGGCGTGCATCTGGAAGGGCCAGTGGTAACGCGCCTTCACAGTCTTGTGTGCGTGCGCGACGGCGGCCGGCACGTCGCCCGCGTCAGAAACCACCCGGTCCGTCGCCGGAATGTTCACGAGCGTATCGAAAAGCGCCCCGGCCACTGGCAGCGTCGCGGACTCGCTCCATGTCGCCTTGATCGACTGGGCGGCGCGGATCGCGTCCCATTCGCGCGGGGCAGCCACGGCCAAAAAGTCGCCTTTGCGTACGACGCGCGCACCGGGGATGTCGCGAAGCGCGCCGTCGTCCACGCTGAGCAGGCGGGCGCCGAGGCTCGCCGGCCGTACCACTCGGGCATGCAGCATTCCCGCCCCGTCGCCGCGCACGTCGTGCATGTAGGTGTGGCGTCCAGTCATCTTGGCGGGCAGGTCGACGCGGGGGATCGGCTTGCCGACGACCGTGTACTCGGTCGGCGACTTGGTTGGCGCCCTCCCCGTTACCTCGCGCTCGAACCGCCTACCGCCCACGAGCTCAGCGAACGTCGCCTTGCGCGATGGCGATCCTTGCACCGAGATCACGGCGTTGGCGACGACGAGCGACGCCGCCGGCGCGCCGAGCTTCGCCGAAGCCAACTCGAGGAGGGCTGCTCGCGCTTCGGCCGCGGCCTGGCGGAGCTGCGCGCCGCCGCGCTTCACCGACTGGCTGCCGACGGTAGGACCTTGATCGACCGTGCGGTCGCTGTCGCCCTGCACCCACGCGATGCGCTCGAACGGTGCGTCGAGCTCCTCGGCGACAATCTGGCGGAGCGCCGTCGAAACGCCGGTGCCCAGCTCCACCTTGCCGCAGTAGACGGTGATGGAGCCATCCGCCGAGATGGCGAGCCACGAGTCGAGCTGCGAGGCAGGCGGCGCGATCGCAGCTTCGCCGGCCTCGCCCGACGTTTGGAGCACGCGCGATCCACCGAACGAAAAGCCGACGACGAGGACGCCGCTGCTCTTCAGGAAATCGCGACGAGAGAGGCCGCTACTCATCGGCGCCTCCCTCGCCGCCGGTCTGCGCGACGCTCAGCTCAGCCGCCCGCTCGACGGCTCTCATGATTCGCATGTGCGTCCCACAGCGACACAGATTGCCATTGAGCGCGGCGCGAATCTGTTGGCGCGTAGGGCGCTTGGTCCGCACGATGAGCGCGGCCGTCGACATGATCATCCCGTTCATGCAGTACGCGCACTGCGCTGCCTGCTCGTCGACGAACGCCTGCTGCACCGGGTGCGGCTTTTCGGGCGTGCCAAGACCTTCGATCGTCGTGATTGCGCCGCGTGTGGCGGCGGAGAGCGGCGTTCGGCAGGACCGGACGGCGGCTCCGTCGATGTGGACCATGCAGGCGCCGCACTGTCCAAGGCCGCAGCCGAACTTCGGACCGCGAAGTCCCAGCTCGTCGCGGAGGACATATAGAAGCGGCGTCTCCGGCGCGGCCGCGACGTCGCGCGGCGTGCCGTTGACGATCAAGCGAACGGAGGAGCTAGGCGTCATGCTCATGCTCGGAGCTGTGGATTCGAAATGAGTAGCATCTCGCCCGTTCGGGTGTCAACGCGCCCACGGCCGCGAGGGCTGCCGGCCGCAGTCTGCGCCGGGTCGCGTGACATCGACCCGCTCTGTCGTCATATTCGGCCGGCCCGCGCTCGCTCATCGGCGTCGCGCATTGATCACTGCTACAAACCACCTCGTGACTCGTCACTCTCTCCTGCACCTCACCAAGCATGCTTGACGCCGCCGGCCTGGCCGCCGCGATCGCCGCGCGCTACCGCATCGAGCGCGAGATCGGGCGGGGCGGCATGGCCACGGTCTATTTGGCCGACGATCTGCGCCACGGACGCAAGGTCGCCATCAAGGTGCTGGCGCCTCAGCTGGCCATGGCGGTGGGATCCGAGCGCTTTCTGCGCGAGATCCAGATTGCGGCGCAGGTCTCGCACCCGCACATCGTGCCCCTGTACGACTCCGGCGAGTCGGAGGGCTTCCTCTATTACGTGATGCCGTTCGTCGATGGCGAGTCGCTGCGGCAGCGGCTCGATCGCGAGCGACAGCTGCCGGTGGACGACGCGCTTGCCATCACGCGCGATGTCGCGGCAGCGCTCCAGTACGCTCACGCGCGAAACGTCGTGCATCGCGACATCAAACCGGAGAACATCCTCCTGTACACCGGTGAAGCGCTGCTCGCCGATTTTGGAATCGCGCTGGCGGTGAGCGCGGCGACGGAGCGCCGAATCACGGGCACGGGCCTGGTCGTCGGCACGCCGCAATACATGAGTCCCGAGCAGGCGCTGTCCGAAGGCACCGATGCGCGGAGCGATCTCTACAGCCTGGGCTGCGTGTTGTACGAGATGCTCGCCGGCGAGCCACCGTACACGGGTCCCACGGTGCAATCGATCATCATGAAGCGGCTCGTCGACCCCGTTCCTTCGATTCGTCGCCTCCGCCCCGAGGTGCCGGCGAACGTCGACGAAGCGCTGACGAAGGCAATGGCCAAGCTTCCCGCCGATAGGTTCGCATCCGTCGCGGACTTCGTCAAAGGTCTCAGCGCCCCCCCCGCCGGACGGGCGCGCGCGTCGTGCGTAGCGGTGCTTCCATTCGTGAACCTCAGCGCCGATCCCGACAACGAATACTTCGCCGATGGCATCACGGAAGATGTGATCGCGCACCTGTCGAAGATCCGCGCGCTCAAGGTGATCTCGCGCACCTCGGTCATGCCGTTCAGGAATCGCGAGCAGAGCCTCGTCGAGATTGGCGCCAAGCTCGGAGCGACCTCGTTGCTCGAGGGCAGCGTGCGGCGCGCCGGCAATCGTGTTCGCATCGTCGCGCAGCTGATCGACGCGACGACCGACCGGCACGTGTGGGCGGAAACGTACGACCGGGCGCTGGACGACATCTTCGCCATTCAGACCGACGTCGCGCTGCACATCGCGTCCGCACTCAAAGCCGAGCTGTCGGGAGACGAGAGGGCGCGCGTGCGCAAAGAGCCGACGCGCGACCTCGAGGCCTATCAGCTGTTTCTCCAGGGACAGCGCTGGCTCGTCAAGTACACGCCGACGTCGATCAATCAGGCCATCGAGTACTTCCGGCGCGCCACGGACCACGACCCACGGTTCGCTCTCGCATACTCGAACATCGCGCTCGCGTACACGGAGCTGTTGGAGCACGGCGCCGTTCCCCCCGAGACGGCCTACCGCAACGCGGCGGAGGCCGCCGCGACGGCGCTACGCCTCGATCCGGAGCTTGGCACGGCCCACTGCACGATCGGGTATCTCAAGACCGTGCACGAGTTCGATTGGGCCGGAGCGGAAGCCTCCTACAAGCGAGCACTCGAGCTCAACCCCAACGACGCGGAGGCGTACGACCTGTACGGGCGAATGCTTGGCGCCGTCGGGCGATACGACGAGGCACTCGTCATGGTCGAGCGCGCGCAGGAGCTCGATCCACTGGCGCACCGGCTGGATGTCGCGACGACGCTTCTGCGCGCCGGGCGATACGACCAAGCCGTTGCGAGCGCCGAGCACGCCGCGGAGCTCGATCCCGGACACGATCGGGCGCGGGCGACGCTGGGCTGGGCGTACTTCCTTCGTGGCGACCACGAACGCGGGCTCCGCGAGCTCGAACAGGCGGCAGCATTCAAGCGCGGCGACACGTTGTGGCTCGGGCAGTTAGGCGAAGCCTACGGCTTGGCCGGAAAGACCGAGGAGGCTCGCGAAATCCTCCATGAGCTGGAAGAACGCTCCCGGCATGCATTCGTCTCGCCATACCACCTGGCATACGTGTACACTGGACTCGGCGACAAGGACCGGGCGATCGACTGGCTCGAGCGCGCGGTTGCGGAGCGAACGGGGCCCGCTTACGGAATCAAAGGCTCGTTCCTGTTCACGCCGTTGCGCGACCATCCAAGATTCCGGGCGCTGCTGCGACAAATGAATCTCGATTGACCCGCGCGCGCATGCGGGTTCTCTACATCGGCGGCACGGGCGAAATCAGCTTCGACTGCGTTCACGAGTCGGTGCGCCTGGGCCACGACGTCAGCGTGTTCAATCGCGGGAACAACAACGCGGGCCTTCCGCCCGAGTGCCGCCTGATCACCGGCGATATCGAAGACGGCGCCGTGTATGGCCAGCTCGCCGGCCGGAACTTCGACGTGGTGTGCCAGTTCCGTCTGTTCACGCCCTCGGCGATGGAGCGCGACATCGCCACGTTTGCCGGACACTGTGGACAGTATGTGTTCATCAGTTCCGCATCGGCCTACCGTAAACCGGTGCGGGGGCTTCCGATCACCGAGTCGACGCCGCTCGAGAATCCCTACTGGGAGTACTCGCGCGCCAAGGCGGCGATGGAAGCGATGATCCGCGCCCAGAGTGGTCTGCGCTATACCATAGTGCGTCCGAGCCACACCTACCGCACCAAGATGCCGACGCCCTTGGGCGGCGAGGTCGCGCGGATGATGCGCGGAAAGCCCGTGGTGCTGCACGGTGACGGCGAGTCGCTGTGGACGGTTACGCATGCACGGGATTTCGCCCGTCCGTTCGCGCGTCTGCTCGGCGAGCCGCGGGCGCTCGGTGAGGCATTTCATATCACCAACGACCGGCAGTGGTCCTGGAACGAGATCTTCGAGGCGATCGCCGCGGCGCTTGGCGTTCGCGAACCTCAAATCGTGCACGTCACGACGGACACACTCATTCGCTACCGTCCTGAATGGGAAGGCCCATTGCTCGGCGACAAGAGCCCATCGGTGATCTTCGACAACGCCAAAGTCAAAAGCGTCGTTGGCGATTTCGAATGTCCAATCGACCCGTGGGAAGGGATGCGACTGGTGGCGCGGCAGCATCCGCCGCGCGCAGACGTTTACGACCTCCAACTCGAGCGGCTGTTCGACCGCATCGTCGCCGAACAGGGACGACTTGGCACATAATCGGTCCAACCATGGAACCCGGTCGCGCGTAGTGGATTAGTCGACGGCCGCCGGCAGACTTGATTTGATTCTGGCCAACGCGGAAGATATTCTCATTGTGAAACTCTCACCCCAGAGTCGCGCCGAAGCAGGCGGCGACCGGGTCCTCCTCCTCAAAACGACAAACCCGTGCCCACCCGTTTACGCGCCGGATCGCATGCTCGATTCTGGTGTCTCATCACCGTCTCGAGCCTGATCGCCCTCGCCGCACCCGCATCGACGGTGCGAGCCCAGGGTACAATGACCTTCGACCACGGCATCGTGGCCAGCGGCGACTGGCTCCAGGCCAATGCCCTGCCGATCGACCGCAGCACCCTGCACAGCAACGCCGCGAACCTCTCGTTCCGACGCGGCTCATGGTCGGCCGACGTGGGGTGGCTGCGCGTGGCCCGAGACCTCAGCACGGTCCAGGGCGGGACGGTCTCATTTGGTTGGCTGCTGCCCATCGGGCGCGTGCTGTTCATTCCGGCGCTGGGCGCGCTGGGCGGACGCGCGCAGGCGTCGGTCGATTCGACAGGCTTCGACTGGGTCGATCCGCAGACTGGCGCGAAGGGACACACGCCCCGTTACAGCTATTCCAGCGCCAGCACGATTGGCGGCAGCGTCGGGCTGACCGTCGAGGTGCCGTTGTTTGGGCCGGTGGCGGCCCGCGGCGTAGCGTCGCAGTGGTACTTCAGCGGAACGCCGCTCGAGGGCGACCGCGCGCGAACAGTGCTCGGTGGCGGTCTTTCAGTCCGGCTGGGCGGGGGCCGATAGATGACACACAACACCATGCGCCATGCGGCACGCCGGAACGGCGCCACGCTGCTGGCAATCGCCTCGCTCATCGCGGCCGTGAGCTGCGAGGAGAACCTGCCGAACGGGCCGGATCGATTCCCCGCACAGCTCGGGATCGTGGTACCGCGCGACACGATCGTGGTCGGCGATTCGACGGCGGCGCAAGCGCAAGCGATCGACGCGAACGGGCATTTCGTGTCTGGACTGACCTTCAAGTGGACCGTGACCAGCAATAACGTCGTCGCGTTGGGCATACCGCCGACCACGGACGTTGACGCCGTAGCCGGCCGTACGAATTCGCTGATCTCCGTCAAGCCCGGACAAGCGACGGTGACACTATCGCTTCCGGACTCACGCTTCACCGCACCGGACGTATCGCGACAGCAGACGGTCGTCGTCGCCGGTCTTCGCGTCTTGTCGACCCACGACTCGACGCTCACCGCGGTCAACGACACCGGGTTCGCGATCGCGACGTCGGTCACTCACGTCAACGGCGCGCCCGTCGATCGCAAGTCGCAGGGCATTCACTGGATTCACCGCGGCACGCACACGCAGGTCGTGGGCGACGGCGACACGATCCGCTACATCGCCAGGTCCAACGGCGCCGACACGCTGATCGCCACGCACGACTTCTGCCTGCGTGGGGCACGATGCGCGGACACGGTCGTGGCGCGTGTGTCGCAGCAACTCAGCATGTCGCTGTCGGAGCACAGCCTCCTGTCGTGGAGCTTCGCCGATTCCCTGGCGCCGACGGTGTTGATCAGTGATCGGCGCGGCGTCGGCCTCGCCGGGACCTCCGTTCGGTTCATCCCGCTGACCGTCGACGATTCGGCGATCGTGAAGGTGAGCGCGACGGTTGGAGCGAGCAATCCATCAACGGGCGTCGTTGGGACACCGCGGCTCGTGTCGATCGCCAACGGCGGCGCCCGCGTGGCGATCATCGGGTTCGCGCCGGACGGATTCACGGTGCTCGGCAGAGACACGATCGCCGACACCGTTCGGCAGGTCGCGCGGCGCGTACAAGTCGAGCCGCTCAGTGCGGTCGTTTCGGTGATCGACTCGATCCCGTTCCGCGCCTTGGCGCGTGACGCGCATGGCGCAATCATAGCTGACGCGACGGTCACCGTGGCGGCATCGGGCACGACGCTTCACAACGGGTTCGCTGGTCCGCTCCCGACCAACACGCCATCGGGCCTGGCGACGATCACGCCGACGCTGACGGGAATCGCGCTTCCCGAAAACAATCCGCGCGCTCCGCAGATCGCCCCGTTGATCGATCCCTCGGAGATCAGCCTGTTCAAGGCCGATACGGCTGTCGCCGGAACCGCGTCGCGACAAATCAGTGTGACCGTGTTCGATACACTTGCACGGCTGGCCGTCGGCACGACTGTCAGGTTCACGGCGCAAACCGGCGCGATCCCCGCCGCGGTTCAGTCCGACGCCAACGGCGTCGCCACCGTCACGTGGACACCGTCGAATCTCGCCGGACCATACACGCTCACCGGATTCCGCACGCCGGCGGCGGGGATCACCACACCGTCGGATTCGGTGGGCCGCATCGTCATCCGTCGCAGCCTCGTGGTGATCGCGGCCGCACCGAGCGCAGCGAAGACTACCGTCGCTGTGGGCGCGACGTCGATCGCAATCAATGGGACGACGACCGTTACGATCACCGTCCGAGATGCGTTCAACAACGTCGTGTTGACGGCAACTACGGCTGACTTCTCGGTGCCGGTCGCGACTCGGGGCACCATAGGCCCCGTGACGTGCGCGAACGGTGTGTGCACCGCGACGTACACGGCGCCGGCCACCGCGGGCGCGGACGCGATCACGGTGAAGATCGGCGGCACGAACGTGCTGAACAGCCCGCTCGCATTGACGATCAACTGAGCTGTGTGAATGGAAGCGACGCACGCCGGACCGCGATGATGCGGCCGGCGGCGCCCGCGCCCACGCACCTGGGCAGCCCCTGACAGCCGTTCGGTGATTCACCCTATTCGGAGCGTCGGCGCGTCACCCTAGCGTAGAGGACGTCGAACCTACGAGGTCCCGATGCGTCCCTCGCACCGGAGGTCCGCCGCGGTCTTGTGCGCGCTGCTGGCCACGGCTGCTCCATCGATCACGCGCGGCGCGCGCGCTCAGGGGCCGGCTCAGCGCCTCGCATCTCGATCGTGGACGGTGGCGCGCGATCCGTTCATGGATTTGTGGTTCCACGCCCTCGCGACCGTAGGCTACGAGGGATTTGGTCCGCTCGCGCTGTACGATGTCCGCTACGCCGAGCGAACGCGCGTCGAGAAGCGGCGCATGGGGGTCTCCACGATGCTCGACCGAAAGGCCGTCGAGCTTCGCGCTGCATTCGCCGCCGACAGCGCATTCGAGATCCTGCATTTCGTTCCACTCTACTTCGCCGGGCAGGATCCGGATCGCGCGCTGGCCAGCCTGCGCCGGGCATTGGAGCGCACGAACGCACCGAACGACGCCACGGCGCGGCTGATCGTGTCTTCGCTGCCGTTGGCACGAGAGCAAACGACGTTTCGCACGTTCATCGATGCCGTGGACGACGAGTGGAAGTCGTTCCTGCGCCAGAGCCGCGCATCGCACTCCATCGATGACGCGCGGTCCACGCGCGAACTCCAGCTCGCGTGGGATGGCCGGTTCGCTCGGCCGCTGGCGTGGTATCTGGACGCGATGGGACTGACGCGCGGTACCATCGTCGTGTCGCCGGCCGTCGGCAGTGAGGGGCGCATCGTTCGAGACGCGGACGGATCGGCCATCGTCGCGGTGTCGTCGGAACGCCGGAATACGGCGATCGCGCCGCTTCTTTCCTCCGTTCGCGAGTTGGCGTTTCCGTTGCTCGACCGGCTTCACACGCCGCCGGATAGACGGGCGCGCGTGGTCGCCGCTCGCGCGCGCGATGCGGCGGCGGTGCGGGCCGGGGCACTCATTCTCGAGGCGTCCGACACCGTACTCGCCATGGAGTATCGCCGCCTGTTTCTGGACCTGGCGGGCGGCCGCACGTTCGAGAGCGCGTATCCGATCGATATATCCGCAGAGGCGGAGCTGCGCGGCCTCATCGCCGCCAGCGCTCGTGGCCTCGCCACAAGGGGAACATCATATGAGAATCCGTGACATCGTCATCATCCCGCTCCTGGCCGTGGCGGTGCCGAACGTCGCGCGGGCGACGGACGGCCACTTCCTGCACGGTGTGGGAGCGATCAATTCAGCCATGGCCGGCGTCGGTGTGGCCAGCCCGACGAGCCTCCTTGGCGCGTTCTACGTGAATCCGGCCGGCCTGCTCGCGTTCAAGGGAACGTCCACGGAGCTGGGGTTCGAGCTCTTCAAGCCGGATCGCACCATCAACAGCGCGGTGGGAACGAACGCCGGTTCCACCGCGAGCACGAGCGAGTTCGTCCCGATTCCTGCGTTCGGCTGGAGTCGCGAGCTGCGCAAGGACGAGCTCACCGTCGGCGTCGCCGGGTTGGGCATCGGCGGCTTCGGCGTAGACTACCCGACTGATCCTGCCAATCCGAGCCTCGCGCCACGGCCCTACGGATTCGGCGCGATCTACAGCAACTTCTCGCTGATGAAGATCATCCCCGCCGTGGCGTTTCGCCCCGCCGGGAACGTCCGCGTCGGTGTCGCGCTGAACGTGGACTGGGCATCGCTCGCGGTGGACCCGATGCCGACCGCCGCACCAGCGGTGGATCCTGGCCCGGATGGCGCGTGGCAAACTGCCGACGACCGTGCCTTCTACTCGCGGGCGACCGACGCGGACGGCTCGTTCGGCATTGGCGCGCAGGTAGGCGTACAGATCACCGTGCACCCGCAGGTCGCCCTCGGCCTGGCGTACACGACGCCTCAGGTCTTTCAGAAGTTCAAATACGACGCGGTGTACGAGAATCCGAACCTGCCGAGCTTCAATACGCCGCGCACGATCACCTTCGCCATGGACGTGCCCGCGGTGTACGCCGCCGGGCTCTCCTTCACGCCGAGCAGCGCGTTCGCGCTGGGACTGGACACCAAGTACATCACGTATCACAGTACGCGCGGGTTCAAGGACCAGGGCTTTGCGCCGGACGGTTCCGTGAAGGGGTTTGGATGGCGCGACATCTGGAGCTTCGCCGGAGGCATGCAGTACCGGCCGGTGCCGCAGGTCGCGCTGCGCGCGGGGTACAACTACTCGGGCAATCCGATCCCGAACGACCTGTCGATGTTCAACACGGCCGCGCCCGCTGTCGTGCAGCATCATGCGACGTTCGGTGCGGGGTACACGTTCGCCAACGGCTTCGGTCTCGACGCGGCGTACTATCACGCGTTCAGGAACTCGATCAGCGGTCCGTTCCAGACGCCGGTCGGCGCCATGCCGGGAACGAGCGTCAAGAGCTCGATGGCGGAGAACTCGTTCCTCGTCGGCTTCACATTCTCGCCGCCGGGGCTGCCGCGCTAGTCTCCGCCGATCGGCGCCGAACGTCCTGGTAAAGTTTCGGCGCCGATCGCGGCGGCAGACCCCTCACAGACGGCCTGCGAACGGCCGACAGCGCTGCCGGGCCGGCGGCCTACCATTCAACTGTAGCGGCATACAGTTGATGAGGACGGACCCGGAGCGGAGCAATGACGCAAATTCTCGTTCTCGGTGCCGGCACCGCCGGCACGATCATGGCCAATCGGCTGCGACGCCTGTACGCGGCCGAAGTGCGTGACAAGCGGACATCGATCACCGTCGTCGATCAGGACGACGAGCACGTTTATCAACCGGGGCTGCTGTTCATTCCGTTCGGCGGATATTCACCCGATCAGGTGGTCCGGCCGCGACGTGAACAGCTGCATCCCGACGTGACGTACGTGCGACAGAGCATCGCGCGCGTGGAGACGAGCGAGAACGCCGTTTACCTCAGCGACGACAGCCGCCTGCCCTACGACGTGCTCATTGTCGCCAGCGGCGCGCGGATCGTCCCCACCGAAACAGAGGGCCTCACCGGCCCGGGCTGGCGAGAGAAGGCCTTCGATTTCTACACGCTCGACGGCGCGAACGCGCTCGCGCGGACGCTGGCCGACTGGCCCGGTGGTCGGCTCGTTGTCGACATCGTCGAGATGCCGATCAAGTGTCCGGTGGCGCCACTCGAGTTCGCGTTTCTCGCGGATGCGTTCTTCACGAAGCGCGGCATTCGTGAGAAGGTGCAGATCACGTACGTGACGCCGCTCGACAGCGCGTTCACGAAACCCACCTGTGCGAGGGCGCTCTCCCACTTGCTCACGGAAAAGGGCATCGAGCTCGTCACGGAGTTCAATGCCGGACGCGTCGATGGCGAGAAGGGAACGCTGTACTCGTGGGACGATCGCGAGATCCCGTTCGATCTCCTGGTGGCCATCCCCGTGCACATGGGCGCCGAGTTCGTCTCTCGCTCGCCCGGGCTGGGCGACGACATGGGGTTCGTCACGACGGACCCGCACACGCTGCAGTCCACGGCAGCGCCGAACGTGTTCGCGATCGGCGACGCGACGAATCTGCCGGTATCGAAGGCCGGCTCGGTCGCGCACTTCGAGGCCGAGATTCTCGCGGAGAACGTGAGGCGGTTCCTCGCCGGTGAGCCGTTGCGGCCGGAGTTCGACGGTCACGCGAACTGTTTCATCGAGACCGGGCACGATAAGGCATTGCTCATCGACTTCAACTACGACGTGGAGCCGCTGCCGGGAAGATTCCCGATCCCCGGCATCGGCCCGATGCCGCTGCTCGAGGAGTCCCGGATCAACCACCTCGGCAAGCGCGCGTTCAAATGGATCTACTGGAACGTGCTGCTGCCGGGTCACGACATCCCGGGCGTCGGACCACAGATGTCCATGCACGGAAAACATCAACTCTCGAATTGACCAAGGAGCCAGTCCATGTCGACCACACTTCCCGGCTATCACGACCTGGAGCTCGATGCCGAGGGGTTTCTTCAGAAGCCCGAGCAGTGGAACGAGGAGCTCGCAGCGCAGATCGCGCGCGAGAGCGGCGTACCGGAGCTGACGGACAAGCATTGGCAGGTCATCCGGTTCATGCGCGAGCGGTTCCTGACGACCGGCACCGCACCGACGATTCGAACCCTCGGAAAGGAGTCGGGCGTCCCGATCAAGGAGCTGTATCAACTCTTTCCGAAAGGTCCCGCCAAGCTCGCCGCGAAGATCGGCGGCATTCCCAAGCCGCACGGCTGCATCTGAGGCGCTCCCATGTCCGATACGATTGAGAAGGTCTCGATCATCATCTCCAAAGGCTCGCTCGAGGGCGTGTATCCCGGGCTGATCATGGCCAACGGCGCCCGCATGGAAGGCATCGAGGTGAACCTGTTCTTCACGTTCTTCGGGATGGACGCGATCAACGTGAAGCACTACGAGCACCTCAAGGTCGCCACCGTCGGCAATCCCGGATTGCACATCCCCACGATGGTCGGTGGTCTGCCGGGGATGTCGACATTCGTCACGCACCAGATGGAGAAACAGATCGCCAAGCTCGACATCCCGCCGGTCCCCGAGTTCATCCAGATGATCGCCGATTCGGGCGCCAAGCTGTACGCGTGCAAGGCTTCGGTGGAGATGTTCGGACTCGAGCGAGACGACTTCATCGAAGAGCTGCAGGGCGTGATCACCGTCGGAGAGTTCTACGAGCTCGCCGCTGGCGGCCAGATCATCTTCACGTAAGCCCACTTCGCGCGACGCCGACGAGAACGCCAGAGCGCTCGGTGGAACGGTTCAACGATTCCACCGAGCGCGAGCATGTCATGGCACCCCGCCTGCTACACACCTCTCCGGAACGCACGAGTACTTTGACCGCAGGCCGTCTTCCGGCAGAGGAGATTTACGAACCATGACACCAGGGGCAATCATCGGCGTCGTCATTGCCATCGTCGCGCTCGGCGCGATCGCATGGTACCTGACGGTGCGGCAACGGCGAACTCAAGAGCTCCGCGAGCAGTACGGGCCCGAGTATTCCTATACAGTGGGGGAGACGGGCAGCGCGCGCCGAGCCGAGGACGAACTGATCAAGCGAAAGGAGCGCGTGGAGGCGCTCGAGATTCAACCGCTGACCGCCGAACAGCGCGACCACTTCACGCGCGAGTGGCGGCGAGCGCAGGTCATATTCGTGGACGATCCGGGCAACGCGGTCACGCGTGCGGACGGGCTCGTCGAAGAAGTGATGAAGGTTCGCGGCTATCCCGTATCGGATTTCGATCAGCGCGCGGCGGATCTCTCGGTGCATCACGCGCGTGTCGTGCACAACTACCGCGCGGCGCGTGACATCGCGGACCGGCACCGCCGACACGCCGCGACGACCGAGGACCTGCGCAAGGCGATGGTCTACTATCGCGAGCTGTTCCAGGATCTTCTCGAGGATCGTGAACGCGTCACCGAGCGCGCCGTCGAGCGGCCCGTGGAACGAGAGGTGGCGAGGCCCGAGGATGCCGCACGCGCCGAGCGCGCAGCGGCCGAAAACGAGCGGCGTGCCCGCCTTGACAGGGACGTGAGACCATGAGCGCAGACGAATTCAGGAACGAACGCGGCGACCTCGATCCATCGGCCCCGCCCCAGGACCGAACGCGGGCAGTCGATCGCGACATCGAGCGTGATGCCAGCACGCCTGTTGCCGACCGCGAGGTCGCGCGGCCGCGCGCGGACCAACAGCTCGCCGACGTCGACGAGTCGGAGCGCATCGCGCTGTTCGAGCCGGCTCAGCTCAACGAATTCAAGGGGCGATGGACCGAAATCCAGGCGGGGTTCGTCGACGAGCCGCGGCGCGCGGTGCAGCAGGCGGACACACTGGTGTCCGACGTGATCTCCCGGATCGCCGACTCGTTCGGCCGCGAGCACACGCAACTCGAGCAGCAGTGGGACCGCGGCGGCGACGTGTCGACGGAGGACCTTCGCCAGGCGCTGCAGCGGTACCGCTCGTTCTTCTCACGGCTGTTGTCGCTGTAGGCTGGCGGCAACAAGCGGCAAAACGGTTAAAAAGGGTCAGAGTCGAATTAGCGCTCCGCTAATTCGACTCTGACCCTTTTTACCGCTTTTTACCGCGCTCATTCAGCTAGTACCGAACGATTGCGATGAACTTGGGCCCCGCCGACGTTGCGCGATCCCCCGGGTGCCGACGATGTTCAGGGTCTCATCACACGAGAATCGTATGCCGCGTGAGCCTGGAGCGGCCCTGAGCCGCGCACTTCCCTCCATCGCGATCCTCGCCGCGGCCATGCTCTCGGGCTGCGCCGCGCGAGGGACGTCGCCCACATTCGCCGGTGAGTGGGACGCCTACGTCGCGGACGGCTCGACGGCGCGGCCTGGTTTCGAGGGATGGCGGCGAATGGGGTTCGCCCACTTCGCGGGCAGCGACTCGGGATTCGTCGGCTCGATTCGCCGCCGAACAGGCGAGCCGATGCTCGCCGTCACGCGCGTGGCCCCGGACGCCGACTCCGTGGTGTTGAGCGGCAACGGGGAGCAATCGCTCAAGGGAACGTGGAGTGGCGACAGCTTCACCGGCGTGCTGCTCGCCGCGGGCAAGCCCGCCGGCCGACGCATTCGCCTCGTGCGGCGCGCCACGCCGTTCGTCGCCGAAAAGCAGTACGAGTTATGGCCGGGCGCCGTGTCGGACTCGCAGTACGCCGTCACCGAGGACACCGCCGTGTTCATGACGACGCGTGACGGAGCGCGGCTGGTGAGCTACATCGCACGTCCGGTCGGAAATGGTCCCTTCGGCGTCGTGCTCCAACGCACACCCTACACGCGCATTCTGCACCCCGCCGGTCGCTACTGGGCATCGCGCGGCTACATCTTCGTGGCGCAGCACGTACGCGGTCGCGACATCTCCGACGGCAAGGATTTTGGCGACTACGACACCGACGTGCGCGATGGCTACGACGCGGTGGAGTGGGCCGCCAAGCTGCCCGGCGCGAACGGTCGCGTTGGCCTGATCGGCCACTCGGACGAAGGCCGGCTCGCCTGGTACGCCGCGGTGAGCGCGCCGCCGCATCTCGCCGCGATCGCGCCGTCGGCCGCGACGGGCGATCCGTGGCGGATCGTGCCCTACGAGGACATGGTGTTCTCGCCGATCAACGTGGCGTGGGCCTGCCTCATGCGCGCGCGCACGCTGCAGAACATCAACGACCTCGACATCGGCTCGGCACTCACGCATCTGCCGCTGAGTGACTTGCCGCAACGGCTTGGCTGCGGCGACGTGCCGTTGTGGGATCGGTGGATTGCCCATCCCACGCTCGACGCGTACTGGCGCGCTCATGCGGTTACGACGAACATCGCCAAAGTTCGCGCGCCGGTACTTCAGATCTCGGGCTGGTACGACGACTCGCGCGGCCCGATCGATTATACGCAAGCGCTCAACAAGGTCCCGGGCCATCCATTCATTCGCCTCGTGATGGGCGCGGGCGCGCACAAAGGCGTGGACTATGTGGCCGGTGATTTCGGGCCACAGTCGCGCGTGGAGACGCGCCGGCTGCAGCTCCGCTGGTTCGATCACTATCTGCTCGGCAGGAACAACGGCGTCGACACCGAGCCGCCGGTCGACATCTTCGTGTTCGGCGACAATACATGGCGAAAGGAGCCTGCGTGGCCGCTCGCGCGCGCTGTGCCGACGAGTTGGTATCTGTCTTCGGGCGGCGGCGCGAACACGAGCAAGGGCGACGGCGTACTCGACACGATCGCGCCGACCGGCGCACCAGCCGACACCTTTACCTACGACCCGGCGAACCCCACGCCGTATCTGATCGACTCACGCGAGCTCGAGACGTCGCTCAACGAAGACTTCACGTCGCTCAACGAGACACGACGCGACGAGCTGGTGTTCACGTCCAGGCCGCTCACGAAGCCGATCGAGGTGACTGGGCCGATGTGGGCGACGTTGTGGGCCGCCAGCGACGCCAAGGACACTGATTGGAACATCATGCTGCTCGATGTCTTTCCCGATGGTCACGCCGAGCGCGTGCAGGACGGCGTGGCACGCGCTCGTTTCCGTCATGGATACGACAAGGAAGTGCCGCTGGCACCGGGCAGCACCGAGCGATACGACATCGACTTGTGGTTCACCGGCCGAGTGTTCGAGCCCGGCCACCGCATTCGGGTCACCGTGTCATCGGCGCTGTTCCCGAAATACGATCGGAATCTGAACACGGGCGGAAACAACGAGCGCGACAGCACGTTCGTCGTCGCGCACCAGCGGCTGGTGCACGACTCAACCCATCCCTCGCACGTGACGCTGCCCGTCATCCCACGCTGACAGCCCTCCGCCCGGTCACCTGGAGCACTACTCGTGCGCGGAGCATTCTACTGACGGCTGACGCCGCGACGCTGAGCCCTCGATGTTGGTCTCGCCGTCGTGGGTGAGATCTCAGTCTCGAGTGATGAGACGCCAGATTGACGATCTGATCCCTCGCACCTCATGACTGGCATCTCACCCACGAAAGCGAGACCAGCATCGAGCATAAAGCATCGAGTTCTCAGGCGTGGGGAGAACGTCCATCAGGGGGCCGCGTTCCTACTCGTACCGAAGGGCTTCGACGGGATCGACCCGCGTGGCTCGCCTCGCCGGGATGTAGCTCGCCACGAGCGCGATTGCGGTCAGCAGCACCGACACGCCGACAAAGCTCGGCACATCGAACGGCGAGATCCCGAACAGCAACGTACGGAGAAAGCGGGTCACCGCGAGCGCGCCGGCCAGCCCCACGATAATGCCGACGCCGCCGAGCAGCGCGCCATGTCCGACAATGAGCCGCAGCACGTCGCCACGTTGCGCGCCGAGTGCCACGCGCACGCCGATTTCCTGCGTGCGCTGAGAGACCGCGTACGAGATCACGCCGTACACACCAACCGCCGCGAGGACGACGGCGATCGCGGCGAAGGCGCCAAACATCTTTCCGTACAGCGCCTGCTGCCAATAGGAGCGCTGGATGTTGGCGTCCATGCTCATCACGCGGTACGCGGGAATGAGCGCATCCGTGGCCTTGAGCGCCGCGAGCACCGTGCCGGTGGCCGCCGTCGGCTCACCGCGCGTACGTACGACGATCGCCGACGAATTCCATCCGCCTTGCCGGTACGGCATGTATCCCTGCTGGTCGGGCTTGGAGGTGAGTTGCTTGTGCTTGATGTCGGCGGCGACGCCGACCACGGTGATCCATCGCGTGGAGGTATCGGTCGCCATGCCGAACTTGAATCGCTTGCCGATCGCGGCGTCGGCGTTTCCCCAGAACCGCTTGGCCATGTACTCGTTGATCACGACCACGCGGCCCGCCGCGCCGGAATCGGCCCACTCCGGCTGAGTGAACATCCGCCCGCGCAGCACCGGCACGCGCAATGTCTCGAGGTAGCGCGGCGATACCCAGCGAATCTCGAGCAACGGCTCCTGGCCCAGCGGGACTGGTTGATTCTCGACCACGAAGAACTCGTTGTTATTGCTTCCGGAGAGCGGAATGTTGTTCGTGATCGCAGCCGACTGGACGCCCGGACGCGCATTGATGTCGGCGAGGAACCGATTCCAGAATGCGAATCGCTTGTAGCTGGAATCGTACGATGGGCCACTGAGCGTTACGCGCATCGTCAGAACATGTGTCGGATCGAAACCCGGATTCACGTTCTGCAGTCCCAGGAAGCTGCGAATGAGCAGCGCCGCGCCCACGAGCAGCACGAGCGAGAGCGCCACTTCGCCGACCACGAGGCTGCTGCGAAGTCGCTGCCGCGCGCGGCCAGCGCTCGTGCCGCGGGCACCGGCATCGCGCAGCGTCTCGTTCAGGTTCGGCCGCGCCGACTGAACCGCGGGCACAGCGCCGAAGAACAGACCGGTGGCGATCGCGACGGCGGTGGTGAACATGAGCACCTGCACATCGATCCGGAACTGCATCCAGAACGGAACGCCGCCCAGCAGGTTCGCCCTGATCCACTGCAGGAACGCATACGCGAACGCGATGCCGAACGCCGCGCCAATGAGCGAGACGAGCACGCTCTCGGTGAGCAGCTGCCGGATCACCCGCCAGCTGTTCGCACCCAGCGCGACACGCACGGCCATCTCCTTGGCTCGCGACGTCGCGCGCGCGAGGAGAAGATTCGCCACGTTTGCGCAGGCAATGAGCAGCACGAATGCGACCGACGCCATCATGATCATCAGAACCGGCCGCACGTCGCCGACCTGAAAGTCACGCAAGGTCTCGACGTCGGCGCTCCAGCCGGTGTTGGAGCTCGGGTACTGTGTCTCGAGCTGCGCGGCAACACGCCGCATGTCGAGACGGGCTTGCTCGATGGCCACTCCCGGCTTGAGACGTCCGATCACCTGCCAGGAATGGTTCCCGCGGTTCTTCTGCGGGTCGAGCTGCATCGTGGTCCAGACGCCGCTCGCCGACGGGAACTCGAACCCGGTCGGCATCACGCCGATGATCTTGTACGGTACGTCGTTGATCCTGACGTCCCGTCCGACGGCGTCGCCCCGCCCGCCAAACCGATCACGCCACACGCGATCGCTCAGGATGACGACCTTGGGCGATCCAACGCGGTCCTCGTCTTCGTTGAATTCGCGGCCGATCGCCGGTGCGACGCCGAGCGTCCGGAACATCGTCCACGAAACGTTCGCGCCCGACACCCATTGCGCGCCTTCGCCGTTTGCCAGATTGAACGAAGTCCCGGTGTAGATCCCGACGTTCGACAGCGATCGGTTCTCGGCCTGCCAACTCCGGAAGTTCGGGTAGGACACCGTGTTCATGTGCCAGCCACGCTGCGGATTCGATTCACCGATCGCGATCAGGCGATCGGGATCCTGATAGGGGAACGGGCGCAGCAGCATGGCGCGCACGCAGCTGAAGATCGTGGCATTCACACCGATGCCGAGGCCGAGGCACAGCACGGCCGCGATGGTGAACGCGGGGTTCTTGAGGAGCGTGCGGGTGGCGAAGCGGATGTCCTGGAGCATGCGCGAGGTCGAGGAGGCTGGATCCGCGATGTCTGACAACCGCCGCGGCCTGTTGGTTTGAACCTGTCCTCGAGCGCGGGGGAAGTAGCCGGTGCTGGTCTCCGCTCTTTCCATCGATGCCGGCGAATCGTATAGTAGTGCGGCTAGAGTATCCGACTGTTGAACGCTCGCGTGCCGACGGGGGCCGGCACACACCTCACCACGAGGGGCACATGAGCGATGCCACGTCGTCGTCGCCGATTCGCCTTCACGGCTACCAGATCGAGCGAGAGCTCGGCCATGGCGGGATGGCGACCGTGTACCTGGCCCGCGACGTTCGGCACGACCGCGTCGTCGCGGTCAAGGTCATCAAGCCGGACCTGAGCCATGCGTTCGGCATCGAGCGGTTTCAACGCGAGATCGCGATTACCGCGAAACTCGCCCACCCGAACATCCTTCCGCTGCACGACTCCGGCGAGGCCGACGGGCGACTGTATTACGTCACCCCGTACGTGCCCGGCGAGTCGCTGCGGGCGCGATTGAATCGCGAGCGACAATTGCCGGTGCGCGACGCGATTGTCATCGCGCGCGGAATCGCGAGCGCGCTCGAGCACGCGCACGCACACGGAGTAGTCCACCGCGACATCAAACCGGAGAACGTGCTGCTTGCCGATGGACAGCCGATCGTGGCGGACTTCGGCATCGCGAGGGCGCTCGAGGGAGCCGGCGAACAGCTCACGTCGACCGGCGTCAGCATCGGCACGCCGACCTACATGAGCCCCGAGCAGGCGGCGGGCGAGCATGTCGACGAGCGCGCCGACATCTACAGCCTCGGCTGCGTGCTGTACGAGATGCTCGCCGGCGAGCCGCCGTTCACTGGCCCGACGACGCAGGCAATCGTCGCCAAGAAAATGGCGAGCGCCGCGCCCGATGTGCGGCAGGCGAGAGACACGGTCGACGAACAGCTCGCCAGCACCGTCGCGCGGATGCTCGCTCGCGTCCCAGCAGATCGCGTTCAGACCGCGACCGAGCTCCGCAAATTGCTCGACGACGCCGAGCATGCATCCATCGCGAACAGCGGCGTGGTGCCGTCGCGCGCGCGTGGTGCCGCACGGCAACGATCGGCGCGAAGGGCAGTCATTACCGCCGCCGCAGCTCTCGTGACGGCGGCCGCGGTCGTGTTTGCGGTGCCGTCGTTGCGCCAGCGGGTCACACGGCTCATCTCGGGCCCGACGACGATTCACACACTCGCGGTGCTCCCACTCGTCAACCTGTCCGGCGACATGAGCCAGGACTATCTGGCCGACGGGCTGACGGACGCGCTCATCAACGGACTGTCGGAGATCGGCTCCGTGAACGTCATCTCGCGCACGTCCGTGAGTCAGTACAAGATGATGAAGATGAAGAAGTCTCTCCGCGACATCGGACGAGACCTTCATGCTGACGCGGTGCTCGAGGCGTCGGTGGGCCGGGACCGCGACCGCGTGAGGATCTCCGGTCGGCTCGTTCGAGTCGCGGATGAGCATTCGATCTGGAACCGCACCTACGAGCGACAGATCGGAAACGCACTCGAGCTCGAGAACGATATCGCATCCGACATCGCGGAAGAGATCGGGGCCAAGCTCGTCGAAAACCCCGCCGCGAAGGTGGCGAGCGTCAAGCCCGAAGCACAGGAGGCGTACCTCAAGGGCAGCTACCTCGCCGGCCAGTCACGATTCAAAGAAGCGATCGCCCAGTTCCAGGTCGCCGTCGAAAAAGACCCGAATCACTCGGCCGCATACGCCGCACTCGCGCGGGCCTGGTATTTCCGCGCGTTCTTCGGCGAGGTCGCTCCCGTCGAGGCGTTCAGCCAGATGGAGCGCGCGGCCCAGCGAGCTCTCGAGCACGATCCGCGCTCGGCGGAAGCACTCGGCCTGATGGCGCTCGTGAACGTGCATTACCGATGGGACTGGGTCGCGGCGAAGAAGGAGTTCGAGCGGGCGCTCGCGCTGGCGCCGAGCAATGCGCAGGTGCACCACGACTACGCGCACTTCCTGCTCGCCGTCGGTCGCAGCAGGGAGTCCGCGGCCGAGACCGAGCGCGCGCGAGAGCTCGACCCCGCGAACCCGATGCTCACCACCTGCACGGGCTGGCACAACTTGTTCGACAAACAGTTCGACACGTCATTGGCCCGCGCCAGGGAATCGCAGATGATGATGCCGAACTTCTGGGCCCAGATCGTGAGCGGCTGGGCGCTTCTCGGTAAGAGCCAGAACGACAACGCCGTCGCCGCGATGCGGAAGGCCACGGCGCTGTCCGATAGTCTGCCTTTCGCCGAAGCAGCCTTGGCGAACGCGCTCGCGAAAGCGGGCAAGAAGCAGGAGGCGCAGCAACTGCTCGACGGTCTCCTGAAAAAGGCACTCAGCGGGTACGTCTCGGCCTACGACATCGCGATCGTGTACGCGGGCCTCGGCGACAACGACCAGGCGATCGCGTGGCTCCAAAAGGCAATCAATGAACGGTCGATGTTCGTGGTTCACATGACATGGGATGCACGCCTCGATGGCCTTCGCGCCGATCCAAGGTTCAACGGCCTCGTGAAGCAGCTCGGCGCGCCGACCACGCCGATGCCGAGCACGCCGGTGACCTGACGCGAAGGGTCGGACCGGTTATCGTCCACGGGTGTTCATCGGACATTTCGCACTGGCCTTCGCCGCCAAGCGCGCGGCGCCGCGCACCTCGCTCGCGGTCAACTTCGTCGCCGCGCAGTTCGCGGACCTGCTCTGGCCGATTTTTCTTCTCCTCGGCTGGGAGCAAGTGCGCATCGCCCCCGCGGGGAACCCGTTCCTCACGCTGCAATTCGTTCGGTATCCATGGTCACACAGCCTGGAGATGATCGTGCTGTGGGCCGCCGCGTTCGGGATCATCTATTATGCGATCACCGGCTACACGCGCGGCGCCGCGATCGTACCGCTTCTCGTGATCAGCCACTGGGTGCTCGACCTGATCACGCACCGCCCTGACCTGCCGCTCTCCCCGACCGGCATGGCACGCGCCGGGCTCGGGCTGTGGAACTATCCGGCCGCGACGATCGTGGTCGAGTGCGCGCTGTACGCTGCCGGCGTGGCGATCTACTCGCGCGCCACGCGGCCGCGGGACGCGGTGGGAAAATATGGGTTCTGGGGATTGGTGGCGTTTCTGCTCGCGCTCTACGCCGCGAGCATCATTGGGCCGCCGCCCCAGAACGTGAAAGCGCTCGCCGGTGGGGCGCTCATCGGCTGGCCGTTGACGCTGTTCCCGTGGTGGGTCGACCGGCACAGGGCTTCGTAGAGCTAGGCGACCGCGCCGCCACCTACACCGCCCCGCGTGGCCGCTGGCTTTCGATCGAACTCCGCGCGCGACGAGCGGCGATCGTGTAGACGACGGCGTTCAACACCAGCACGGCGATACCGAGCACGAGCTGGATGCGTCGAGTGAGCCCCGATGGATAGATCGTCGCGGTGATGTAGTGGTCGATGAACCCGCCCGAGTATCCGGCCTCGCCGCCCCGCTGGCGCAGCGAGTTCTCGAGTGGCGTCAACGGACAGATGAATCCCATGAACTCGATGACGGCCCCGTAGATCGCCACCGGGACGTGCACCCACGCCACTCGAGGCCAGCGAATCGCCAGCACACCACCGCCCACGACGAACAACACGAACACGAAGTGGGCGATGAGGACGAGATCGGCGGCGATGCGGTACCACATCGTGCTGTGGTTTGCCTCGTCAATCGCTGCGGAGCGTCAGCATCGGATCGATTCGCGTCGACGCGCGGGCAGGAAGGTAGGACGCGAGCGTGGCCGCGACCAGCATGACGCACGACACCTGAACCAGTATCGGCAGATCGGTTGGACTCACGTCGAACAGCAGCGCGCTCAGGTAGCGGCTCGACATCACGCCGATCAAGGTTCCAAGGGCGGCTCCAACTCCGGCGAGGCTCAGCCCGCGTACCAGCACCATTCGCCGAACCGACGCGCTCGTCGCGCCGAGCGCGATGCGGATGCCGATCTCGCGCGTGCGCTGGCGGACCATCGTCGCGATGACGGCAAAGAGTCCGATCGTCGCGAGCGTGAGTGTGGACACGGCGAACACCGAGAGCAGCAGCGCGTTGAGTCGTGGCTGCGCGCGAGGCTCGTCGAGCAAGGCATCGAACGGCGCCGCGGTGGCGACCGTCAGTCGCGGGTCGACGTCGCTGACCACGCGGCG
>DATISA010000217.1:0-15191 GCA_035469245.1 Gemmatimonadaceae bacterium
GGCCCGAGCCGCGGCGTTGCCGGAAAGAGTTGAATGATCCACATCAGCACGAGCATGAACGCACTGTAGAACGTCGCCGCGGCCGTTGCCGCCCAGCGGAGCTTGATCGCGCGCGCCATTGCAGCGAGCGCGAATGGAAACACCGCCGCCGTGAGCTGATAGAAGAACGCGGTGTGCATCATCCGGCGCTCGCTGTACTCCGTGAGGAACACCGCAAAGTTCATGATGAACATCCCGGCGGTTCCCGCGAGCACCCACGCGAGCCGCCGTTGCGTCTCAGCCGCGGCGCGGTTCTGCTGCGCCAGCGTGAGCAGCAGCGCACCCACGACGATCGAGAAGATTCCCAGCGCCAGCACCGTGTGCGGCGGACTGACGATCCTCACGTCGAGCCCGTAGGCGTTGTGCCACCAGTTGTCGAACGGCGCCGAGGTGAGCATCGCGCCACACCCCCAGATGCAGATCCATGCGCCGAGCGGCGCGCGGAATCCCCAGAAGCTCACCGATGCGTTGCGTTCGTCCTCGGTGCCGCGAAAAGTGGTCTTGAGCGCGACATATCCGGAGCTGATGCCCGCGATCAACCCGCCCGCCTGGATCAACAGATGCGCCGGAGTCCAGAACGTGTCGCGACCAATCGACATGTGCCAGGAGATGTCCCAGTATACGCCGGTCATGACGCAGGCGGCCGCGAAGACGACAGTGTAGGCGTGCCACAGTTCGACGGACTGCGCGCGCTCGGCAGCGGGCGTCAGGATGTGCGAGCGTGGTTCGATCGCGATGGCCATGGGCGGAAGCTATCCGGGGAGACGGACGGCGGACACAGTCCGCAAACATGAGAGATCAGGCTTTCAGTCAACGGCGAACTGAAAGGGCATAGGCGGTGAGATGGTGGGTGCGGGAGATGCGAGAGACGGGCCGAGGTAGCGTCCGCGCGCCGCGGACTGCGAACGACCTGCCGCCGTTTGCCGTTCCCGGCGCGAGCCAGCCACCTCGGCCCGTGTCTCATCCCTCCCGCACTCGCACCTCACCGCCCATGCCCTCCGGTTTTTCTCACCTCTGTCTCTAGGGGCCTGATTGCACCCCGCCGTCAGGTTGGCCCTCCCACGCCTGACGCCTCGAAGCTTTATGCTCGATGCTGGTCTCGCCGTCGCGGGTGAGATGCCAGTCATCAGGTGCGAGAGACCAGATCGTCAATCTGGCTTCTCACCACTCAAGACTCACATCTCACCCACGAAAGTGAGACCAGCATCGAGGTCTCAGCATCGAGACGTCAGGCGTGAGATCCCCCAACCACTCCCCGGTTTCAGAACAGACTCATCTGCTCCCCGAGATCCTCCGGCTGCACCGCGTGCTGCCCCAACAACCGCTGCAACTCCCGCGCGGATTCCGGCGCGTGGCCCGCGAACTGATTGTTCACGTATCCGTACACGTCGCGTCCCTGCTCCGCGTGCGGCCACAACACGCCCGTCCACGTCTCGAGCTCCCGGGTGCGGTCGATCTGGATGCGCGAGTAATCGACCAGACTCTGGTCTGCGCCCATCCACCGAACATATAGAAAGTCGGCCGTTGGACGGGTCGCGAGCTGCATCATCTGCTTGCGTGGGAGCCAGCGTCCATCGCTCAACGTGAGCGCGACGTTGTGTTCGGCCAGGAGCGCCAGCACGCCGTCGTGAATCCACGCGCGCTGACGGAACTCGATGGCGAATCGGATGTCGCGCGGCAGTTTGGGGAGGAACTGCGCCACCGCCGGCAACTCGGTTATGCCGAAGTCCGGCCCGAGCTGGATCAGAATGGGTCCGAGCTTATTGCCGAGCTCGCGTGCCCGGTCGAAGAACTCGCCCGCGATCTCGTCCGTGTTTCGCAGCCGGCGCTCGTGGGTGATCTCCTGCGGCAGCTTGAGCGCGAAGATGAAGTCGTCCGGAGTGCGCTGGGCCCAGCCGCGCATCGTTTTCGCGGCGGGGATCGCGTAGAAGGTCGAGTCCACTTCGACTGTCTCGAAGCCCCGTGCATAGACGGGGAGGTAATCCGCTGACCGCGTCCCCGTCGGGTAGAAGGGACCGACCCATACGTCGTAGGCCCAGCCCTGCGTTCCAATGCGAATTCGTCCAGGCATGGATGGAATCGGCACGCGATCCAAAGCAACGTCAAGAGTTTACCGCCCGCTCGGGCACGGTCTCCTTCTTGCGCGACTCGACGTGCGGAGCGTCGGCAACAGGGAGCCCACATGAACCGCAGCAAGCACAGACGGCGGGACAACGAGTCGACCGACAGTCGCATCGAACGTGCGAAGGATGTCGCGCTGGGCAAACATCACGCGCACGCCACCATCGGTGACGAGATCGGCGAGGCCGCGGGAGGGATATCCGGCGTGCTCCTCGGCGCCGGCATCGGCTCGGCGGCTGGACCCGTGGGTGCGTTGATCGGTGGCATCGCCGGCGCAATCGGCGGCTGGTGGGCCGGTCGAGCCGTCGCCGAGGCCGCGAGCTCGCTGAGCCAGGAGGACGAGGAGTACTTCCGCGCGCACTACGACTCGGTTGAGAATCGTCCGGCCGATCGCGCGTACGACGACGTGCGCGGCGCATACTACCTGGGCCAGATCGCGAGTCACAATCCCAACTTCATCGAGCGCGAGTTCACCGAGGTCGAGCCTGAGCTGGAGCGCGGCTGGGCATCGCACGCCGACAAGTACGGGCCGTGGACGACGGTCCGCCAGTATGCGGCGACCGGATTCTCTCGCGGACAATCGAAGCTGGACGAGGAAGCCCGACGGGCCAGAGCTGAGCACGAAGGGCGGACCGCGGGCGAGATCGACGATCGCCGAAGCTGACTAGCGGCGACGGGTCCACAGCACCAGCACCCCGCACGTCGTATCGAGATCGCCGCGCGGTCTACACTGGCGGACACTTGCGCTATCGGTAGGTCTCGAAGAACCCGGCGCCTTGTCCCGTGATCGGTGCTCCTCGCACCCGCCCGCCCAGTCGCATCAGCCCCTTCATCTGCACGAAGTACGGACGTAGCAGACCGCGGTTGCTGAGCCCCTCGCCGCGTTCGACTTCCGGTCGCCGCGTGTCGGTGGCCGTGGCGTTCTCGATCGTGAGCTCGATGCGCAGCGTGTCGTCCCCGCGCACGTCCACCATGGTCGCGCGTGACGGAACCCGGATCGTCGCGTTCTGGCCCTCCCCCGCCACGCGCGCGGTGAAGCCGTCCTCGTAGCGAATCTCGTTCGGCCGAAACACCGCCAGGAATCCAAGCGAGTCCACGAGGTAGGCGAACAGTGGAATCGATGCCGAAGTGCTGTCCGCGGGTTGCACGCGACCATACAGCAGCGTGTACTGACCTGCGCGCGCCGCGCCCCACTCCCAGGTTACGCCGCGCCACACTCCCCAGTTGTGGTCGTGATAGGCCTGCGCGCCCGCGAATTGCTCGCAGGTGCCGCTGGCGCAGATCGTACCGGTGGCATCGGCGCGAAGGCCGGGCACGACATATCCGGACACGATCTCGCCGCTCGTCAGCGCCGCACCAGGGAAATACGCTCCATCCGCGGGAGCAACCACGAGGTCGACGTCGATCGTAGCGCCGCCGTGCTCCTCACGCGCACGCGCCTTCACGGCGTAGCGGCCGTCGGGCAGCACGGTCACGGTCGAGCCTCCGATCGTGATGTTCGCGTTGCTCGTCGAGAATCTCACCGACGATGCCGGCAGCGTCGCCACGTATCGGCGCGCCGCCCCGCCCTGCTCGTGCATCGTCACGAGGACCTGTCCGCCCCATTGACCGTCGGGGATCGCACCGCCCACGATGAACGAGATGAACGCCCATCGCTTGCGATCGGGCGAGAGAACGTTGAAGTAGTGCCACTCTGCCCACGTCGGATCGGTACGCGCCGACGCGGGCGGCAGATGGAAGTGGTCGATCGCATCGCGCAACTCCGCGGGCGGCGGATCGCGCCACACGCGGTCGAGCGAGTCGTCTCGCCAATCGCCCGCGGCAATCGGCGGCATCGCGCCTACGCCCTGCGTCCGCGACGGAATTTCGCCCGACGCCATCACCGGCACTTCGCGCCCGTCTCCAAGCCGGGCGTACAACAGCTTGCCCTCGATCTGCGGCGCCGCCATGGAGATCTCGCTCGCCAACCGCGGCGCGGCCAGCAGTTGCCGATAGATGAAACGCGCGTGGTCGATCGAGAAGAACAGGCCGCCGAGACCACCGGTCTTCATCACCTCGACGTCGATGCCTTCCGGCAACACGGTAACCTCGCCACCACCCACGAGCTTTTCGTTCCTCGCCTGCGTGAGCAACGCTTCGCCGATCGACAACAAGACGATCATCACCGCCACGCCCAGGCTGTAGCCCAACAGCAGCAACGCCGACCGCCACGGGCGGAGCACGAGGTTGCGCAGCGCGAGCAGGCCGATCATGGCTGGTCCTGCCGCCGATCATCCACGATCACGCCGTCGCGCATGTGCACGACCCGCTTGGCCGCGCGCGCGAGATCCTCGTCGTGGGTCACCACGATCACCGTCGTCCCATCGGCGTTTACGCGGCCGAGGAGCCCGATCATCTCGGCGCCCGTCTTTGCATCGAGCTCGCCGGTCGGCTCGTCGGCCAGCAGCAGCCGCGGCCGATTCGCCAGCGCCCGCGCGATCGCCACACGCTGCTGTTCGCCACCCGAGAGCTGCGCCGGCCGATGGTCGAACCGGCCAGCAAGTCCCACGTATGCCAGCAGCTCGCGCGCGCGCTCCACGCGCTCCCTGCGCGGCACACGCGCCTCGGCGAGCGGCAGCTCTACGTTCTCGAGCGCGGTGAGCGCCGGCATCAAGTAGAATCTTTGAAACACGAACCCGATGTGTCGCAGCCTGAATCGCGTCGAGTCGGCGTCGCGCATCTGATCGATTCGCTCGCCGCCGATCGTCACGCTCCCCGCGGTAGGCCGATCGATGCCACCCAGCAGATTGAGCAGCGTCGACTTCCCGCAACCCGACGGCCCGACGATGGCCAGCGAATCGCCGCTCGTCACCTCGAGCGACACGCCGCGCACGGCGTGCACCCACTCGTCGCCCATGTGGTAGTCGCGCCGCACGTCGCACGCGACGAGTACCGATCCGCCGTCGCCGTCGCTCAACCGACCGCCTCCTCGCGCAGGGTGATCGCGATCGGTAGCGAGGCGCCGCGCCACGACGGATATATCCCGGCGAGAATGCCGGCCACCGTGAGCATGCCGAGCGCGGCCCACGCGTCTCGAGGCTCGAACACGAAGAAGTCGATTGCCGCCGGCAATCCGGGGAACGCGGCGAGGATCGAGTTGAGGTAGCGCGCCGTCGCCAGCCCGAGCCCCAGCCCCGCCAGCGCGCCGACGAGCATGATCGCCACTCCCTCGAGCACGATCTGCTGCACGATCCGGCCGCGCACGACGCCGAGCGCGCGCATGACGACGATCTCGCCCAATCGCTCGTTCACCGACACGGTCACGAGTGTCGTCACGAGCAGAAAGCCGACGCCCAGGCTCACCGCGCCGAGAATCACCGCGAGCTGGCGAAAATAACTCAACCGCTCGTCGACCTGCCGCATCGCCGTCTCGGTCGAGACTGCGGATACGCGCGGCAGCGCCGCCTCCACTCGGTGAAGCACGCTGTCGACGTTCGCACCGCGCGATGCGCGAATCATGAACAGCGACGCTCGATCCGTCGCGAGCGACCCTCGCATCGCCTGCAGCGTCGCGAGCGGCAGCGCCACCGACTTTTGCTCGGCGGGCATATACAGGAATCGCGCTTGGCCGACCAGCACCAGCCGACGCTGCCCCGCGTAGGTGCGAAGCTGTGGATCGTACCCCGCCGCGGCCGTCGCGCTGTCGCCGAGCCGCATGCCGCTCGCGCGAATGAAATCTTCGCTCGCCACGAACTCGTTTCCAGCGGACGGAGACCGTCCGCCCACCATCTCGTAATCGCCCTGCACTCGTGGATCGACGCCGAGGGCGATCGCGGTGATCGCGCGCCCATTGCTCTCCACGTGGAGCTGGCCACCGAGCACGGGGCTGATGGTCTCGACGCCTGGCACCGAGCGAAGCGTGCGCATCACATCGGTCGCGCCGGGAATCGTCGCGTCGGTGTCGAATGGCAGCGTGCCTTTTGGCGCGATGCGAAGCTGGAAGCCGCGCGACAGCAAGAGGCTCCGAAACGAGATGCGCATTCCGCTCGACAGCATCACCATGTCGAGCAGCATCGCCGCCGACACGGCGACGCCGAGCATGGCGAGCAGCGTCCGCGTGCGATGGCGAGTGAGCGTTGCCCAGGCGAGCCGGAGAAGCATCAGCCGTGCGGTGCGACGACGGCCTGGGATCGTCGCTCGTGACGTCCCGAGAGGAGCTCGAGCGCCGGCATGCGAACGAGTCGCTGCGCCGCCACGAATCCCGCCACCAGTCCGAGCGTGAGCGACAGTGCGACAGCGAGAATCACGATGCCAGGCGTGACGATGGCGAACGCCAGCGGGGTTCGGTACACGCCGCGATAGTGCCAGTTGATGATCACCGACGCCACCCAGCCAATCCCCACGCCGGCCACGCTTCCCACGCCGGCCACGAGCGCCGCCTCCACCATCACCGCGCGGACGATCGACGGCGCCGAAATGCCCATGAGGCGCAGCGCCGCGACGTCGCGGCGACGCTCATCGACCTTGAGCAGCATGATGCACAGCAGGAAGATCGCGCTCGCCACGATCGTGATCACGCCAATCGCGCGATGGAACCGGCTCACCACCAGAAACGTGCGCGACGTCTCGACGGCGATCTCGCGCGACGAATAGGCCTGGAACCCGAACGCCGCGGCGTTGATCGAGCCGATGGCCGAGCTCGTCGAATTCGAATCGCGCGTCGCCACCGCAAACCGGTCGACGCGGTCGCCGTACCCGATCAGCGACTGCAGCTCGTCCAGATGCATGCGCACGCGATAATCGGCTCGCGCAACTTCCGACGGATCGGCTCGCCGCCTCGTGAGCGCCGACACGACCACCGTGTCGCCACCGCCCCCGGGCGTGCTCGACAGCACGATGCGGTCGCCGACTCGTATCCCGGCATCCTGCGCCAGTCGCTCGTCGATCGCGACGGTCCGCGGCGGCGAACGAGGGGGAGTAGAATCGATCGATTGTAGAAGTGCCACCGCGAGCAGAGCCGCGACCATGCGCGAAAGCTAAGCCCGCGAAAAGCGCGGAAGGTGCTGGCTCAGAACGAATTCGTGATCGACTTCCGCGTCTGCTCCAGGCTGTACGACGGTTCGCCGAGCGTCGCGACGCCGCGCTTGATCAACACCATCGCGATGACCAGCTCGACGATGCCCGTGAACAGCGCGCCCACCCACATGTGCCCGGCGGCGAGGCGACCGATGAGCGTGGCAACAAGGAGCGTCAAGGCGACGAGGGCGACCACGCCCACGCCGAACGAGACGCCCATCCACATCGCGCCTCTCGTACTCCGCTTCATGGAGTCGCGCAGCTCGAGCTTGGCGAGCTGCACCTCGTCGCGCATCAGGCGCTTGGAGTCTTCACCTAGCCGCGAGATGAGGTCGGGAATCCCCGTGTTCGGATCCACCGGCATTCGCTGAACGCCCATTGCCTTCTCCCGAGAGTCGTCCATGGATGAATCGGGCAAGGAGCGTTCCGCGTCGCGGGACCCGAAGGTCATCCCCCGCGGCCGCGGTCAGTCCGCGGGAAGCGCGGCGACGAAAATCCGTCTGGCCAATGCCGGTCCGATCGATCGCGTCGCGCGGCCGACTCGTAGCGCGATCGGCCCGTCGAATGGCGCGCGCGACAGCACCTCGACCGCACGCCCCGGCACCAGCCCCAGTTCCGCGAGATAGCGGAGCTGCGTCGCATCTTGATCGCCGACGCGCTCCACCAGCACGCGCGTCCCCGGTTCGACGGAATCGAGCGACAGCAGCGTGCGCTGATCGAGCGCGCCTTCGCGCGTGGGAATCGGCGCGCCATGCGGGTCCGTCGTCGGCTCACCGATTGCCGCCGCCATCCGATCGATCAGCTCCTCCGATGCTGCGTGCTCGAGCCGCTCGGCTTCGTCGTGCACCAGGTCCCACGGATAATTGAGCGCCGTCGTGAGGTACGCTTCGATCACCCGGTGGCGACGGATCGTCTTGAGCGCCGCGCGTCGCCCGTCGCTCGTGAGGCGAACGCCGCGATAGCGTTCGTGCGAGACCAGTCCGTGCTCCACCAGCCGGCGAATCATCCCGCTCACCGATGCCGGCGCGACGCGCAGCTCCTCGGCGATCCCGTTCGTCTCGGCGACGCCGAACTTGATCTCGAGCTCGAAGATCACCTTGAGGTAATCCTCGACCGGACCGCTGAGCGCCGCTGCTGCCCTGATCGACGTCATGTCTCGGTGCCTCGCGGCGTGTTCCGCCGCTCGCCCCGAACGAGGAGCACCGGCACCCGCGACTGATGACGCACCTCGTTCGCCACACTGCCGTAGATCACGTCCTTGATGAAGCGATGGCCGTGCGTCGACATCGCGATGAGGTCGCAATTCTCGCGGGCCGCCGCATCGGCGATCTCCCTGGCCGGATCACCGCCAGCGAGCAGCGACTCGACCTTGAGCCCTTCGGCAACGAGCGAGGCGCACGTGGACTCGAGGTACTGGCGGTCAGCGCGCATTTCCTCGGACTCGCGAAGATTGAGCTGCTTCACGTTGCGCGCGGCGAATCCGTCGGCGACGTGAATGAGCACGACGGACGCGCCGCAGTACGTCGCGAGCGCTCGCACGTGCGCGATAATCGCGGCGTCGTACTCGGAATGCTCGAGCGGTACCAGGATGCGCTTGTACATCAGGCCAACCAATCCTGCGCGGTTTTGACGAGAAGCCATGCGTTCAACGCCGCGATGGCCGCCGCGACGAGCCAGGCGCTTGCCTTGAGCCACAATGGGTTCGCGAATTCGCCCATCTTGATGCGATCCGACGTGAAGGCCACGAGCGGGAACACGGCAAAGGAGAGCTGCAAGCTCAATATCACCTGGCTCAGAATCAACAGCCGCGCGGTTCCGCTCTCGCCGTACAGGACGGCCACGATGGCCGCCGGCACGATCGCGATCATGCGCGTGATCAGCCGCCGGAGCCACGGCCGGATGCGGATCTCGAGAAATCCCTCCATCACGATCTGACCGGCCAGTGTTCCCGTCAGCGTGGAGTTCTGGCCGGAAGCAAGCAGCGCGAGGGCGAAGGCGGTGCTGGCCCCGGCGCCGAGGAGCGGCGTCAGGAGCTTGTGAGCATCCTGGATCTCGGCGATCTCGGTGTGCCCGTTGGAGTAAAACGTGGCGGCGGCGATGATCAGAATGGAGGCGTTGACGAAGAACGCAAAGCTCAGTGCCATCGTCGAATCGAAGAACGCGAACTTGACCGCTTCGCGTTTGCCGGCGGCTGTCTCCTCGTAGCGCCGCGTCTGCACGATCGACGAGTGCAGATACAGGTTGTGCGGCATCACCGTGGCGCCGAGGATGCCGATCGCGATGTACAGCATCTCGCGATTGCGGACGAGCTCACTACTCGGCAGGAATCCGGCAGCGATCGCGCCGACGTCGGGGCGTGCGAGCACGATCTCGAATAAGAAGCAGATGCCGACCGTCGCAATGAGCGTGATCACCAACGCCTCGAGCACCCGGACCCCGCGGTGCTGCAGGGCGAGGAGCAGCAACACGTCGAGGCCGGTGATGAGGACGCCGACGGCCACCGGGATGTTGAACAGCAGGTTGAGCGCGATGGCCGATCCGATCACCTCGGCCAGGTCGCAGGCGGCGATCGCAATCTCGCACAACAGCCAGAGCGCCACCGTGACGGGGCGCGAGAAGTGGTCGCGGCACGCCTGGGCCAGATCGCGCCCGGTGACGATGCCGAGCTTGGACGCGAGGCCCTGCAGAAGCACCGCCATGATGTTCGAGAGCAGGACGATGCTGAGGAGGGAGTAGCCGAAGCGTGAGCCGCCGGCGAGGTCGGTGGCCCAGTTGCCGGGGTCCATGTAGCCGACGGCGACGAGGTACCCCGGGCCGGCAAAAGCGAGCGCCTTCCTGAAGAAGCCGCCGGTCCCGATCGGAACGCTTCGATAGACCTCCTGCAGACTCGGCGCGACGCGGGCGCGTCGCCAGCCGGAGCCGCCCGATTCGGTGGGCTGCCCGCCGGGTCGAACAATCTTTGGTATAGCCACAGGTCGCTAATTAGGCAGTAGAGAATCAAAACTTAGTCCAGCCTAAATTACGATTGAGGGGCGCGAATGGCAACTGCGAAAACCGCGAAGCCGCGAATCTGGGGTCAGACCCCAATTCCTCAGGAATTGGGGTCTGACCCCAGATCTGCGGCCCCGAGCCGCCGAACCCAGTGGTCGATGCCGTCCGCCACTCGCGGATCCGTCTCTCCCGGATAGCCGAATGCCTCCGGCCCGCTGAGGGTCGCCGGTACAACCTTGAACATGTGCGTGACGTCCGGCACGAACTCGTACGACGTGCGCGTGCCGCCATCCGGTCGTGAGCACAGCGCGTCGCGCAGCGCTTCGCCGTGGTGCGGGGGCACGGAAGAGTCGTTACCGCCTTGAACCACCAGCACCGCCTGTGTCATGCAGCGCGCGAGGTCGATCGGATCGGTCGCATCGACCTCGCGCATGTAGCGGCGACCTTCCTCGGGCATCGAGATCAGCGCACGGATTCCCATCCCGGGGCCTTCGCCCAACTCCGCGGGAACCACCTCGCCGCGCCTGACGTACTCGATCACCCGATCGAGACGTGCGCGCACGTCATCGATCTCACCGGGCGCGAGGCCGAATGCTACCTGTTCGCGCATGATGCCGAGGATGCCGACAGACGGACCGGCGAGGAGAACGATGCCATCGAGCTCGGCGGCTCGAACGGAAACAGCCAGGCGGCTGGCGACGATGGAGCCCTCGCTGTGGCCGGCGACGACCGTCCGCGCAGTCTGGAGCCCGCGCTCGGCGAGCATGACTCGCATGAAGTCGAGCGCGGCGCCGGCGATGGTGACCCGGCCGTCCCAGGTTCGAATCGTCGCCGCGACCTCGGGATCCGTCGGGACACTTCCTGTGCCCGGCCCCAACTTGGCGAAACGGAGCACAGCGTGCCCGCGCGCGGTGAGCTGTCGAGCGAGGTGCGCGTACACGTGTGGAAAGACGTTCCAGCTCGGGTAGTCGCCGTTCACATCACTGAACAGCGATCCTGGTACGAGGAGAATGGCACTCGGCAGGGACTCGCCCGGCTCGAGCGACGACGGCACGGTGAGGGCGGCGGGGATCTCCCAGCCGGGAACGCGGATCGTGCCCGCGGTTTCGACGTAGGCTGTCTCGGTCATGGCGACATCCTACGACCTCACGTTGCGTGAGGTGCAAGCCCGCGCTAGCGCGACGCCTCGTCGGTGCGCCGAGCGACCTGCTCGAGCAGCGGCACCGCCCGGTCGAGCGCGGCGCGATCTTTCGCCGACAAGCCGCGGAGCGAGTTCGCGAGCGATGCGACGCGGCGGGCCCGACCTTCCTGCAGCAGCTTCACTCCGCGCGGCGTCGCGCGCACCCGGACGATGCGCCGGTCTACGGCGTCGGGCTCGCGCACGACGAGGCCGTCGGTCTCGAGCGCGGCGATGAGTTTGGTGATCGTGGGCGGGCGGACCTGTTCGGCGGTGGCAAGCTGGCCGAGCGTCACCGGGCCACCAAAGACGATCACGGACAGCGCGGAGAGCTGCGGCGCCGGCAGTCCGGAGGCGTCGTCCTCGCGGCGGAGCCGGCGCAGCAGATGGATCGCCGTGGAATGGAGGCGGTCGGCGAGCTCGCTGGTTGCATCGGCCGCGGCGCCCGCTCGGCGGCGACCGCCTCTTGCGCGTTTCGTCGGCATGTCAAATACTTAGCTTAGCTAACTAACTCGGGTGTTGTTTAGGTAAGCTAACTACCAGCCGCGGGGCCGCCACAAGCCCGCGCCACCGTCGGTGCCGGAGGACGTCGTCATGTCGAATCTCGAGCAGTCGCGCATCGGACAGATCGCCATCGTCTGCAGGGACGTCGCGCGCGCCACGGCCTTCTATCGGGACACCCTGGGATTGCGCCACCTGTTCGACGCCGGCCCCAATCTCTCGTTCTTCGACTGCGGCGGCGTGCGGCTCATGCTCTCGACGGCCGAGGGGCGCGAACACGAGCACGCGAGCTCGATCCTCTACTTCTTTATCTCGGGCATCGAGGACACGCATCGTGAGCTCTCGGCCAAGGGCGTGCAGTTCGTCGATGCGCCGCACCTCATCGCCCGCATGCCCGACCACGAGCTATGGCTCGCGGCGTTCACGGACAGCGAAGGCAACACGATGGCGATCATGGAAGAGAAGCGGTGACGTCGTGCCTATCGGCAGCAGGACGTGTCGAGGTCACGCCGTTGGCGTGGCTTCCCCACGTCTGACGCCTCGATGCTGAGGCCTCGATGCTGGACTCGCGGTCGCGGGTGAGATGCCAGTCATCAGGTGCGAGGGACCAGATCGTCAATCTGGCTCCTCACCACTCGAAACTGAGATCTCGCCCACGAAAGCGAGACCAGCATCGAGCATAAAGCATCGAGGTATCAGGCGTGGGAGGGCCAACCCAACGGCGCAACCGCTACTCCAGCATGGTCACGAACTGCGTCAGCGCCCGGTGCGTCAGCCCCCACACGGTGTGCTCCCCATGCCTGAACACCTCCACCTCTCGCTCCCCCACCCCGTGCACAGCGACGAGCGCGCGACCCCATGACTCCGTCGCGCGGATCGATTCCATCGGCACCCAGAACGCCGCGGCGACTTCGGGGCTTTCGACGATCGTGATTTCGGGCTTCACCACCGCCACGAAGGGGCGAATCACGAGCGGGGGCAGCGTCGGCGTACGCGGGCTGATGTCGTCGAGCGTGCCGAGCACGAGGCCGTCGGCCGCCAGGTCGATGCCGGTTTCCTCCCACGTCTCGCGAATCGCCGTTTGCCGTAGATCGCGATCCGTCGGCTCCATCCGGCCGCCGGGACACGCGATGTGGCCACTCCACGGATCGTGCTCCAACTCGGCGCGCTTGATCATCAGGAGCTCGGGCTCGCCGACGACGGATGGACGCATGACGAGCGCGATCGCCGCGTAGCGCGTCGGCCCCTCCGCTTTGAGCGTGTGGCCCGACTGCTCGGCGAGACGGCGCGCGAGGCGCGCGACGTCAGGCCGCGCGAGCAGCGCGTCGAGCGACGTCACGACCGCCCCAGCCACTCATTCCACATCTCCGCCGGCGTCGATCCAGCCGCGAATGCCGCCCGACATCGATGCCACGTCCGTATAGCCCATCTCCTGGAGCAAATCCGCCGCGAATACGGAGCGATTACCCGACGCGCAGTAGATGACGATGTGCGCGTCGCGCGGGATCTGCGCCTCGACCTTGGTCTCGAGGTTGCCCCGCGAGATGTGCAGCGTGCCGGGAATCTTTGCCGCGTTCACCTCGTGCAGGTCGCGCACGTCGAGGAGCGTGATCGGCTCGCCGCGCCGCTGCCGCTCGAGCACCTGCTCGGGGGTCAACTCGCTGATCCGCGTCTTGGCCTCGGCCATCAGTTGGGCGCCGGTCTTCATCCGTGTGGGCGATCTATCAGTGAAATGTGGACTATGATGGTTCGATGATCAGCATTCGTGCATCCGCGTCGAGCTCGGCGACGGCGCCGATCGGCAGCGTCACGTGATCCGCGACATGTCCCACAGGCATACCAGCCACCGCGGGAACGCCGCAGCGGTCGGCGAACTCGCGCAGCACCCGCTCGAGCGGCCGTTCGGCATCCGACGGCTCCGGCGGGATCTCGGTGAACAGCCCGAACGCCAGGCCGGCCACTTTGCGCAACCCACCACTCAGCCAAAGTTGCATGAGCATGCGGTCGATGCGGTAGACCGCCTCGTTCACGTCTTCGATGACGAGGATCGCGCCGTCGAGATCGTAGGCGTACGGCGTGCCGACGAGCGCCGAGACGAGCGCGAGGTTGCCGCCGACGAGCCTCCCGCGCGCGCGGCCCGGTCGCAGGCACTCGATCTCGTTCGAAATCACGCGATATCCATTCGCGCCGCACGCCACAATGTCCCAAAGCGATCGTCGCGTGAGCTCGGTCAGCTCCGCGCGCGCGGTTGGGCCGTGGAACGTGACGAGCCGAGCGGATTTCGTGATCGCGGCGTGCAGTGCGGTAATGTCGGAATACCCGATCAGCGTCTTCGGCCGCTGGCGCCAGGCGCCGACGTCGAGTCCGTCGAGGAGACGCATCGCGCCGTAGCCGCCGCGGATGCACCACACGGCGTCGACCGTCGGGTCCGCCGCGAAGCGGTTGAGATCGGCGAGCCGATGCTCGTCGCTTCCCGCGAGGTAGCCGTCCCGCTCGAGCACGTGCGCACCGACGATAGGTTCCCAGTCGAACGAGCGCACGTTCTCGAGCGCGCGCTCGAGATCGCTCTGGTTGCGCAGCGGCCCAGCCGGTGAGACGAGGGCGACGCGTGAGCCCGGTTCGAGCAATTGTGGAAAGCGCATGATGCGGACGTACGCATGCACAAGTGAACTCGTCAACTCTCGACAACAGATGGCACCGTTGGTGCGGGATGCAGACTGCCGGGCTCGGGGGAATTGCGAAATGAGAAGCCCGATCAGACTCAACCTGCAGGGGAGGTAGTATGGCAGATCGCCAGAACGACCAAAGTGGTACGAGCGGCTCGACGAGCGGCTCGGACAAGAGCGGCAAGAATGCGTCGTCGGACAACCTCGGCTCGTCGAAGAGCGGAAGCTCTGGCTCTGGCTCGACGTCGAATCCGTCGAACCCTCAGTCGAAGCCGAGTGATCTCGGTTCGAGCAAGCAGAGCGGCTACAACGCACCTGGCGCCGGCTCGCGCGACCAATCGTCTTCCGGCAACGTCGGATCGCAGAGCGGCCGCACGGATCGCGGCAATCAGAGCGATGAAGGCATCGGCAGCTCGAGCACGAAGGGCGGCATGAGCGGCACGCCCGGCTCGTCGGGATCGTCCGGCGGAATGAGCGGCAGCCAGAAACCAGGCAGTAGCAGCTCGACGCCCGGCGGAAGCGGCACGGGAAGCTCCGGTAACCGCGGCACAGGCAGCAGCGGAAACCCCGGCGACACCAACAAGTCCTCGCACTAAGCATCCTGTAATTCCCGAGGGGCCGCGAGCGCATATGCGCTCGCG
>DATISA010000218.1:0-4253 GCA_035469245.1 Gemmatimonadaceae bacterium
AGCCGGTGTCGCGCGCGCGACTGGCGAAAGCGCTCGAGCGAGCGATTCGACAGCTCGACCAGCGGGACGGAGCAAAGGCCGCCGGGCAACTCGCGCGTCCGCCCGCGCCGGCTTCACGCTTCGCCGTCAGCCGTGGCGACGTGACCCAGCTCGTACGGCCCGACGAGATCGATTGGATCGACGCCGCCGGCAATTACGTGCGCCTGCACGTCCGCGGCGCCGCCTTCATGCTACGAAGTCCGATCAGCGACTTCGAGGCCAAGCTCGACCCGCGTCGCTTCGTGCGCATCCACCGATCGACCATCGTCAACCTCGATCGGGTGACGAAGATCGAACCGTTTACGCACGGCGAGTACGTCGTGGTCACCGCCGACGGCACACGCCTACGGTCGAGCCGCGCACACAGCGCGCGCCTTCGCACCATGTTGCGGTCGGGGATCGGCTGAGGCTCACGGCGATTGCGGTCGGTTCTCCCAGATCACGTTGACGATCTTCCACGTGCCGTTCCACTTGATGAGCTGAAGGAAGTCGACCCAGGTCGTGGCATCGACGCGGGCGACGGCGTCGTTCCCGTAGATGTCGAGGATCGTCACGCTGTCGCGCCAATTGTCGCGCGGGATCTTGCCGTAACCGGCGCGCGTGGACTGGATGAGCTCCGCGGCGGTGAGATCGACGAGCATGCTTCGGCCCTGTGGACTCGTCGTGACGAGTCGTTTGGCCAGATGCGAGTGGACGGCGCGCTCCATCCGCTCGGCGTCGCCGGAGTACCAGCCGTCGATGTAGTCGTGGGCGGTGGCGCGGATGCCGGTGGAGTCGGCGGCGGATTGGGCGATCGCGGCGCGCGCGGGAACCGTAGCGAGTGCAGCGACGACGAACAGTGTGTGGATTCGCATCTGGGCCTTTTCGGTGAGCACGCGAGTATTCTTGCGCCATTGAGCCGAGCATGGCGCGATGATTGTGACGATTCCGCCGACGGTGGGGACTACTCCGACACGGCCCGGGCCGACATCATCATCATCGAGCGGCGTGGCCCCCACTGTCATTGCCGCGGTCTTGACCACAACTGATCCGATGCACCAAGCCACCGCACCTTGGAGCCAGCCATGCCGCGCGATCCGCAGGTACTCGTTTTCGTGGGAATCAAGTCCTCCGTCATAGCGCTCGACGAGCGGACGGGCGACGGAGTCTGGCGCACGGACCTCCGCTCGTCCGACTACGTGAGCGTGCTCTGGGACGGCGAGTCGCTCTTCGCGGCAAACAGTGGTGAGGTTTGGCGAATCGATCCTGAGACCGGCGATCTGCTGTGGCACAACGAGCTCAAAGGGATGGGCCGTGGGCTCGCGAGTCTGGCGACCAGCCGGCACCCGAACACGAGTGCGAGCACCGATCTCGCCGCGGAGAAGCGACGGCGAGATGCGCAGGCAGCGGCTTCGCATACGGCGGCGGGGTAGGGTGATGCGCGCGCCGTTGGGGGGGGAGTGCACGCGACGTAACGGTCCGTTATAACTACTGCATCCCGGCCGGGCATTCCGGCAGCATAAGGACAACTTCACTCGACGCTGGCGCTGCGGAAGCATTGGGCTCTTGCCGAGCTCGCAATCGCCCGCCCAAACCGGCGCTCATTCCATTTTTGGAATGAGCGCCGGTTTAGCGGGCAACCGTTCGGGCCCCGATTAGCGTCGTCCAGTCATTGAAATGAGGCAGCCACGGTGGGTCCCACCGCTTGCCGCGCTGGAAGGTCCGCTCGCTGCACCCCGCCCTCCCCCGGCTGGCTCCTCGGCCCCTCGCGCCGTAGTATCGTCGGACCATGCCCGTCCGCCACGCCGTCCACCAGACCTTCACCCGCGCCCTCGACGCCCTCGTCGCGCAGATCAAGCAGGACCGTACCGTCCTCGCCGCGATCCTCTGCGGCAGTCTTTCCCACGATACCGTCTGGGACAAATCCGACATCGATCTCGCCCTCGTCACGATCGACGACAAGAAACGTGACGAGCGCGGCGTCGGCCTGTACGCCGATGGCGTGAATACCCACGTGTTCGTCTTCAGCCGCACCGAGTTCCGGCAGATCGTCGAGGGCTCCATCGCCAACTCCTTCGCGCACTCGCTGCTCGCCAAGGGACGACTTCTCTATTCGCACGACGAGAGCATCCCCACCCTGTGCGAGCGACTCCACACGATGGGTGACCGCGACCGCCAGCTCCAGCTGCTCGAGGCCGGCGCCCACGTTCTGCCGCCGCTCTACAAGGCGCGCAAGTGGTTCGTCACCCGGAGGGATCTCGACTACACCGCGCTCTGGATCCTCTACGCTGCCACGCCGCTGGCGCGCATCGAGGTGATCGGCACCGGGCTGCTCGCCGATCGTGAAGTGATTCCGCAGGCGATGACCCTGAACCCCGCATTCTTCGCGACCGTCTATCATGAATTGCTGAACGCGCCCAAATCAGAGGCGGCAGTCGAGGCGGCGCTCGATGCGATCGACGGCTATCTCGCCGCGCGCACGACGGACCTCTACGGCCTCGCCCTCGACTACCTCCGCGATACCGGCGAGACGCGCTCCGCGACCGAGATCGAGAATCACTTCTCCCGCAACTACGGCGTACGCGGCGTCACGACCGTGTGCGAGTACCTGGCCGACCGCGGCCTCCTCGTCAAGGCATCCGTACCGGTCAAGCTGACGCGCCGGAGCAACGTCGAAGTGCAAGAACTGGCGTTCGCCTACGCATGACGCCGCGCAAGCACTCGGCAAAGTCCGACGCCAACCCAGGACGACTGGGGTCTGACCCGAATTCGAAACCGCGCACGACGATCTCGGTCCAGGGCGCTCGCGTCCACAACCTCAAGAACATCTCGGTCGAGATCCCGCGCGACAAACTCGTCGTGGTCACGGGGCTCTCCGGCTCGGGCAAATCCTCGCTGGCGTTCGACACGATCTACGCCGAAGGCCAGCGGCGATACATGGAATCGCTGTCGAGCTACGCCAAGCGGTTCGTGTCCCAGGTCGCCAAGCCCGACGTCGATTTCATCTTCGGCCTCTCGCCCGTCATCTCGATCGAGCAGAAGACCGTCGCCAGCAATCCGCGCTCGACTGTCGGCACGATGACCGACATCGCGAGCTACCTCAATCTCCTCTACGCGACGATCGCCGACCCCCACTGTCCTCGCTGCGACGAGCCGGCGCCGAGTCGCTCGGCGAGCCAGATCGTCGAGTCCATCCTGTCGCTGCCGGAGGGGACCGAAATCGAGCTGCGCGCGCCAGTGTTCAAAGTCTACGGCGAGGAGCTCGATTTCGTCTTCACCGAATTGCGCAAGAAGGGCGTGCGGCGGCTGATGGTCGACGGCGCCGCCGTCGACCTTGCGCAGAAGATCGAGCTCGACGAATCGAAGGTGCGCCAGATGGACGCAATCGTCGACCGGCTCGTCGTACGCCGCCGCAACGAGAAGGCGATCAAGGCCGCCGTCGCCGCAACGCTGCTCGTGGGCGACGGGATGATGCAGATCGAGATCGTGAAGGGCGCGTCGAAAGCGGACGCCGAGCGCTTCTATAAGAGCACGGCGAGCGCCAAGCATCACCTCATGTACGGCGAGATTGGCCCGGACTACTTCCAGTTCAACAATCCCGAGGCAGCCTGCCGAACGTGCGCGGGGCTCGGCGTCGACAAGCTCACGCATCCGGAACTGCTCATCCCGGATCCAACGCGCAGCATCGCCACCGGCTGCTTCGTTAGCGAGGCACTCCGCTACGATCCGGACACGTGGGACGGACGGATGATGTACAGCCTGTCGCAGGCGATCGGCTTCTCGCTCGACACGCCGTGGCGGGACCTCGCCGAGTCAGTGCACAACGTCGTTCTGTACGGGCTCGAGACCAAGTTCCCTCTCGCCTTCCCGCCCAACGCCAAGGTCAAGCGCCCGGAGTGGGAAGGCCGAGAGATTGGATTCCACGGCATCGCGCGGCGCATCGAGCGACACTATCGGCGCTATCGGCAACGCAATGAGGCGAGCTCCGGTATGGAAGCGTGGCTCGACAAGGTGATGGTCGAACGCCTCTGTCCCGACTGCAGCGGCACACGGCTGAGGGCGTCGCGCCTCAGATTCACGATCGGCGGCAAGAACCTGTACGAAGTGGGCCAGCTCCACTTCGACGAGCTGCACGCGTTCCTTCGTGGCATCAAGCCGACCGGCCGCGGGGCCGACGCGGGCCGCCAGGTGCTGCGCGAGGTGATTGGACGGCTCGAGCTGCTGCTCGGCATCGG
>DATISA010000219.1:0-1659 GCA_035469245.1 Gemmatimonadaceae bacterium
TCGTGGGAATCTGGGACAGCGGTGTGGACGTCTCCGTCTTTCCCGGTCGACTCTTCACCAACGCCGCCGAGATCCCGGATAACGGCAAGGATGACGACGGCAACGGCTGGGTTGACGACGTGAACGGCATCGCGCACGACATCGGCGGCAACCGGTCGGCGGGAATGCTGTTCAAACTTTCACTCACGCCGGCCGAAGAGACGAAGTACCGCGAGGGGCAGAGGAACATGCAGGCGGGGCGCAAGAACGCCGACGTCGACACTGTGCGGCGCAAGATCGCGGCTATGCCGCCGGCCGAGCTAAAGTCCTTCTTCGAGAAAGGCCGGGAGTATGGCACCTGGTCGCACGGCACGCACGTCGCTGGCATCGCGGTCCGGGGAAATCCAGCGGTGCGCATTCTCGTGGCGCGCGACGGCACGGACGAGTTCAAGATGCCGCCGCATGCGCCGACGCTGGACGAAGCGTCGAAGCAGGCGCAGGCGATGCGCGAGACGATCGACTACTTCCGGCAGCATGGCGTGCGCGTCGTGAACATGAGTTGGTACCTGGGTCCCAATTTCTTCGAGCGCGATCTCGAGGCCAACAACGTCGGCCGTACGGCGGAGGAGCGGCGCACGTTGGCGCATCAAATCTTCGATATCGAGGCGAAGGCGCTGCACGACGCCATGGCGGCGGCATCGGATATCCTCTTCGTGGTGGCCGCCGGCAACTACGATAATGACAATAGGTTCGCCGAATCGGCACCGGCCGCGTTCGATCTGCCGAACCTGATCACCGCGGGTGCAGTGGACCGCGCCGGTGATGAAGCCGCGTTCACCAGCTACGGCAGAGTCGACGTCTACGCCAACGGCTACGAGGTGCTGAGCACGGTGCCCGGCGGCTACGTGGTCCCGGCGAGCGGTACGAGCATGGCCTCGCCCCAGGTCGCGAACCTGGCGGCGAAGCTGCTGGCAGTGAAGCCGAAAATGACCGTGGCCGAGCTTCGTCGCGCCATTCTCGAGAGTGCGGAGGAGAAGACGGTCGGACCGGGCAAGACGATTCGACTACTGAATCCAAAGGCAGCGATGAGCAGGATTACTACGCCTTCGCCTTGAGCCTGCACGACACCATTGCTCGTAGGCGAAGGCGAGGGACGGCATAAGGCAAGGTCCTCATGTCGCTTTCTGGCGCTCGCCTCGTAGTGTACAATTCCATACGGCCCTCGCTCTTCCTCGGGCCACTCACGCGCGGCGGTCCGGCCCCGTCGCGGGACGATGAGACATGTCAAAAAATCAGAAGTCCAACGGCCTTTCCCAAGGGCCGAACGGCGCGAGGCCGCGCGCGCCGCAGCGCACACAACGCGTGCGCGCCGATGAAGGCGGAGGCGTGAGCCACGTCGCCATTCGCCGGCCGGTATTCACGGCGATGATGATGGTCGCGCTCGTCGTACTCGGCCTGTTCAGCTTCCGCCGCCTGCCGATCGAGCAGTTTCCAAACATCGATTTCCCCGTCGTCGTCGTGCAGACGGTCTACGCGGGCGCGAGTCCGGAGACGATCGAGCGCGAGGTGTCGCGCCGGCTGGAGGAGTCGTTCAACACCGTCGAAGGCGTCAAGCGGATGACGTCGGTGTCGCTCGAGGGCGTCAGCCAGGTGATGGTGGAGTTCCAGCTTTCGCGCGAC
>DATISA010000220.1:0-36769 GCA_035469245.1 Gemmatimonadaceae bacterium
CTTCTTTGCAGCCATTCTCTCTCCCGGTAGATGGAATGGTTGGGGGTTGATTCACGCGAAGGCGACGCGATTTCCCTATGAAAACCGACCGCCTTCGAGGGCGAAAAGTATAGTCATCGGCGCAGGACGCAATAGGGAAAGCATGGTTTTCCCCTATGAAAAACGCCATTTCTCAGAGGGAAAATCGACGTTTTTCCATCGTGGGAGCACGATTCTTCATTCGGGAACGCGCTGATTTTCCCTCTGAGATACGATGATTTTCGCCGCGATCTCTCAGCGGAAATGCGACGTGAGCCAATCGGCAATCGCTCCCAACACCTCGCGTCGAACGTGCAGTGACGGCAGCGACGTGTAACGGAGCCGCCCCTCGGCGTCGACGAACGCGCCACTCGCGTCCTCGACGAAAAGGTGATTCGTCGCCCGGAAAAGGCGCACCGTCACGTCACGGTTTCCTCCCGCGCGGAACGCCACCGCGAGCTTCTCTGCCTCACTTGGCGGAACCTGACGATCGGTTTCGCCGTGCAGGATCAACACTGGTGTTCGCACGCGTCGCGCGATCACCGTGGGATCGTAGTCGAAGAAGTACCGCAGCCAGGGCGTCCTGGCAGCTACCGAATCCGCTCCGCGCCGGCTGCCCGCGATCGCGCTGTCGCGCTGGGGCCCGACGATGTGTCGAATGCTGTCGATCACGTAGCGGTTCTGCTCCGCCACGATTTCACGTCCGCTCGACGCGGTTCCCGCCAGCAAGACGATGCCGCGGATGGCGGTGTCGCCCACGGCGACCATCGGCGCGATGACGCCGCCTTCACTGTGGCCAACGAGCGCGATACGCGCGGGATCGATCTCGACGCGGGAGCGCAGGTACGCAACGCCGGCGCGAATGTCGTCCGCGAAGTCCGCGCTCGTCACCGTCGGCGAGCCCGCATCCGAGCCGTTCACGCCGCGATCGTCGAGTCGCAGAACGGCGATCCCACGCCGCCCGAGGGTATCGGCCAGTTCGCGGAATGGTCGGTAGCCCGGGATCGCGCCCGACTGCTCGTCACGATCTTCGGGGCCGGAGCCGGTGATCGTCACGACGGCTGGCGCGCGTCCGCGCGGCCGCGCGCGCGGCACCGTGAGCGTGCCAGTGAGTCGAAGCCCCGCGGGCGTGGTGACCACCACGTTTTCCGCGCTGTACGGCGCGTCTGGCGGCGCGGTGTAGTCGGCCCGTGACGCGCGTAGTGAAGGTCCAGCCGGTCCACGAGCGATCGTGACGCCCTGCGCGGGCACGACTCCGCCAAGCACACGCCCTTCGGGCGATACGGCGAGATGAATGGACGCGCTCGCGTAATCGAGCTGCACGGAGTCCGGTGCGATGCGCCGTACCACGGCGGCGATTGGCTGCGGCCCCCCGAGCACGAATACGAAGAGCGCCACACTGTCCGTGCGGAAGGTTCGCGCGCGAAGCACCATCTGCTCGAGGAACGCAACCGCCGGATTGACGATCGCCAGTGATTCGGATGCACCCGGCAGATGTGCGGGGGCTGCGGATCCGATCTGCGCGATCACGCTGTCGCCATCGATGACGAACGAGGCCCTCTCGCCCGCGGTGTCGCCGGCCGCTCGATAGGTGCGCATGTCGATGCGCGTCACGAGGCCAGTGGGCGCGAGGGCCGCCGTGTACGATACGCGAGCGCCGCGCATCCGGTCGGCGAACTCCCCGCTCAGCTCAGTGGGCGTACGAGCGCTCCGCTCTTCGAAGATCGTGTCTCCTCGCAGCAGGAGATAGAACGACGCGCGTTCCGGTATCGCGTCCTGCGCGCGGAGCCTTGGCGTCAGCGCGAGCAAGAGCGCAGCCGCGGCCGCGATGCTTCCCAGTCTCATTGTGATGTTTCCTGTCTCCAGGCAAAGTACGAGTAGGCGACCAATCCGAGTCCGAGCAGCGCCGCGACGATGCCGATCGCGGCCGAAGCGATCGCGATGTTCAGCAACGCGGCGAGGATGGCGAGTACGCCGATCGTCGTGATGACGTAGCCGCCGACGCGGTGCGTGCGCTCCCAGACGCGATCGTTGCTCATCGTCCACGGCGTGCGAATGCCGAACCACCAGTTCGGCCGGGCGCGCGGCAGCACGTTGCCGAGGATGACCATCGTCACGCCGATGATCGCGGGGACGAGGCGCGACATCGAGACGGGTGCGCCCATCACCGCGGCGAGCACGACGAGATGCAGCACGGCCAGCAGGGTGAGCGTGAGGTTCACGACGAGGTCGTATGTCCCCTGCATCTTGGCGTAGTTGGCCCGGCGCGGATCGATTCGCGGGAGAAAGCGCATCAGCCCCCAGAGTGCCAGCATCATCAGCGGGAACAGAAACGTGACCGTCCACCGGGGGCCGTAGCCGTTCACCTGATTGTGGAGGTTCCAATGGTTCGGCACCCGGTCGGGCAGGCGCGGATACACGACCACCGACACGACGAACGTGAGCACGACCAGCACGGCTGGATACCACTTACGCATGGCGCTTTCCCCCGGATTTCCCGGTCGGCGTGACCCAGTCGAGAATGTGGTTGACGAGATCCTCGAACACCGTGGTGTTGAGCTCGTAGACGACCTGCTGGCCCTGTTTCTCGGAGATGACGAGCCCCGCGTCCCGTAGTTGCGCGAGGTGGCGCGACACGGTGGGCCAGGCGCTCGAGAACCGCGCCGCGATCTCGCCCGACGTGCGCGGGCCGTCGCGCAGCAGTCGGAGAATCTCGCGCCGCGTCGGATCGGCCAGAGCTTTGAAAGCGTCGTTCATCGGAATGGTCATCGGAGTACCGCTTGCTTACTTAGCTAAATACGTAAGTAAGCCCGCGATAGTTTCAGCCGGTCGCCAATGACACTCAGGCATCCATCTCCGACAGCAACGCCATCATCTGGACGTCGTACGGATCGGGCGAGGCATCGTCCTCGGCGATCTCGTAGTTGAGCTGCGGCGTCTCCAGCACGAGCGGAATCCCCCGCGAACGCCGGTCGGCGAGCAACGCGCGGAATGGTTCGACGCCAATGCGTCCGTCGCCGATCAGAACGTGCCGGTCCTTGTTCGAGCCGAGCTCGCCTTCGCTGTCGTTGAGGTGGATGAAGCCAGGCGGCTCGCCCGTCTCTTCCTCGAATTCGTCGAGAACGCGCGGCACGCCCCCCGGTATGCGGAGATCGTAGCCCGATGCAAATAGGTGACACGTGTCCAGGCCGTAGCCCGTTCGCGACCGGAGCCCGCGCGGGATGTGGCGGAGAATCGAGCCGACTTCCGCTGCCGTCTTGGCGAACGTTCGCCCCGCGCCGGCCGTGTTCTCCACCAGTACGCGTGTGCGACTACCCGGGACACGCTCGAGCGCGTGGACGATCGCCTTCGCGACGCGTTCAGCGGCCGCTTCACGATTGTCGTCGGTCGCGGCGCCTGGATGGAAGCAGATCACGCCGAGCCCCAGCGAGCTCGAACGTTCCATTTCCTTGGCCAGCCCCTCCCGCGCGCGGACGGACTTCTCCTCTTCGGGAGTCGCAGTGTTGAGCACGTACGCGGCGTGCGCTATGACGTTGGCGAGGTCGATCTTCGTTTCGGCGATCGCAGTGTGAAAGCGCTCCACCCGCTCCGGTTTGATCGAGACCTTGTCGCCGTAATACTTGGGAATCGCGGTGAAGATCTGGAGAGCGCGCATGCCTGCCGCGCCGGCCCGCCGCGCGGCCATGTGAATGCCGCCCGTGTCGATCGTGTGTGCGCCAAGAAAGTGCGTCACGCCGTGCAGTCTCCGCTCATTGGATTCGGCCCACGCGAACCACGCGCCGGTTCGTACTATCGTGCTGCTCCCCGCGCCCAGCGGCCCACGATACCGCCAGCATGCGGCCGGCCAGCGCGACGGCCGGCGATGTCGCGTCGTCGATGACGCGCGAAGCCGTCGTCCGCCAGTCGAACAGGTGTCCCTGCGTGGTGGAGAGCGCGACACCGATCTGGTGCCGCGATCCGTTCGGGTCCTCGTACGCCACCGCAACGCGTGGATCTTGCGCCGCGATGGCCGTGTTGACCAGTCGCTCGCCGTACACGACTGGCACCGGCGAGTGCAACATGCCGCTCATCATGTGAGCGAAGAATACGCCGCGGCCGTCGGGGGCGATCATCGAGTACGCCACGTAGACGTCGTCGCCGACCGTCGTCAGCGACGGCGGCGGGCGATCGCAGCCATTGGTGCTCATGTCGGCCGTGTCGATCGCGATTGGCTTGGCCCAGGAGCGGCCGGCATCGGCGGAACGAGCCACGTAGAGCACGGCACTGCTGTCCGCGCGCGCGCTCCACCAGATCGCGTACGCGTGCACCGTCGCCGCGGCCCGTCGCAGCGATCGCTCACACGAGCCAGGTGTCGGCTCGGGCAGCGCGATTCCCGCCGCCGTGTCGGCAACGAATCGTGCCGAACCTTCCGTGTCGACGACCAGCCTCGACGGTCCAGCCATGGGCGTGATTGCCCTCGGATCGCTCCAGTCGACGAGCGGGGACTCGCAGGCGGCCAGTAGCAGCAGGACCGCGAGGAGCGGTAGGGGTGCGCGCATGGTCGGACATTAGCGCCGGCCCGCCGGCGGATGAAGCGCGCTATTTTTGTGAAGTAACGAGCGCCGCCCCCTACTCCGCAGTCGCGTCGCGCTCAGTCCACGAGGAACTCTCACGATGGCCGTACGCACCGCACCTGAACGCGTCGCCGCTCGCTCCGAGCAAGCCGAGCGCACCGTGCATCCCACATCGGCACCACTGGCCGGCTTTGGCGGCACGCGCCGTGTCCCGCCCCCGGTCAACGAGCCGGTCAAGAACTACGCGCCGGGTTCGACCGAGCGCGCCGCGCTCAAGTCCCGCCTCGCCGAAATGGCGAACGAACGCGCCGAGATCCCGATCATCATCGGCGGACGCGAGATCCGCACGGGCAACACGGGCCACGCCCTCATGCCGCACAACCACCGCCACGTGCTCGCCGATTACCACAAGGCCTCGCCCGACGAAGTTCGCGCCGCCGTGGACGCCGCGCGCGAGGCGCGCGCCGAGTGGGCGAACTGGGCGTGGGAGGATCGCGCGGCCGTATTTCTCAAGGCCGCCGAGCTCCTTGCCACGACCTGGCGCGCGACGCTCAACGCCGCGACGATGCTCGGCCAGTCCAAGACTGTTTTCCAGGCGGAGATCGACTCCGCCGCCGAGTTGATAGACTTCTGGCGGTTCAATCCCGCCTACGCGCAGGAGCTCTACGACGAGCAGCCGCTCTCGACGCCGGCAATGTGGAACCAGTCGGACTATCGGCCGCTCGAAGGCTTCGTGTACGCGATTACCCCTTTCAACTTCACGTCGATCGCGGGCAACCTGCCCACGGCGCCGGCGCTCATGGGCAATACCGTGATCTGGAAGCCCGCCTCGAGCGCGATGCTGTCGGCGTATTACATCATGCGGCTGCTCGAGGAGGCCGGGATGCCGCCGGGCGTGATCAACTTCGTCCCCGGCGACGCCGCCGAGATCTCCGAGCTCCTTCTGTCGAACCGCGAGCTCGCGGGCGTGCACTTCACGGGCAGCACGGCCGTGTTCAATCACATGTGGGAAACGATCGGTCGAAACATGTCGCGGTACGCGGCGTATCCGCGCATCGTCGGCGAGACAGGTGGCAAGGACTTCATCGTCGCGCATCCCTCGGCTGATCCGCAGGCGCTCGCCGTCGCGGTCGCGCGCGGCGGATTCGAGTACCAGGGGCAGAAATGCTCGGCGGCCAGCCGCATCTACGTCCCGCGCTCGATGTGGAACGACGTCCGCGATCGCATCACGGGTATGATGGACGAGATGCGCATGGGCGACCCGATGGACTTCCGCAACTTCATGAGCGCCGTGATCGACGAGCGCTCGTTCAAGAAGATCAGCGGCTACCTCGACGACGCGCGTGCGAACGCGACCATCCTGTCGGGGGGCGTGGCCAAGGGCGACGACGGATACTTCATCAAGCCTACGCTCGTTCAGGCCAAGACGGCGGACTATCGGCTGATGTGCGAGGAGATCTTCGGCCCCGTGGTCACGGCGTACGTCTACGACGACTCCAAGTGGAGCGAGACGCTCGAGGTCATCGACCGCACGTCGCCGTACGCGCTCACCGGCGCGGTGTTCGCGAACGACCGCAGGGCCGTGCGTGAGGCGGCCATGGCGCTTCGCAACGCGGCGGGCAACTTCTACGTGAACGACAAGCCCACGGGCGCGGTCGTCGGCCAGCAGCCGTTCGGCGGCGCACGCGGCTCGGGAACGAACGACAAGGCGGGATCGAAGCTGAACCTCGTGCGCTGGGTGAGCGCGCGCTCCATCAAGGAGACCTTCTCGCCGCCGCTCGACTACAAGTATCCGTTCATGACAGAGGAGTGAATTCGAGCAGTCCACCTGCGCGAACAGGAGGCATGACATGACCTCGCTGGCGTCGTTGTGGCTTCCAATTCTGCTGTCCGCAGTCGCCGTGTTCATCGTGAGCAGCATCGTTCACATGGTACTCCCCCATCATCGAAACGACTTCGCGAGACTGCCGGCCGAAGACGACGTGATGCGCGCGCTCGCGCAGGGCCAGACCTCGCCGGGCACGTACATGTTTCCTTACGCCGGCTCGATGGCCGCGATGAAAGACCCCGCGTGGGTCGAGAAGCGCACGCGCGGTCCGGCGGGGATCCTCACGGTCATGACTCCCGGCGCACCCGGCATGTCGAAGAATCTCATCCAGTGGTTCATCTACTCGATCGTCGTGAGCCTGTTCGCGGCATACATCGCGAGCCGCGCCCAAGCTCCCGGCGCGCCCAGCGGCGAGGTGCTGCGCTTCACGGCGGCGACGGCGTTCTTCTGCTACGGCGTGGGCATTGCGCACGAGTCGGTCTGGTTCAGCCGCCGGTGGAGCGTGACGTTCAAGTACTGGTTCGACGCGCTGCTGTACGCCTTCGCGACCGGACTCGTGTTCGTCTGGCTGTGGCCGAAGGCATGAGAGCGTCCCGCGGCGGCGTTCGATCTCTCGTTCCTGCTTCATGCTGATTCTCTCACAGTCCGAAGTCGAACGCCTGCTGCCGATGCGTGAGTGCATCGACGTCATGGCGTCCACGCTGGCGGCGCTCGCGCGCGGCGAGGCCGTGCTGCCGCTGCGCACGATGATCCCGATTCCGGATTCGACCGACATCTTTGCCGTGATGCCGGCGTATCTCGGCGCGCCGCCAACGATCGGCGCCAAGATCATCACCTTTTTTCCACGGAATCACGGAACGCAGTACGACTCGCACCAGGGCGCCGTGCTGCTGTTCGATCCAGAAACGGGCGGCCTCGCCGCGATCCTCGACGCGACCGCCGTCACCACGATTCGCACCGCCGCGGTCACCGCGGTCGCGACCCGCGTCCTCGCGCGACAGGACGCGTCGACGCTCGCCATCATTGGCGCCGGCGTTCAGGGACACGTCCACGTCGAGTCGTTGTGTGCCGTGCGTCCGATCAATCGCCTCCAGGTCTGGAGCCGCACGCGCGCGCACGCGGAGCGGCTCGCCGCGGCGGCGCGTGAGAAACACGGTCTCGACGCCGTGGTGTCGGCGAGCGGCAGCGAAGCGTGTCGCGGCGCGGACATCGTCTGCACCACGACCTCCGCGAGAGAGCCGGTGTTGATGGGCGAATGGCTCGATCCGGGAACGCATGTCAACGCGGTTGGCGCGTCGCACCGTTCGGCGCGCGAGATCGATACGAGGACGGTCGTGCGGTCGCGACTGTACGTCGATCGTCGCGAGTCGGCACTCAAGGAGCCGGGCGACATTCTCATTCCGCTCGAGGAAGGCGCGATCACGCCCGAGCACATCGTCGCCGAGATTGGAGAGCTGCTCACCGGTCGCGGACAGGGACGGCGCGACGATCACGAGATCACTCTCTTCAAGTCGCTGGGCCTGGCGATCGAGGACCTCGCTGCCGCGTCGTACGCGGTGAATGCCGGGCGGCGACAGGGCGCCGGTGTTTCGATCGAGTTGGGCGGGGCGCGCCACGCCGCGCACTGACGTGTCGTCGCGCGCCATCGAGCGGCCGACGCTCGACGAGATTCGTGCCGCGCGGGACCGCATCGCCCCGCTCGTCACACGCACGCCGCTGCTGCGGCTTCAGGTGGACGCGCCCGCGGAGATCTACCTCAAGCTCGAGTCGCTGCAGCCGATCGGGTCGTTCAAGCTCCGCGGCGCGGGCAACGCGATCGCGCTCCTCGGCCGCGACGAGATCGCGCGCGGCGTCTACACGGCGAGCGCCGGCAACATGGCGCAGGGCGTGGCGTGGAGCGCTCGCGCGCTTGGCGTGCCCTGCAGCGTCGTCATGCCCGACAGTGCGCCGCGCACCAAGGTGGATGCCGTGCGACGGCTCGGCGCCACGATCGTTCAGGTGCCGTACGACGAATGGTGGCAGACACTCGTCGATCACGGGCGCGCGGGAATGTCGGGCACGTTCATTCATCCGGTGGCCGACGCCAGAGTGATCGCCGGCAACGGGACGATCGGGCTCGAGATCGCTGAGGACTTGCCCGGCGTGGACGCCGTGCTCGTCCCGTTCGGCGGCGGCGGGCTGGTGAGTGGCATCGCCAGCGCGATTCGCGCGCTCGTGCCGCGCGCCAAGGTGTACGGCTGCGAGGTGGCGACGTCAACGCCACTCACCGCCGCGCTCGCCGCGGGGGAGCCCGTCGCCGTGGAACGCACGCCCAGCTTCGTGGACGGAATCGGCGGCCGTGGCCTGCTTCATGAGATGTGGCCGCTCGTTCGCGGTCTCGTCGACGGTGCGCTCGTGGCGCCGCTCGAGGAGGTGGCGAGCGCGGTTCGCGTTCTGGTCGAACGAGCGCGAGTCGTCGCCGAGGGTGCCGGCGCGACTCCGGTCGCGTCGGCACTCGCTGGTCGTGCCGGGAGCGGCAGGCTGGTGTGTGTCGTGTCCGGCGGCAACATCGATGCGAACGTGCTCGCGGACCTGCTCCGCGGCTGAGTCCCCCTTCGCCATCAGGCGAAGGGGAGGGTTGTGGATTTCCCAAATTCTGTGACCCGTGGCATTCCACCTGCCTTTCGAGTGTCGGTAGATCGATCGCGGCGCGGACGCGCCGCGCGACGCCAGGCCCAGCCAGGAGCGGGAAATCAGCACATGCGCACGATCACGGATTCCGGGGGCATCGAGTGGACAGTCTTCGAGGTGCGGCGCCCGCCTGAAGACCGGTCGCGATGGACGTATTTGCCCGAGGAGTACGGGGACGGCTGGCTGTGCTTCGAGTCGGTCGTCGGCAAGCGGCGTCTAACGCCGATCCCGGCCCGGTGGCGGGATATGAGCGATCACACACTCCTGCTCAAGATGCGCGAAGCGCAACCGGTGCTGCGCCGTGTAGCGAGCGAGGGAGCAGCGCCCGACATCGAGACGTAGCGTCGATTCGCGATCAGGATGGCGAACGGCGCAAATGGCGCAAATGGGGTCAGACTCGATTTAGAGAACTGAAAATCGAGTCTGACCCCATTTTCCTTCCGCCACCATTTTCCGCCGTACTCCGGCGGGTCGTGGGTTACGGCTTCTTTCCCTTTCCGATCGAGCGATAGTACTCCTCGACGTGCTGCTTGTAGCCGGGCGGTACGTCCCCCGAGCGCTCGAGCAGCACGCGCGTGGAATCGCCTTCGCCCATCGCGCGCCGCAGCGCGAACTCGAAGTCCTTGAAGCCTTCGATCGTCTTCGATCGGAGGTCGGCTGACGCGCGCGTATCCTCGAGCACCTGCGGGTTGGCCAACTGCCGAAGGTCGTCGATCGCTTTGTCCAGCTCGCGCGTTGGCTGCCCGCTGCGCGCGAGCTCGCGGCGCAGCGCCTCCGCGTCGTTCAGGCGCTGCTGTGCTTCGCGGCTGAACTGCTGTGCATCGCCTGGCGTCAGGCGCGCGCCTTGACCCTGCGGCGCGCCGCCCCGCGGAACACCGCCCGCGTCGGGCATCCCGCCGCCGCCCTGATTCGCCGTCTGTTGCCCGGGCTGTCCGCCGCCGCGACCGCTCGGTTGTTGTCCTTGTTGACCCTGTTGTCCTTGTTGACCCTGTTGTCCTTGTTGACCCTGTTGGCCTTGCTGACCCTGTTGTCCTTGTTGACCTTGTTGGCCTTGCTGACCCTGTTGGCCTTGCTGCCCCTGCTGCCCCTGCTGCCCCTGCTGCCCCTGCTGCCCCTGCTGCCCTTGCTGCCCTTGCTGCCCTTGCTGCCCTTGCTGCCCTTGCTGCCCCTGCTGCCCCTGCTGCCCCTGCTGCCCCTGCTGCCCCTGCTGCCCCTGCTGGCTTTGTTGTCCCGTTTGTCCTTGCCGATTCCCCGGTGTCTGCTGCTGACCCGCGGCGCCCCTCTGCTCCTGGGAACGCTGCCGGATTCGCTCGTCCAGCGACTCCAACCCGCGAACCAGATTTCGCGCGCGGTCGGCGACCTGCGTTTGCTGTTTCTGACCGTTGCCCGCCTGTGCCGCCGTCTGCGCCTGCTGCAGACGCTGCCCCAGATCCGCGATGTCGGCGCCGATTTGCTGCTCGGCAGACTTCATCCAGTCGGGCGGTGCGGTGCGGGCCGCCTGCTGCGTGTAGCGGAGCTTCTCCTCGACCTTGCGACCCCGCAGCGTGTCCGCGGCCGTTCCCAGCGCGCGTGACAGATCCTTCTGGTCACGACGGCTGTCGAGCGACATCCGATCGAGCTTGGACTTGAGATCTTTCACCTCGTCGGCCATCGCGCCCTTCTGTTCGGCGATCGACTGCTGAAGCTGCTGCTGTTCAGCGCCGCCCCCTCCCGACTGCCCGAGCTTCTGGACGTCCGACTGCACCTGCTTTTCCTGCTCCGCGAGCCGCTGCGCCTGCTGCATCGCATCGTTCAGATCGCGCGACGACCGGCCGTTCCGCTCCTGATCGAGGAGCCGCCGCGCCTCGTCGAGATTCTTGAGCGCCTGCGCCGATTCGCTCGAGCGCTGGCTGCCCGACGTCGCCGCCGCGCGGCGCATGGCATTGGCCGCGTCCTGTAAGCGGCGCGCCGCGTCCCCCAGCGACTGGTTCTGCTGCTCGCGCGCCAGACGCTCGAGCTGCCGCGCCTGATCTTCCGTCTGCTGCGCGATGTCGCGCTGACCCTGGCCGCCCGATGCGCCGGACGAACCCATTCGCGCCAGGCTGTCCGCCTTGGCGCGAGCACGCTCGTTCTCCTGCTGCTGCCGCGACGCGAGCTGTCGCAGCTTCTCCGCCGTCTCGTCGACCTGATTGTCCGACTGCTGCTGCTGCTGATTCTGCTGGCCGCGCTGCACGGACTCGTACTGATTGCGGAGCTTGTCCTTCTGAAGCTCGAAGATGTCGGCGAGATCCTGCGCGTCAGTCCGGTTGCCGCCACCACCACCGCCGCCACCGCCGCCCATCGAGATCTGAATTTCGCGGAACACCGCTTCGGCCCGCTGCAGCTGCGCGAGCGCGCGCTGCTCCGGCGCGAGCGCCGACTTGGGCGAGCCGCCGCTCAACTGGCGCTCGGCGGTGTCCATGGCCGCGGCGGCCTTGGGCAGGATCTCGGCGATCCTGTTCCAGTTGCTGTCGGAGCCGGCGATGCCGCGTTCCTTGAGCCGCGTCGCGAGCTGGGTTGTCTGCTCGCGCAGCCGCTGCTGCGACAGCCGGATCGTCGCGAGGTTCTCGCCGAAATCCTTGGGCGTGATTTGCGTGCTATCGCGCGACGTCTTGAACGTGGCCGCGATGATCTCGCGCTCGCGCTGCGAGAGTTGGTTGGCGTCGTTCTGTCCGCCGCCACCACCGCCGCCACCACCGCCACCCTGCTGCTGACGGTACTCGTTCTCGAACGGCCGAACCTGCAGGAAGTAGATGTCCGTCGAGGCGCTCTGCGGGCCGCTGATGCCGTTGTTATCCGTGGCGCGCGCGTAGTACGAGACCACGTCGCCGGGCTGCAGCTGCAGCCCTTCCAGCATGAACGTGTATCCGGCCGAGAGGTCCTTGAGCGCGCGCGTACCCTCGTGCAACGGCATCGTGCGCTCGGCGCCGCCGTTCACGGAGTACGTGAGCTCGAGCTTGGCGACCCCGTAGTCGTCTTCGGCGCGAGCCTCAGTGTAGACCTCGTCCACCGACAGGACTTTCTGGTCGCGGCCAGGCTTGGTGAACTGCACCGTCGGCGCGCGATCGGGCAGCACGTCGATCGTGTAATCGAGCGAGCCGGTGACCATTTTCCCGTCCGGACCCTGCAGCTCGATCTTGTAGAAGCCCGGCTTCGCCACGCGCATCATCGCCATGAGCCTGCCATCCGGCGTCGGTACGAGCTTGAGCGTGTCGCCGTTGTCGACGACCACTCTGCCGCCCGCCGTCGGGATCGTCGGCGCCACGCGAATTCGCACCATCGTTCCCTTGAGCGCCGCAATGTCACCCGTGCTGTCGACGTCGAGCGGCGGAAGCTGCGTGTACGCCGGATAGCGATACTGCAGATCCATCTGCTTCACGTACGGCAGATTCGCCACGTCGATCGTGTACGTGGTCGAGCGGACCCCGTTCGCCTCCACGGCATACTGCGTTTTCGTCCCGATGTCGAACATCCGGAACGCGTAGCGGCCGGCGCTGTCGGGAGTCATCGGCAGTCGCGTCCAGGCGACCGAGTCCGCGGCGCGCACCAGGAGCTCGACACGCTCCGACTCGAAGCCGCGCAACTGCGCCTGGATCAACTCGTCGCCGCCCTTGGCGATCGTGGCGTTGCCCGGCTCCACGAGAATACTGAACAGGCTCACGGGCGTATCGTCGCGCCATGGCGCCGCGATCAAACGCACGCCGTGCCGCAAAATCGGCGGCCCGAACAGCGTGAACGCCAGCGCCGTCGCCAGCACGGCCGCGAGAATTCCGCCGTTCACGCGTAAACCGCCCGCGTCGATGGCTCGGCCGTCTCCCACCTTGTGCACCCGCTCGACCGCCGCGCGCGTCAACCGCTCGATGAGCGCGGGCGACCGCGCCATGCCCGCCTGCGCCGGCTGGCCGTGCTGCATCTCGACCGCGGTGACGACCGCGGCCTTTAGCGAACGCTCATGCTCCTCCAGATAGAGCGCGACCTGCTGGTCGGCAAGCTTGGGGAGGAGCGGGCGCACGATGAACCAGGCCGCAAGCGCAAGCACGGCGACCACCGTGACGATCCGCGCGATCAGTACGACCGCGTCGGAGTAGTGCCAGACGCTCATCGCGTAGGCCGCAGCGGCGGCGATCGCCCAGCCGGCAGCGACCGTGATCGCGGCGCCCCGCAGCGCGCGCTTGGCGCGATAACGGGTGCGAACACCGCGGACGATGCCGAGCAGTTGCGACTGGTCCGAGCTGACCCCGTGGACGCTTTCCATGCGCTCTCCCGCGCTGACCTCTTGTCTTGCCCTATGACGCTTCAGCTCGTCGCGCGCGACAGGCGGTTCGAGAACGCCGTCTCGACCGCCATCAGAAAGAGCGCGAGGAGCAACAGATACCACCACACGTGCTGGCGCCGCTCCTGGTCCTGCGGCGTCGCCGTGCTGACGTCACTACTGAGTTGATGTTCGCCCGTGGGTGCCGTTACCGCCAGCACCACGTCCTGCGGATCCAAATGGGACAAATCCGACTCGGTCGGGTCTACGTTCACCGCAATCGGCCGGCCGCTGCCGACCGGCGTGTCGCGTCCACGGAGCTCGTAAAAGCCCTGTTCGCGGAGTGTGATCAAATGGTTCGGACCCGTGGCCGTGACGCGTTCACGGGCGCCCGACGGGGCCTGGAGCACGAGTTGTGTCGTGGTGTCGCTCGCCCGGCCGGCGATGAACGGCGCCGTGAGCTCGCCATGCCTGGACAGATCCAGGACCTCGCCCGCCGCATACGAGGCGCGCGGGTCGGCGTAGCGCCCGACGTGCTTGCCGAGCTGGTGGACGAAGGGGAGAAACACGGGCTGCAGCGGCAGGTTCGTCCAGTTCTTGTCGAGGCTCGCCGCCCACACGACGACTTTCCCGGCTCCGACGGTGCGTTCCGCGAGCGCGGGTGAGCCGTCATCGAACTTCGCGGGGATGCTGGCGCCGGGCTGCGGCGTCAGCGCGCGATACCGGAAGAAGCGCGCGGTCGAGAAATCCCCGCTGCGCGGCGCGTTGAACAACTCGAAGATCGGATGCGAGTAGTCGACCGATGACAGCGTTCCACCGGCGTCGCCCGAGCGGTCGACGATCTGCCCGATCGTCGCCGGGAGGATCGCGCGCCACTGCGCGGGCCAGGTCTCGGCGCGATTCTCGCCCGGCACGATGACCAGTCCGCCGCCGGCATCCACGAAGGCGCGCAGCCTCGCGCCCACCTCACCGCCCGGCGGCGCGACCTCGTCGAGGATCACCAGGGCGCGATCCGCGATGTCGCGCGGCGTCAGCGCGTTGACTCGCTTCACGTCGACGGTGAACGTCGGCCGGTCACCGATCGCGAGCGCGCGGCTGATGTAGAGACTCTGATCCTCGCGCGCGTTCGCTGGCTCGACGACGAGCACCGGCACCGCTTCGTCCGGCGCGATCGTGAAGTTGAGCACGTCGTCGACCTTGAGCGAATCGGGGGTGATGCCGATCGTGGCGCGCGTGGCGCCACTCGGCACCGCGATCGATCCGAACGCTGCCTGCGCCGCCGCACTCGCGCCCACCGTCACACGCCGCGTGTCGACCTGGCGTCCACCCAGCGTAAGCGTCGCCGTCACCGTCCTCGGCACGCTCGATGTATTGATGACACGGGCAGCGACGGTCACGTGGTCGCGGTCGCCGCTGCTGTCTCGATCGGTGGTCACCTGTGTGACCGCGACGTCCGGTTCCGCGCCGCCGAGATCGATCGGCGTGATCGTCGTGCCCTTGGGGAACAAGATCTCGTTGCGGCTCGCCCATCCGACCTTCTGGAAATCGCTGATCAACACGACCTCGCGCCGCGGAAGCTGCGACGACGAGACGAGCTGCGACGCGAGCTTGAGCGCGGGCGCGAATCGTGTGGCCTCGGCGGTCAGCGACGCGGCGTTGATCGCGGCGTTGAGCCGATCGGGCGTTGCCATCGGCTCGCTCGCCACCGATGCGTCACTCGCGAAAAGCACGAGCGTCGCGCGGTCGCTTCCCGTCAAACCAGAGACGACCTTCCTCGCCGCCGCGCGCGCCTTGTCCCAATGATCGGCGTACCCCATGCTCGCCGAGCGGTCGAGCAGGACGACCACTTCGCGCGCGCCGGTGGTGGAGATTGTCGGCCGCTGCCGCTCGAAGAACGGCCGGGCGAACGCCGCCACGAGCAGCGCCAGCGCGATGCAGCGCAGCACGAGCAGCAGGATGTGGCGGAGCTTCTGCCGGCGCACCGATCGGTACGGGATGCGCTGCAGGAACATCAGCGACGGGAACTCCACGACGACCTTCCGCTCCCGATGGATCAGGTGGATGATGACGGGAACGGCGATCGCCGCGAGACCGGCGAAGAACGCGGGCGCGAGAAAATTCATTCAGCGCACCCGGTTGAAGCGCTGACGCGACGCCAGGTACGCGAACAGCGCGCGATCGAGCGGCTTGGAGGTATCGAAGAGGGCGTAGTCGGCCCGCGACTCGCCGATCCGCTTGGCAAGCGTCGCGCTGTGCTCCCGGATCAGCTTCTGATACTGCTGGCGGAGATACTCCGGGATTACCGGCATCTTCTCGCCCGTCTCCATGTCGATGAAGTTGCTCGCGTCTGAGAACGAGAAGTCGAGCTCGCGCGGATCGAGCAGGTGAAAGACGATGAGATCGTTCCCGCGCCCGCGGAGCTCATTCAGCGCCGCCATCACCGCATCGGGATCCTCGTAGAAGTCCGAGATCACGGCGACGAGGCTCCGCCGCCGCACGGTGTCCGATAGCTTGTGCAGCGGCGGGAGAAGCATCGAGCGGCCCGCGCCCGACTTGCGCTCGCTCGCGTGGCGCTCGATGCGATCGAGCGTGTGAAGGATGAGCTGCAGATGCTTGGCGGAGTTCGGCACATACTCGACGACGTCGCGGTCCACGACCGCCAGTCCGACGCGATCGCGCTGCATGCTGGCGAAGTACGTCAGACAGGCGGCCAGGAAACAGCCGTACGTCAGCTTGGACACGCGCCCGCTCTCCGGATCCGAGCCATAGCGCATGGACGCGGAGACGTCGAGCACCACGGTGAAGTTCGTGTTCGTCTCGGCCTCGTACTCCTTGACGTAGAATCGATCGGTGCGCGCGAACACGCGCCAGTCGATCCGCCGGATGTCGTCGCCAGGCATGTAAGCCCGATGTTCGGCGAAGTCTGCCGACGCGCCGAGCAGTGGCGACCGGTGCAATCCGTTGATGAATCCTTCCACCACCACGCGCGCCAACAACTCCAGATTCCCGATCCGTGCGAGCACGGACGGGTCGAGGAGCGTTGTTGGAGACGGCGAGACGGTGGTGGACATGGGCTCACATTCCCGATTTCGGTACCGGCACCGCGCGTACGAGCTTCTCGATGATCTGGTCCGTAGTCACCTGCTCCGACTGTGCGTGGAAGTTGAGCAGCACGCGATGCCGGAGCACCGGCTTGGCGAGCGCACTGATGTCGTCGAAGCTCACGTTGTAGCGCCCATCCATGAGTGCGCGCGCTTTGCCGCCGAGAATCAGATGCTGCGGTGCGCGCGTGCTTGCGCCGTACGACACCCACTGTTTAATGAAGTCCGGCGAGTTCGGGCCCGGACGGCTCGCACGCGCCAGATGCACCGCGTAGCGCGCTACCGGCTCGGCGATCGGCACTCGGCGAACGAGTTGCTGGAACGCGGTGATGTCCTTCCCCGTCACCGCATGCTGAAAGCGATAGCTCTGCACCGAGGTCGTGGTCGTGGCAACACGCACTTCGTCGTCCTCGGGCAGGTAGTCCATGATGATGTTGAACATGAACCGGTCGAGCTGCGCTTCCGGCAGCGGATAGGTGCCCTCGAGCTCGATCGGGTTCTGCGTTGCAAAAACGTGAAACGGCTCTTCGAGCTTGAAGGTCTTGCCCTGCACCGTCACGCGATGCTCCTGCATCGCCTCGAGCAACGCTGACTGCGTCTTGGGCGGCGTGCGGTTGATCTCGTCGGCCAGCACGATGTTGGCGAAGATCGGTCCCGGCGTGAACACCATGTGCCGGCGCCCGGTCTCGGGATCGTCCTGAATGATGTCGGTGCCTGTGATGTCGCTCGGCATCAGGTCGGGCGTGAACTGGATGCGCGAGAACTTGAGGTCGAGTACCTGCGCGATCGTATTGATGAGCAGCGTCTTCGCGAGGCCGGGCACGCCCACGATCAAGCTGTTGCCGCCGGTGAACAGCGACAGCAGCACGAGCTCGATCACGTCCTCCTGACCGACGATCAGCTTGTGCAGCTCATGGATGATCTGATCGTGCCCGAGCTTCAGTCGTTCGGCGAGCGCGATGTCGTCGGAGGAGTCGAGTGCAGGAGCAGGAATCGTGGTGGCCATGGTGGAGGGCTGGAAGGTTTCGAAGGTTCGAAGGTTCGAGGGCTCGAGGGCTCTAAGGCTCGAGGGCTCGAGGGCTCGAAGGTTGAAGGTTCGAAGGATTGAAGGTTCGAGGCTTCGAGGATTCGACCAACGAGCCCTCGATCAACGAGCCTTCGAGCCCTTGAGTCGAGCCCTCGATCAACGAGCCCTCGAGCCCTCGAGCTCAATGCGTCAACGCATACACGATGTAGTTGATCCCGAGCTTATAAGTCTCATTCGCCGCCTGGATGGGAACGAAGCCCGACGCGGACCATTGCCACGACTCACCGATATCGTCGTCCACGTTCGCGATCACCATCAGCCTCTTCTTGGGATCGTTGTCCTCGTACAGCGCCCAATAGGTTGGCGGATTGATGCCGTACGCCGACGTCCCGCTCACGGCCTTCGCCAAATCGATGTCGAAGAAGGAGTGGAAAATCGGCTCGGTGCCAGTGAGTTGCACCCACTTTGCGTTCGGCAGCGCACGCGCCATCTCCTGGCGCAGGTTCGTCCAGTCGTAGTTTCCGTTCCATCCTTCCCGGAAATCGTCGAAGATCATGAAGCCGCCCTTGAGCAGATACGCGCGGAGGCCGGCGATCTCCTTGTCGTTGGGATGCCAGCCGCCGGGCTCCGACATGTAGCTCACGGGATACTTGAAAAGCGTCGGGTCGTCGAGCCGCACGAGCACGCTGCCGACGATCGGGCCGTTCTTGCTTTGTTCCTCGACGAACGGATTGATGTTCGTGATGTCGCGGAGGATCTTCGACAGATTCTCCTCGGCGTCCGGATAGTCGTGCGACCAGCCCGGCCCTTCGCGGCCGGAAAAGTGGTCGAAGCCGCGATACTGTACGCGGGCGAAGGTGAAATGCCCGTCGTACTCCGGATTGCCGTTGAACATGGGCGGCTGATAGAACTCGTCCGGGCTGCCGAAATACTGGCCGAATCCGCCGCCCCGACGCCGCTGCGCATCAGCCGTACCCGCCGCGAGCACGAGCAACCCCACCGCCGTGATCACGATCGCCGAGTGTTTCATGGCTTCTTCCTCACGCTGTCGCGCATACGCGCGTCGTAGAGCTCCAGAAGCAGCGTCTGCGCCTTCTCGTAGTTGGGCGCCTCTTCGAGCGCGCGCAGCACGCTCTTGCGCGCCTGAGCGTCCTCGCCCGCATCGTGCTGCGCCGCGGCCAGCTGATAGAGCGCGTCGGCCTTGTCCACGGGTCCGAGTGCCACGATCGCCGCGCGCTCGCGGATCGAGCGCTGCTTGTCGCCCAGGCCGCGTGACAGATCGGCGAGCTGCTTGTGCAGATTCGCGTCGAACGGGTTGATGTAGAGAGCGCGATCGATGGCGTCCGCCGCGCCCTTGTTGTCGCCGGCCTTCTCGAGCGCGATCGCCAGCTCGATCAGCGCCGGCAGGTTCGTTTCGGTGAGCGACGTGAGCTTGGCCAGCGCGTCGGCCTCCTTCCGCGCATCGCCCTTCTTTTCATAGATCTTGGCCAGAAGCGCGTACGGGCTGTCGGCGCCGCCGTACTCCGGAAAGATGTCGCGCGCCTTCTCGAGATACGGAATCGCGCGATCGACGTCGCCAGCCTGAACGAGCGCCTCACCCGCCAGCAGCTGCGCGCCAAAGTCGGTCGGCTTGCCGCGCGCCGCCCGCTCGAGTGCTTCGGGCGATGACGCGACGCGTCCGCCGGTCGTGTCGTGCGCCGTGATCGACGGCAGCACGCTCGCGAACCGCGTGCGAAGGTAGTCGTCGAACTTCTTGTCGAATGCCTTGATGTCCGTGTTCAGCACGCGCTGAAAGACCTGATCGGTCGTCATCCCATCCTTGTACGCGTGCAGCATCTTCACGATCGCCGGCTCGCCGTAGTCACGCGCGATCAGCTCGCAGACGAGCGACGCCTGGTAGTACGAGAACTGCACTTGCTCGGGATACGCGGGATGCATGAAGCCGTCGTTCATCCGGCTGACCGGCACGAGCTTGCCGGCCTTGAATGCGGCGAGAAACGACGGCGACACGTTGAAGCCCCAGCCCGGCTTCATCCCGTGGTGCTCCTCGTACACCGACAATCCTTCCGACAGCCAGCGCGGCACGCGGTTGTCCGTGAGCCCGAGCGTGAACGTGTGCGCAAGCTCGTGCCACACGGTCGAGCCCCAGTTGAACGGGCCTGCGTCCTTGGCCGCCGGCGAATCGAACGCCAACGTCGTGCCGAAGCTCACACCCAGCGCGCCCAGCCCGGCGAGTCCCACCGTGCGCACCGAGAAATCAGCGTGGCTGCGGAACACCTCGATTCGCACGGGAGGCGGCGGCACGTACCCGTACTTCCTGGAGAACGTCGCGTACGCCTGCTCGGCGAGGTCCTTCAGATAAATCGAAAGAATGGGCGACTCGTCCTTCTCGATCATGAAGCGGAAATGTTCGCTCGGCACGACATTGTAGTTCTTGTAAGTGTCGAGCAGGTCCAGCGTGTTCTTGACCCACACGTTGTACGGGTCGCCCTTGAACGAGGTCTCGAGGCTCTTCTGGCCATCCTGGATCTGCCCGAGCCGAAGCTGGTTCATGCCGAGCAGGTTCCAGGCGTACCAATCCTTGGCGTCGAGCGTGACGCCCTGCTTGGCGAAGTCGGCTGCGGCGCGATACAGTCGCACGTCCGCGGCGAGGTCGGCGAGCGTCGAGTAGAACGCGGCGTCGTGCGGATCGAGCGCGAGCGCCCGAGCTCGCAGCGCCTCGAATCCCGCCTGATCGTGCGTCAGGAACTTGATCGCCGCGGCCACGGCCAACGCGTGCTCGGCGTTGGGATTCACCTTGAGTGCGCGATCGATGTCCTGCTGCGCGCCGGCGTAGTCCTCCAGGCTGAGAAGCATCTCGGCGTGCAGCGTGCGCGCGTCGACATACTCGGGGTTCACCGCGAGCGCGGCGCGCAGCAGCGAGTCGGCGCCGGGTTGCCCGTCGGCCTGGAACCGCCGCGCGGCGCCGAGCAGCGCGCGCGGATCCGTCGGATTGGTTCCGAGCACCTCCTCGAACGTCTTTTGCGCGTCGTCGAAGTTGTACTTGCTCAGAAACAGCTCGCCGAGCTTCACCTTCGCGTCGGCGTTCTCCGGGTCTTCGGAGATCGCGCGATCGAACGCCTTGAGCGCGTCCTTGAAGAGCTGCGGATCGTTCGCGCCGAGGTATTGCACGGCCGTGGCGATCGCCACCAGCTCGTCGCTGGTGAGGTTGGCGCCGGCCGTCCGGTTGTAGACGTCGATGAAGCGGTCGAATTCCTTCATCGCCTTGTCGCGGTCGCCGCGATCGTAGTGCAGTACCGCGATGTTGAGCGACGCGGCGAGGCTGTCCGGGCCCGACCCCGCCCGCACGAACGCGCTCTCGGCGGCGGCACGCTTGCCACGCATGATCAGCACTTCGCCAAGCGGATTCCACAACGCCGCGCCGTTCCTGCCGGCCGCGACGCGGCGAGCCGTGTTCTCCGCCTCGTCGTACTTGCCGATGGTCGCATACGCGCGCACGAGGTCGCGCTGCGCGGCGATGTAACCGCTGTCGCTCGCCGGGACCTTCAGCAGGAGCGTGATTGCCTCCTGGTATTTTCCGGCGCGCAGTGCGTCATGCCCTTCGTCTTGCGCGGCGAGCGGCACCGCGGCGGCGAACACGGCGCATACTGTGGTCGCGAGGCTGCTTCGAAGGTAACGCATCATGACTTCCTTCCCTCCAGCTCGCGGATCGTCTTGGCCTTTCGCGCGAGCTGGACCAGCAGCTCCTCGAGCGCGTCGTCGTAGGCGTCCGCTGTCATCGATGCCTTCCTGGCGCGAAGCTGATTGATCTGGTCCTCGATCGCGAACTTATCCTTATAGAGCGCGGCGAGCTGCGGATCGTTGCTCCCCCCTGCCGCTCCAGCGCTGGCGATCCGCCCGCCATCCAGGAAGAATCGCCGCGCCAGGAGCCCCTGCGTCGTACGGCCGTCGGGCTCGGCAACGCCGGCCTTGGCCCCCATGTCGTCGAGCTGCGCGTGCTCCGTCTGGAGTCGCGTGTCGGACTCGTACATACGCTTGGTCTCGGCGGTCGCGTAGTTGAACGCCTCGAGCAGCGAGATGCGTCCATCCTTGTCGACGTCCGCCCCATCCTTGGTCAGCGCGTCGATGAAGAATTGCGCGAAGTGCGACTCGTTTCGCTCGAAGCCGCTCTTGGTTGCCGTGATCACGACGCGGTTGGGCGCCGAGACGATGGGGAGCATGTCGCCGCTCGCGCTGGTCATGTCGATGAACGCGAGCTGTTGCGACTTGAATTGGCCGAGCAATCGCGCGAAATCGGCCGCGCTCAGATCCGGCCCGGGAATGCTGATCTTGGAATTCTCACCTTCGCCGCTCCCATGGCCGATGAGCACCAGCACGATCTGGTCGCTCTTCCCGGCTTTCGTCGCGAGCTGGGTCAACGCGCGCTCGACGTTTGCCTTGGTCGCCTGCCCGCTGAAGTACGGCTGCTTGGAGGTGCTGTCCTCACTGAACCACAGTACCTCTTGCTGCGGAATACCGAACCGCTTCACGGCCGCGTCCGCGAGCGACTGTGAGAGAACTCTAAACTGCGCGCCGTACTTGGGGTCGCCGCCCAACCCGCTCACGATGACCAGATGCGTCTGGGCGTGCAGCGTGCTCGCCGCGAACAGTCCCAGCGCCATCGCGCTCCGCCGCGCCCACGTCGGCCGCGCGGTCATGCCAACCCCCGCGCCTTGCGATACGACCATTCGGCGGTGACCAGCGCGACGAGCAGGAGGAAGATCGCCGGCATGTCCCACAGGTCCATCTGATTCACCACCGTCACGCCGTGCTTGCTCATCGCCACGTCTTCGGGAAGCGTCGACGCCGTCTTTGGCGTGTAGAATCGTCCGCCGGTCTCACCCGCGATGCGCTGCAGCAGCGGCGCGCGCATTTCGGCGTCGAAATACTCCGTGTTGAGATCGGCCACCCGCACATAGGTGGTATCCGACGCGACCGCGCCTGACGGAAGCTTGGCCGTCACGTTGATCGTGTACGTCCCGGGCTGGTCGGGCGTGAACGTCGCGCGATATTCGCCGTCGCGATCGATCGCCCAGTCGAACGGAAGATCGCGCGCCACGCCGCTGTCGCTGGTGATGTGCGCGGCCACCTTGGCGTCGTTGCGCGGAAGGAAGAGGCTGTCGGCGACGCTCGTCCGCATCGCGATTAGGTTCTTGGGATTCACCTGATCGGACGGCAGCGATACGACGACGCGGCTCGGGACGTCGCTCGTCAGCCAGCGCAGCATCTGTCGCCAGAAGCGCGAGAACGTCTGGTCGTCGACCGCCGTGGTCGGATCCATCTGCCACTGCCACGAGTCCTGCACCGGGAAGGCGATCGAAAGACCGCGTCCGTACCGCTGATACACCAGCACTGGCTGCTGATAGCTGCGAAGCGAGGCGCCGGGCTCACCCGCCCGCCCGCCGGAGGGCACCGATCCGGTGATCAGCGTGACCGCGCCCGGTTTCACTTCGCGGACGTGGTTCACCGACGTGATGCTTGGCAGCGACTTCCAGCGCTGCATCGACGCGGCCGGCGTTGCGGCGACTTGCGCCACGGCGTGACTCTCGCCCGATGGCGTGAGCGCGACCTTGAGATCGGCGAAGAACGTCATCGAATCCGGCACGGCGTCGCCTCTCACCACCACCGGCATCACGTCGGCCAGCGGCGTCCCGGCGTATCCGCCTTCGGCGAACGACCGCCGGCCGCCGAGGAAGAGAAGGCCGCCGCCACGCACGCTCGCGAAATCGGCCAGCATCGCGAGCTGGTCGTGCGTGAAGAAGCTCGCCTCGATGCTCCCGAGAATGATCGCGCGGTATTCGAACAGCTCGGCCCGCGACTTGGGGAACCCGGAGAGCAATTCCGTCGCCGAATCGACGTTCAGGCGCAAGAACTTGTTCTCGGCGGTCCGTTGCAGCGCCACGAGCTGGATGTTGGAGTCGGCCGCCACCGCGGCGCGGATAAAGCGCATCTCGGAGCGCGGCTGGCCTTCGACGTACAGCACTTTTTCGCGTCCGTCGCGCACGTCCACGAGCGCCTGCTGCTCGTTGTTCTGCGACACCTGCTCATTCGGCTGTACGGGAACGCGGAAGGTGAGCAGTCGCGGACCCGCGTCGCGCGCGACGACGTTCACGCGAACCGGCGCGACGTCGCCGTCGGCCGGGAGCTCGATCGAGTCACGCGACACGATGCGCCCCGCGTCCTCGACGACGAGCGGCACTTTGCTCCCGCCAAAGCCGCGCTGCCGGATCATGAGATCGGCCACCAGCGTGCCGCCCTTGAGCACCGAATGCGACGCCTCGACTCGGCGAATCTCGATGTCCTTGTCGAACCGCTCGGCGCCAAGTCCAACCGCGAAGATGGGGACCGACTTGGCGCGTAGCGACAGCAGCTCGTCACCAATCGGGGTGCGCGAGTTGTCCGCCCCGTCGCTCAGCACCACCAGCCCGGAGAGCGGCACACCGTCGAGCTCCTGGCGCGCCTGCTCGATCGCCGTCGCCAGATGCGTCTCGCCGGCGTTGAACGACAGGCTCGACACGCTGTCGACCCGCTGGGCGTCGGATGAGAATCGGAAGAGTCGAACGATGAACCGCTGGCGGAGAGCCTTGAGCAGCGCGCTGTCGGGGCCACCGATGGAGTGCTCGATCCAGTCGCTCCGTGGCTTGCCGTCGCGATCGGCGATGCGCATGCTGCGGGAATCGTCGATCAGCACACCGACGTAGTTGCGCTGCGGCACCGCCGCCGACAGGAGGAGCATCGGCCGGAAGAGGCAGACGACGAGCACGACGAGCGCGGCCACGCGGAGGGTCCCGAGCACCCAGCGATCGCGTCGCGTACTCTTGCCGCGGACGCCCGCGTAGCTCAGCACGGCCGGCACGCCGATCGCCGCCGCCGCCAGCAGCAGCACGATCACCGAGAACGGCGCGCCGAAGGCGAGCTTGCCGTTGGCAAACTCGGTTGGCCGGTACTTGAACAGAAACTGGAATACCGCTGAAAGCATGTTGACCTGCTATCAGGGAATCACGAACCCGGTACCAACGATGCCAGAGCCGACGCCCGATAGCAGACAGCTCTCCCTAACATACGATGCGTGCTGGATCAGGGTTGAGACACGCCGTGAAGCCGGACGGTTCCATTGGGAGGGGCTGGCTACATTTTCCCAACATGAACGCACACTACTTCACGACCGACGTCTTCACCGACCAGAAGTTCGGCGGGAATCAACTGGCCGTCTTTCCGGATGGCAGAGGCATTTCCTCCGAGCTAATGGCACGGATCGCACGCGAGTTCAACTACTCGGAAACGACTTTCGTTCTTCCGCCTGACGACCCGAGCCATACCGCCAAGGTGCGCATCTTCACGCCGGGCGGCGAGCTGCCATTCGCGGGCCACCCGACGGTCGGGACGGCGTTCATCCTCGCCCACACTGGCGCAGTTCCGTTGCGGGACGCCGAGACGCGCATCGTGTTCGAGGAAGGCGTCGGCCCGGTGCCCGTGGTCATACGTGCCAAGGCGGGCAAGGCGGATTTTGCCCAGTTGTCCGCGGCCATGCTTCCCGAGTTCGGACCTCCGCCAGCACCGGCCGCGGCTCTCGCCGAAATGCTGTCGCTATCCCCGAACGATCTCGTGGGAGGATCGATGGCGCCTGAAGTGGTCTCTTGCGGGACCCCATACCTGTTCGTCCCGCTTCGCGATCGTCGTGCGGTCGCTCGCGCCCGAATCAAACCGGATCTGTACGAGTCGATGCTCGACGGCGGCAGGTGCGAGAAGGTGTTCGTATTCGCGATGGACGCCGAGCATCCGGGCCACGACGTTCGCGCGCGGATGTACGCGCCGAACATCGGCGTGCCCGAGGACCCCGCGACCGGAAGTGCTTGTGTCGCGCTTGCCGGCTATCTCGCGGTGCGGGATTCGCGGCGCGACGGCACGCTCCGCTGGATCGTGGAACAGGGCTTCGAGATGGGACGCCCCAGCATTCTCGAGATCGAAGCCGACAAGGCGAATGGCGCGACGACCGCCGTTCGCGTCGGCGGCCGCTCGGTGCTGGTGTGCGAAGGGACGATGACGCTCTAAGCAGGCGGGTTCAATGACGATACAGTCTGCCAACGACCTGGCCTCGATGCGCGCCGTCGGTCGCCTCGTCGGAGAGGCCCTCCGCGAGATGCGCGCTGCCGTCGCGCCGGGTATGACGACCGAACAACTCGACCAGGTCGGCGAGAAGCTCATGCGCCGGCGCGGTGCGCGCTCGGCGCCGCAACTCACATACGACTTCCCGGGCTTCAATTGCATCAGCGTGAACGACGAGATCGTTCACGGAATTCCCGGGGCGCGCGTTCTCAAGCCGGGCGACGTCGTCAAGATCGACGTGACCGCGGAGCTCGACGGCTACATCGCGGATTCCGCCGTCACCGTGATCATTCCACCCGTCTCGTCCAACGCCCATAACCTCGCCCAGTCGGCGCGTGCCGCTTTCAAGCGCGCCGCCAAGGTCGCCGCCGCCCATGTGCGCGTCGCCGAGTTGGGCCGCGAAGTCGAGGCCGAAGTCGAGCGCTGGGGGCACGCTGTGGTACACGAGATGTGTGGCCACGGAGTAGGCCGCGCACTCCACGAGAACCCGAGCGTCCCGAATTTCTTCAGTCCATTCACGCACGGACATCTGGCCGACGGCATGGTGATCGCCCTCGAGCCGATCATCAGCGAGTCGGCGACACCGGTAGTCGAAGACGCGGATGGCTGGACGATCCGGACGGCGAATGGATGCCTGGCCGCGCACCATGAGCACGCAGTGCTCATTCGGGAAAAAGGCGTGGAAATACTGACCGCGTGAAGGGCGGACGGCTGACGGCGGGCGCGAACGGCGGAGGGTGCCAAACGGCGGAAGCGCCAAAGAGCGGAAATACCAAACGGCGAAAGTGCCAAACGGCGTGAAGAGCGAACATGCCAAACGGCGTAAACTGCGAGACTGTCAAACGGCGTAAACTGCGAGACTGTCAAACGGCGTAAACAGCGAACGCGCCGAGGCGTCCGAAAGCCGAAAGCGCCGAACGGCGCAATGCGACGATCTCGTGGTTTCCCGTTCTTAGGCAGTTCCGCTCTTCACGCCGTTTGGCACCTTCGTTTTTCGGCACCTCCGCCGTTTGGCATTTCCGCCGTTAGTCACCTTCGCCGTCAGCATCCGCCCTCTGCTGTCCGCCCTTCCTGACCGTTTGCGTTTCCCATTCGTCGAGGTTTTTCGGCCAGTCTCCCTTCAGGATCCTCGACAACGCTCGATCCGCGAGCAGCTTGCCGTCCGTCTGGCAGGTCGGGCAGTAGTTCGTCTCGTTGTCCGCGTAGCGAATTCGTTGAATCGGCGTTCCGCACACGGGACATGGTTGCCGGAATTTTCCGTGGACCGCCATCTCCGGTCGAAAAGCGGTCACGTTCTCCGGGAAGTCGCCGCCCGCCTCCGCGCGAAGCCGATCGGTCCATTCGGTGAGTATCGCGCGCGTCGCGTCGAACAATCGTGCGACCTCATCGTCGGTCAGCCGGCTCGTGAGCTTCACCGGTGACAGTCGCGCGCGATGCAGGATTTCGTCCGAGTAAGCGTTTCCGATGCCGCTGAACAGTCGAGGATCAGTCAGGGCGCGTTTGAGCGTGTGATTCTCCAAGCGCAACCGCGCGGCAAATTCCGCCGGCGATGCCTCGTGCACCTCGAGCCCGCCGCGGTCATGCTCGGCCAGCGCAGCGCGGCCACGAACCAGATAGAGTGATGCTCGGCGCTTCGATCCGGCCTCGGTGAGGGTCAGCGTCCCCGAGTCGAAATCGAAAGCTGCAAGGCTGGCACGGCGGCTACCCTTGGCACCTCGCGCCGTCCAGTGCAAACGACCGGCGATCATGAGATGCAGGACGATGAAGTAATCGTCGTCCAACGCCACGATGATCCGCTTGCCCATCCTCTCCACCCCGCTCACGCGCCGTCCGATCAGCACACTGAGCGGAGGGTCGACGGTCCGGAGGAGAAAGGGCGAGCCGAGCCGAGCGCTGGCCAGCTGGTGTCCGCTCAGCCGATCGCGCAGCGCCTCGACGTAGACGGTGATATCCGGAAGTTCTGGCAAGGGCGAACGGCTGACGGCGGCCGCAAACGACGGAAACGCCAAACGGCGGAGATGCCGAATGGCGGAGGTGCCAAACGGCGAAGGTGCCAAACGGCGTGAAGAGCGGGACGGCCAAACTGCAGACGCCAGCGGGTAACGCGAAAACTGCCTCGGGGCGGTGGCGTCGCGCAAATCGCCTATGGCCTCTCCGCCTCAGGCACGATTTTCCGCCTCTAGGCAATTCCGCCTTTCACGCCGTTTGGCACCTCCGCACTTTGGCACCTCCGCCGTCTGGCATCTCCGCCGTTTGGCACCTCCGCCGTTCGCGCCCGCCCTCAGCCGTCCGCCCTTCGCCCTCAGTCAACCCTTTTTCGCCTCGCACTGTCTATCTTCCAGTCTCCCTGAACCATTCAGGGGAAGCCCGTCTTCATCCAGATCAGCCATGCCGACAGCCGACCTCGATCTCCTCCAGGGCACGCTCGACCTCCTCATCCTCAAGACCCTCTCGTGGGGTCCCCGCCACGGCTACGCCGTGGTGAGCTGGATCCGCCAGACGACCGACGACCGGCTGCAGATCGAGGAGGGCGCCCTCTACACCGCTCTTCATAGGATGGAGAAGCGAGGCTGGCTCGAGGCCGAGTGGGGGCTTTCCGAGAACAACCGCAAGGCCAAGTACTATCAGCTCACCACACAGGGGAGAAAGCAGCTCCGCGCCAAGTCCGCGATGTGGACCGAGTACGCCGGAGCGGTCTTCAAAATCCTCCAAACCGCGTGAGGCCACGATGCCCCCCATACCTGGCATTCGGCGTTTGATGCGTCTGGACCGCGACACGGCGGGCCTTCAGCGGGCGGTCGACGACGAGCTGCAGTTCCACTTCGACATGACAATGAGAGAGCTCATGGCAAAGGGAATGAGTCCGGAAGAGGCGCGGCGCGAGGCGCGGCGGCGCTTTGGCGACGTCCAGATCGCGCGCGAGCGCCTGACCACGATCGATGAAGCGCGCGCGGTCCGGGAACGGCGCACAGAGTGGTGGAGCGCCTTCGCACAGGATCTCCGGTATGCCGTCCGGGGCCTGCGGCTCAAGCCCTGGTTCGCCGCCGCGGTGATCGCCACACTCGGACTCGGGATCGGCGCCAACGCCGCGATGTTCGGCATCGTCGACCGGCTGCTGTTTCGCCCACCGCGGTTTCTGAGCGCGCCGGATCGCGCATCGCGCCTGTACCTGGTGAGGACCAGTCGCGGCAAGGAAGTCACGGGCAGCACCGAGTTCGGCTACCGTCGGTATCTCGATTTTCGGGCGATGACGAAGTCGTTCGACGCGATGACGCCGTTCTACACGAACGCGTACGCGGTGGGTGCGGGCGATGCGACGCGGACGATGCCGATCGCGATCAGCGGCGCCGATCTATGGAAGATGTTCGACGTCAAGCCGGTGATCGGCCGGTTCTTCACCCCGGACGAGGACACGCCGCCAGCCGGCGCACGCGTGATCGTGCTGTCGTACGCATTCTGGCAGACGCAGTTCGGGGGACGGTCGAGCGCGCTCGGCGCGCCGATCGACATCGGCGCCTGGAGGTTCACCATCATCGGCGTCGCGCCCGAGGGGTTCAGCGGCTTCGCCCGGTCACCTGTCGCGGCATTCGTCCCGACCTCGGCAGTGTCCAGCAGCATCTTTAACGGTCGATTTCCCTGGTATTCGAGCTACAGCATCAGCTGGTTCGATACGTTTGCGCGCCGCAAGCCGGGCGTCACGATCGCCGCGGCAAACGCGGATCTCACGGCCGCTTTTCAGCAAAGCTACAAGCTGGAGCTTGCCGCCAACCCCAAGGGGACGAAGCTCGAGATCGCGAGACCGCACGCCTTCGCCGGACCGGTGCTGCTGGACCGTGGCCCCAACGAAAGCAGCGAAGCGAAGGTCGCCACCTGGCTCATCGGCGTCACGGCAATCGTGTTGCTCATCGCCTGCGCCAACGTCGGCAACCTGCTCCTCGCGCGCGCCCTTCGTCGCCGTCGCGAGATCGCGCTGCGCATCGCGCTCGGGGTGAGCCGCGGGCGATTGCTCATGCAACTTCTCACCGAGAGCGTGTTGCTCGCGGTGCTCGGCGGCGCGGCCGGGTTGCTCATCGCGCAGTGGGGCGGCTCGATCATGGGCAAGACGCTCCTGGCACGAAGCGACGGCGCGAACGCGGTCACTGACGGACGCGTGCTGCTCGTCGTCGCGGTGCTGGCCGTCGTAGCCGGCCTGCTGACGGGCCTTGCTCCGGCCTTCCAGACGGGGCGCGGCGACATCGCGGCCTCGCTGAAGGCGGGCGCGCGCGAAGGCACCGTGCAGCGATCGCGACTCCGCGCGGCGCTCCTCGTCACGCAAGCCGCGCTGTCTGTGGTGCTGCTCATTGGAGCGGGGCTATTCGTACGGAGCCTCGTCAACGTGAAGAACGTCCGCATGGGCTACGACGTCGACCGCCTGCTCTGGGTGAACACCAACCTCCGCGGCCTCAAGCTCGATTCCGTTCGGTACGTCCAGCTTCAGGAGCAGTTGCGCGACCGCGCGGAACAGGTCCCAGAGGTGGAGCACGCGGCGCGCGCGCTCACCGCGCCATTCTGGTCGTATTGGTCGTTCAGTCTCTACGTCGAGGGTATCGATTCGGTCGCGAAGCTCGGGGACTTCACCGCTCAGGTTGCCACTCCGGAATTCTTCGCAACGACCGGCACACGCCTCCTGCGCGGCCGAGGCATTGCGACGGACGACCGCGAATCCGCTCCGCGCGTGATCGTCGTGGGCGAATCGATGGCGAAGCGACTCTGGCCAGGCCAGGACGCCATCGGAAAGTGCGTCCGTGTCGAAGCGGACACCGCGCCATGTGCTTCGGTCGTCGGCGTCGCCGAGGACGTTCGCCTCGAGAACGTCGGCAAGACGCAGATGCACTACTACATGCCCCTGGCCCAGTTTCATCGCTACAGCATCGGCACGGGAATCTTCGTGCGAACCAAAGGGCGGGCAACCACGCACGCCGACGAGGTGCGACACGCGTTGCAGCAGCTCATGCCCGGCACATCGTACGTGACGGTCACGCCAATGACGACGATGGTAGCGCCGCAGCTGCGCTCGTGGACCGTGGGCGCCACGATGTTCACGATCTTCGGGCTGTTGGCGCTCGTCCTCGCCGCCGTCGGGCTCTACAGCGTGATCGCCTACAACGTTGCGCAGCGCACGCACGAGATGGGCGTGCGCATCGCACTCGGCGCGCAAAGCCGGGATGTCGTCAGGCTGATCGTGCGTGAAGGAGTGCGGATCGTCGTCCCGGGTGTCGTGCTCGGCGCAGCGATCGCCCTCGTCGCTGGCCGGTGGGTGGCGCCGCTGCTCTTCGAGGTTTCGCCCAAGGACCCGCCGGTCATGGCGGCGGTAGTCGGCGTGCTGATCGCGGTAGCGATCGTCGCGAGCTGGCTGCCGGCCGCTCGCGCCGCGCGCGTCGATCCGATCCAGGCGTTGCGAGCGGACTGACGCGCGGGCGCCGCGCCGTCGTCAGGTGTTGCCGTGACGGCGGCGCGTTTCCCAGCCTTTCTTGGCCGCGCGGCTGCGTTCGCTGTGACTCTGGCTCGAGCCCCCGCGATGGCCGCCGCGCCGCGACGGCTCGTGGTTCTCGGATCGTCCACGCCCGGACCCCGACCGTTTTCCACCGTGGGTCTCGGCGTTCACCGTTGCCCAGGCGCGGCGCTCCGCCTCGCGTTCACCAACGCCACGACCCTCGTAGCCTTCCTCGATGTGGCGTGCTTGCCGCTTCTGCTTGTCGGTGTACGAGCTCTTGTCGCCTCTCGGCATCTCGCTTCCTCCTCTTGAGCATTCGCTGAATCGACGAACACTGACACCGGAACGTGCCCGCACGCACCGTGCCGCACGCCGCGTCGGCGCGGGTTGACGCGTAGTTGCGCGGCATCGAGCTTCCGTCACCCCGCTTCCTGCCCGGAGCCTCGATGCTGCTCGTCCTCTCCCTGCTCTCTCTCGTCGCGCAAACCGCGTCCGCGGTACAGGCCGGCGTCGGCGCTAGAAACCCGGCGTACGCGCGCGACGGACGACTCGCGGTGAGCGTGCAGGGTGACGTGTGGATCGTCTCCGCACGCGGTGAGTGGACGAGAGTCACGAGCGGACCGGCATGGGACCGAGAGCCAGCCTGGACGCCCGATGGTTCGGCGATCGTTTTCTCCTCAGATCGCTCGGGCAACTTCGACTTGTGGCGCGTCGGCGCGAGCACGACGGGCGCCGCCAGCGAGCCGGAGCGGATTACAGCGTCACCGTTGTTCGATGGCGAGCCCGCGGTGGCGGGCGACGGTCGCATCGTGTTCGTCCGCGGCCGGCTTGGCGCAGCCGAACTTTGGATACGACAGCCCACCGGTGTCGAAGCGCGGCTCACGAAGAGTGATGCCGCGGAACAATGGCCGGCGATCTCGCCCGACGGGCGTCGTGTCGCGTACGTCTCGATCGCCGCCGGCAGTCGGACGCTGCACGTTCGCGATCTCGACACGGGCGCCGACAGCGCCGTGCTGAGCGATGTGCGCGTCGAACACCCGGCGTGGTCGCCGGCCGGCGACCGGATCTCATGGACGGCGAGCGGTCCACGCGGCGCGGTGTACGTCACACCGCTCGATGGACGATACGTGAACCTCGTGAGCAGCCGTCGCGCGGAATCCGCCTGGAACCCCGACGGCAAGACGATCGCGCTGGCGGAAATCACGCCCGACGACGGCGTCGCTCCGGTCGCATACAACGGTGACCCCGATCGAACGGGCGATCGCGGAGCGAACCTGCTCGCCGCAACGAGTGGCCGTCTGTGGACGATCGACGCCCCGGCGGCACCCGATCAGCAACTCATCGAGCAGGCCGGCACCGCGGCGACGTTGGACCGGGCGCGACACAACGCGGACGCATTCGATCAGCTGTGGGATCGGACGGCGCAGCTCTACTACTCCACGGCCGACGCGGCCTCGCGCCGCGAGCGCTGGGTGGCGCTCAAGGCCAAGTATCGTCCGCGCGCGCTCGCCGCGACGAGCGACGACGATCTCAAGACCGTGCTGCACGATCTGCTGCGCGAACATCCTCCGTATCGGCAGCCCGCCTCAGGACGAGCCGCCGTATCGAGCGCGCATCCGGTCGCTACCGCGGCTGGCCTCGAGATTCTCTCCAAGGGAGGAAACGTCGTCGATGCCGCCGTCGCGGTGTCGTTCGCGCTCGGCGTCGTCGAGCCCGATGCGAGCGGCCCCGGAGGATATGGGCAGATGCTCATCTACCAGCCATCGATGGATCGGCCGCAGCTCATCGAGTTCATGACGCGTGTGCCCGAGGACGCCGGGCTCGCGAATACCGCGCTCCTGCGCAACGGCCGTCTGCCCGATGGCGGTCCCGTGCTGGCGAACGTCCCCGGCACTGTCGCTGCGATGTACCTCGCGTGGCAGCGTTTCGGCAGCAAGAAGCTCCCCTGGTCGGACCTGCTACAGCCGGCGATCCGCGCCGCGCGCGACGGCTACGTGGTGAGCGAAGGCCTGGCGACGACGCTCGCTACCGAGCGCGAGCAATTCCTGAAGTACGACGCCGGCCGCGCCCTCTTCTTCCGCGACGGCGAGCCGCTGCACGCGGGCGACACGCTCAGGAATCCGGATCTCGCCTGGACGCTCGAGCAGATCGCCAAGGGCGGAGCGGACGCCTTCTATAAAGGAGAGATTGCCAAGCGCCTCGTGGCCGACCTGCACGCCCATGGCAACGCGATCAAGCTGAGCGACATGGAGCGCTACTTCGCCGCCGAGCGCGAGCCGGTCGCCGGCTCATATCGAGGATACACGTTCTACTCGAGTGCGCCGCCGGTGTCGGGAGGCGCGGATCTCGCCGCCAAGCTCAATCTCCTGGAGCAATTCGCAGAGCCAAAGCCATACGCCGACGACGCCGGCACCTTGCACGCGATGATCGCGGCCTGGCAGCTCGTGCCGTCGACGCGCAACCGGATCGCCGATCCGAGCCTCTGGCCGGTGAATACCGAGCCCTTCACCAGCAAGGACACGGCGCACATCCGCTGGCACTGCTTCGATGCGAACAAGGCGGTGAATCTGGCGGCGCTTCGTGGAGACACGCTCACCTGCGCACAGAATGGGACGAAGACGGCGCGAGTCGAGCTCACGGATCCGCCCGAGTGCATCGCGCACGGGTACGGCGCCGCGCAGGCCGCGTCGTGCCGTTCTTCCGGGACGACCGCGTTCACAGTCGCCGATGCCCAGGGCAACGTCGTGGCCACGACACAAACCCTCGGCACCTGGGGCGGGAATTTCTACGTCACGCCGGGCCTGGGCTTCATCTACAACGACAAGCTCTCGTCGTACGGAACCGATCCGAACGCCTACGGCGCTCGACTACCCTTTGCGCGCCACGGCAGCACGATCACGCCGACGATCGTGTTCGAGGGGGCGGGTGCCAAACGTCGTCCGGTCATGGCGCTCGGCGCGGCGGGCAACGCGTGGATCACCTCGGCGGTGTACGAGACTCTCGTTGGAATGATCGATCAGCATCTCGACCCGCAGGCGGCGCTCGAACTGCCTCGATTCCTCGTCGGGGGCGGCTTCGGCGGTGGACGCGGAGGCCGCGGAGGGGCTGGAGCGCCGCCGCCGGCCGGCGCGAGCATTCAGATGGAAGACGGATTTTCGCCCGCGGTCATGAAGCGGCTCGAGCAGCTCGGCTACCGCACGCAGATCGTGTCGCTGCCGGGCGAGCTGCGCGAGGGATACGGCGCGGCGGTGCGCATCGAGAAAGGCCGCGTCACGGCCGGAGCGGATCCGCGGCGAGCCGGCGCTGCCGGCGCGATCCCATGAGGCTCGCGCGCCGACTCAGGGCGGCGGTGCACTCTCGTGGAGATCGCTCAACCGATACGTGACCTCGTCGTCGGCAACGTTCACCGCTCCATCATAGACGATCTCGATGGGGAAGCCGAGTGTGGGATCGTAGGTCACGCGAAGCACCGCTGCGCGCCGTGTGATCGCGTCGTCGATGAACGCGAATAGCCGGTCGACGGTCGGAAAGAACGTCGGTGACACGGCCGTATCGCCCGAGAAAGGAAGCGCGCGGACGATCACGTCGTTCACCACGTACAACCGCACCGGCTGCGTGTAGGCGCAGAAGCAGGATTGCTGTAGAACGAGCGTGTAGGAGACGAGTGCGGCGCGCTGCCACTTTGCGCGATTGGCCTGGAGCTCGAGCCGTTGGCTGACGGGGCTCGTGCCGTCACCGCAGCCCAGAAGGCCGAGCGACAGCGCGGCGGCGAAGATCGCCGTGCGAAACGGGGCGACGAAGGGTACGGGTCGACGGGGGTGGCGCATACCGTGCGAAACCACGGCCACCCGCCGACGGTCACAATGCAACGAAATGATAATTAGGGTCAGAGTCGATTTATCAAATTCAAATTGGGGTCAAGTTCAAGTTCAGGCTCAGACTCGATTTACCGTTCGGTAAATCGAGTCTGAGCCTGGATTCTCCCTAATTAGGGTCTGACCCTATTTGCGCTCTCTACGGTCGCTACAGATTCGGCTGCGGCGTCACGCGGAGATAGGGCTTCTTCGCTACGAAGCCCTTGGGGAACTTCTTCTTCGCGTCCTCGTCGGAGATCGTGTTGGCGATGATGACCTCCTCGCCCTGCTTCCAATCCGCCGGCGTCGACACGCTGTAGCTGGACGTGAGCTGGAGCGAATCGATCACGCGGAGGATCTCGTCGAAGTTCCGCCCCGTGCTCGCCGGATAGGTGAGCGTGAGCTTCACCTTGTTGTCCGGCCCGATCACGAAGACCGAGCGCACCGTCTGCGTATCGTTGGCGTTCGGGTGAATCATGCCGTATAGATCGCTCACCTTGTGGTCGGCGTCAGCGATCATCGGGAAGTTGACCTTGTTCCCGGTCACGTCCGCGATGTCCTGCTCCCAGCGCTTGTGCGAGTCCAGCGGATCGACGCTCAGCCCCATCACTTTGCAGTTCCGCCTCTCGAACTCCGGCTTGAGACCGGCCACGCGGCCGAGCTCCGTCGTGCACACGGGAGTGAAGTCCTTCGGATGGGAAAAGAGGATGGCCCACTTGCCGGCCTTCCATTGATAGAAGTCGACCGGGCCCTCGGTGGTCTGAGCTGCGAAATTCGGGGCCTCGTCGCCGAGTCGGATCGATGTTGTGGTCATACTGTTCCCTCCATCGTGCACGAATGAGATCCAAGCTTGCTCGTCCCTCCACGGTATTTCGGCCGGCCGCCGCGCGCGATGGTACTTCCTCCCATGTCCCCTCAGGTGGACGCGGGCGTCCCACCAGAGTGACGCCGATTGCGCGCAAGCATGTCAATCGGGGGTTAACATTTGGCCTGTGGCATGCCATCATCCCCATGCGGTATTCGCGCGCGCGTGCGCGAAGCCGACCGCTCCGGAGGGACCGTGCGTAGGCTAATGACACTGACACTCGCTTTCACCGCGATCGTCGCGATGGCATGCGGCAAGGACAAGCCGCGGACTTCCGCGTCGATGGCGGACGACCTCAAGCGTGATCTGCAGCTCGCGTCGCAGACGGCGAACATCCAGATCAGTCCGGACGAGGTGGCGCCCAAGGCCAAGCAGGAGCTGGCCGTTCGGCCAAAGAGGGCGCCCAGCGGGCCCAGGGTGATCCGCAGTCAGCATCCCACAGTCAAGGCGTCCAGGACGCCGGTCGAGGCGGCGGAAGTCACGGAGAACGTTCCGCAGGTCCAGATGACGGCATCCGCGCCTGCGCCCTCGGAGTCGCCGACGCCTGACGCGCCACCAATGGCGCGGCCATCGCCGGTGCCGGCGCAGACCTATCCGTCGACCGGCAGTATCCCTGGGAACGGCGGCGGCTCGACGGCCGGTGCAGTCATTGGCGGGATCATCGGCGCGGTGCTTGGTGGCGGGATGATGGGGGACGATGACCACTGCGATCCACGCCGCGCACCGCGCGGTGGGCGTGCGATCCCGGGCGACATCTATGGTCGCACCGGAGGTATCGGCGGCGTCTACGGACGCCCCGGCGGCCGATTCCCAATCATATACGGCAGGCCACGGTAACACCTCCAGTTCCACACGCGCACGAAAGCGGCGCTGCCCTCCGGGCAGCGCCGCTTTCGTTTTTCGCGAGTGCGGTCGCCGCCAACCATTGACCCGGCGACGCTGTCGAACCAGGATCCGTTCGCTCG
>DATISA010000221.1:0-6966 GCA_035469245.1 Gemmatimonadaceae bacterium
TACAGCTTTCTCATAGGCTTCGTCGGCGGCAGCGCCGCGCGCCATGAGCTCTTCCGCTCGTAGAGCGAGGTGCAGCTTGATCTCCTCCTCGACTTCGCGCTCCCACTGATCGCGCCGCCGGAGGGCGAGCCGGAAGGCGCGCCGAATGCCGTTGCGAATCACGAGGCCGCCGCTGGGCGCGCGTCTTTCCCGGCCGTCAGAATGCTCGACACGGTCTCGGCGTACTGCATCCAGTTCTTGGTCTCGGCGCGCAGGAACGCGCGGCCCGCGGAGGTGAGCTTGTAGTACCTAGCCCGGCGGTTGTTCTCGGTGACTCCCCAGTCTGCCTCGAGCAGGCCGCGCTCCTCGAGGCGATAGACGGCCTGGTACAGCGCGGAATCCTCGAGGTCGAGCGCGCCGCCACCGGCCCGCTCGAGCCAGGAGACGATCTCGAAGCCGTGCATGGGCGTCCAGGAGAGGGCGCGGAGGACGAGGAGATCGAGGGTGCCTTTGAGGACGGGCAGTCGGGACATTGCGCGATGGGCTTGGGTACAGACTCTGGATGGAGAATCTGGAAGGGAGGGACGGATTGCGCAAGGGATGGTGGCTGGGAGCCGCGCTGCGCGCGGCGGTGGGGAGCGCGGCCCGCAGGGCCGCGCGGTGGGGAGCTTCGGGCACCTGACGGTGCCCTCGCGCCGGGAGCGCCTTCGGCGCGAGAACTTCAAACGCCCAACGCCGTTATCGCGGGCCGAAGGCCCGCTCCCAACGGCGAGCGGGCGACAGCCCGCGAAGCCTCCAAACCAGGGAGCGCGTAGCGCGACCTTCCCACCGCCGCGCCATGCGCAGCCCCCAACCGCGCGCCAACGCGCGCCTCCCAACCACCATCGCGCTCCAATTACCTTTCCCTCCATGCCTGACACATCACGCACCCCCGTCATCGTGTCCGCCGCCCGCACGCCCATCGGCAAGTTTCTCGGCGGCCTCTCCACGCTCACCGCGCCAGAGCTCGGCGCCGTCGCCATCCGCGCTGCCGTGCAGCGATCCGGCATCGACGTGGGCGAAATCGAAGAAGTCATCATGGGCAATGTGCTCCAGGGCGGCGTCGGGCAGGCGCCAGCCCGGCAGGCTGCCCTCAAAGCCGCCATCCCCGCCACCGTCTCGGCGATGACCGTCAACAAGGTCTGCGGCTCTGGCCTCAAGGCCGTCATGCTCGCCGCACAGGCCATCAAGGCCGGCGACCGCCAGGTCATCGTGGCGGGCGGGCAGGAGTCCATGTCGAACGCGCCGTATTACATGTACGGGATGCGTACCGGCGTAAAGGCTGGAGATCAGACTCTGGTCGACGGCGCCATCAAGGACGGGCTCTGGTGCGCGTTCTGCGACGTGCACATGGGCCGGCACGCGGAATACACCGCGAAAAAGGCGAGCGTCTCGCGCGAAGCGCAGGACGAATTCGCGCTGGCATCGCATCGCAAAGCGATTGCCGCGATCGAATCCGGGAAGTTCAAGGATGAGATCGTGCCGGTGCAAGTCGCGGGCAGAAAGGGCACGACCACCGTCGACACCGACGAAGCGCCGCGCAAGGATACGTCGCTCGACGCACTGGCCAAGCTCCGGCCGTCGTTTCCGGGAAAGGACAAGGACGAACAGTTGACGGTGACTGCCGGCAACGCACCGGGCCTCAACGATGGTGGCGCCGCGTTGGTCGTGACGTCGGAGGAGTATGCGCGGGCCAACGGTCTCCGGATCCTGGCGCGTATCGATGCATACGCAAGCGGTGCCACCGAGCCGCATGAGCTGTTCTTCGCGCCGATTTACGCCGTGCAGAACCTGATGCGGAAGAGCAATACGCAGATCGGCGATTACGATCTGATCGAGGCCAACGAAGCGTTCGCGTCCCAGTCCCTCGCCGATGGACAGGCGCTGGGATGGGATTGGAATCGTGTGAACGTGAACGGCGGCGCGATCGCGCTCGGGCATCCCATCGGCGCGAGCGGCGCGCGCGTGTTGACGACGTTGCTGTACGCTCTGCAGGATCGCGGACTCACGCGTGGACTGGCGACGCTCTGCCTTGGCGGCGGCGACGCGGTTGCGCTCAGCGTCTCACGGGTCAACTGAACATGACGACACTCGCCCAACCGCAATCGCGCGTCAGCCGGATCACGGCCGTCGGCATCGTCGGATTCGCCGCCGCCGTCGCGGCCGCGTCGCAGATCGCGATTCCGATTCCCGGCACGCCGGTGCCGTTCACGCTACAGCCGATGCTCGTCATTCTCGCCGGCATGTGGCTTGGACCAGTCCCCGGTGCCGTGAGCATGGTGCTGTACCTCGCGGCCGGTGCGGTGGGGCTTCCCGTCTTCACGCCATTCGGCGCTCCCGGGATCGCGCGATTCCTCGGGCCCACTGGCGGCTACCTCATCGCGTACCCTGCCGCGGCGTACGTCGCCGGCCAACTCGCCCGCCGCGCGAGCGGCATCGGCGGCCGGTGGCTCGCCGCCGCGGCGGGGATCACCGTGATCTTCCTCGGCGGCATCGCTCAGCTGTCGATCTTGAGCTCGAGCATCAGCCGTGCACTGCTACTCGGCGTGACACCCTTTGCGGCGCTCGATCTCGTAAAAGCGTTCATTGCCGCTGCGATCAGCGGACCGCGGGTGACGCGCCGGCGGACTTGAACGCACGGCGGCTATTCTACGCCGACGCCGGGGGGCTGCGAGCACCCTGGCGAATCGTAGTCTTCAGCCTGGCGACGCTCGTCGCTTTTCTGGTGTGCGCCGTGGTGCTCGGGCCGCTGCTCGTTCAGCTTTTCACGCTCCTTGGCGTGCGCGGCGTGAGCGTCGACGTCTGGGTCGAATGCGCGGCGCTGCTGATCGGCACCGCGGTCGCGCTCCGCTACGTCGACAAGCGGCCTTGGCGTGAGGTCTGGCTCGATCGGGACGCGGCACGGCCCGCGCTGATCGGCTTCGGCTTCGTGCTCGGCGGCCTGGCGATCGGCATTCCGACCGCGATGCTCGTCGCCGGACATTGGCTGCGCGAGACGGGCGGTGGTCCGGGCTCCTGGTGGGGAGCGGCGCTTCGCCTCACGCTGATGCTCGTGCCGGCGGCGCTGGCCGAGGAGCTGGCGTCGCGCGGCTATATCCTCTCGGTACTGCGTGGCTGGTGGGGATGGTCATGGGCCATCGTCGCCACGAGCATCGCCTTCGGACTTCTGCATCTGGCCAACGCCGGAGCCACGACGGGTTCGCTCGTTCTCGTCACGCTCGCCGGTCTATTCCTCGCGGTCGTGGTCTACGCGACGCGCAGTCTGTACGCCGCGTGGGCGGCGCATTTCGCGTGGAACTGGACGATGGCCGTCCTGTTTCATACTGCCGTGAGCGGACTGCCGTTCGAAGCGCCCCGGTACCGTTATGTTGATGCGGGGCCAGATTGGGCCACGGGTGGCGTATGGGGGCCGGAAGGCGGCGTTCCGGCGGGCCTCGGGATGGGAGCGGGTGTGGGGATCGCCTACGCATTTGCGCGACGCGCTCGATCGCGGCGCGAGAACACATAAGGAGACTCACGATGGCCGAACGAGTGGCCGTGATCGGTGCGGGTCAGATGGGCAATGGGATCACGCACGTGTTCGCGCAGAACGGATTCGACGTCACGATGATCGACGTTTCCGCCGATGCACTCGAGCGCGGCAAGTTCACGATCTCGTCGAATCTCGATCGCCAAATAAAGAAGGGCGCGCTGCAGGCGTCCGACAAAGACGCCATCCTTGGCCGGATCACGACGGCGCCGGAGCTTGGCGCCGCGAAAGAGGCTTCCCTCGTCGTCGAGGCGGCCACCGAGAATCGGGATCTCAAGTTCAACATCTTCAGCGATCTCGATCGCATCGCGTCGGCCAACGCCATTCTGGCCAGCAATACCAGCTCGATCTCGATCACCGAGATCGCGGCGCGCACGAAACGGCCGGAGCAGGTCATCGGCATGCACTTCATGAACCCCGTGCCAGTGATGCAGCTGATCGAGGTGATCCGCGGTCTCGCCACGTCCGACGTGACGACGGCTCGCGTGCTCGAGCTGAGCAAGGCGGTCGGCAAGACTCCGGTCGAAGTGCGCGACTACCCCGGCTTCGTGGCGAATCGAATTCTCATGCCGATGATCAACGAGGCGATCTACTGCCTCATGGAAGGCGTCGGTACGGCGAACGCGATCGACACGGTGATGAAGCTCGGCATGAATCACCCCATGGGCCCGTTGGCACTGGCCGATCTGATCGGGCTGGATACGTGTCTGGCGATTCTCGAGGTGCTGCACGATGGCCTCGGCGACCCGAAATACCGGCCGTGCCCGTTGTTGCGGAAGTACGTGGCGGCGGGGTGGCTGGGGCGGAAGAGCAAGCGGGGATTCTTTGAGTACTGAGTTTCGGATGTCGCGCGGGAAGCGTGGTGGGGAGCCGCGCTGCGCGCGGCTCCCCACCACGCTGCACCGCGCCAAGATCCGTCCCTGACCCATGGCCTGGGCTCTCACTCCCCTCACCGACGAACAACGCGAGATCCAGCGGGTCGCGCGCGAGTTCGCGATCAACGAGATCGCGCCCCATAGCGCGCAATGGGACCGCGACGCGCACTTCGAGGCGTCGCTCGTCGGCAAGCTCGGGGCGCTCGGCTTCCTCGGCATGCTCACGCCCGAGAAATACGATGGCCTCGGGCTCGACACGCTGACCTATCTCGTGGCGCTCGAGGAGATCGCGACCGTCGACGCGTCGATCGCCGTGATGGTCAGCGTGCACAACTCGCTCCCCACGCAAATGATTCTGCGGTGGGGAACCGAGGATCAGAAAGAGCGTTTTCTAAAACCGATGGCGCGCGGCGAGCGGCTGGGCGCGTTCGCGCTGTCGGAGCCGGAAGCCGGGTCGGACGCCGCGTCGCTCCGCGCGCAGGCCGTACGCGACGGGGGCGATTGGATCCTGAACGGCACCAAGGCCTGGGTATCGAGTGGCACGGCGGGCGACGTGATCCTCGTGATGGCGCGCACCGACTCGCCCGACGACCGGCGCGGGGCGCGCGGCATCAGCGCGTTCATCGTCACGCCCGACCTTCCCGGCTTCGCGGTCGGAAAGAAAGAAGACAAGATGGGCCTCCGCGCCTCGCCCACGGTGCAACTGCACTTCTCGGACATGCGCGTGCCTGGCGACCGATTGCTCGGTCTACCCGGCAGCGGGTTCATCTACGCGATGCAGTCGCTCGACAACGGGCGTCTCGGCATCGCCGCGCAGGCGATCGGGATCGCCGAGGCCGCGCTGCGGCATGCGGCGACCTACGCGGCGGAACGCAAGCAGTTCGGAAAGCCGATCAAGGAATTCCAGGCCATTCAATTCAAGTTGGCCGACATGGCGATGCGCGTTGCTTCGGCTCGCGCGCTGCTCCACATGTCGGCAACGGCAAAGGATCGCGGCGAACAGATGACGCAATTCAGCGCCATGGCCAAGCTGTCGGCGAGCGAGACGGCGATGTGGGTCACGACGCAGGCGATCCAGATCTTCGGCGGCTATGGCTACGTGAGCGAATACCCGGTCGAGCGGCTGTTCCGGGATGCCAAGGTCACGGAGATTTACGAGGGCACGTCGGAGATCCAGCGCATCGTGATCGCCCGTGAGCTGTACTCGCACTCGCACTGATCCGGTAGTTACCACTTCTCTTAATCACCTTCGATCAACCAATGAAGCTCTTCGATACGATCGCCGACATGGGCCACGAGCAGCTCGTGCTCTGCCAGGATTCGGCTACGGGATATCGTGGGGTCATCGCTGTCCACAGCACGGTCCTCGGCCCGGCCCTCGGCGGCACGCGGTTCTGGAGCTACGCCACCGACGAGGACGCGATCGTCGACGCGCTGCGGCTGGCGCGTGGAATGACCTACAAGAACGCCGTCGCCGGACTGAACCTGGGTGGCGGCAAGTCGGTGATCATCGGCGACAACAAGACTGCCGATCGCGAGATGCTGTTTCGGGCGCACGGCCGCTTCGTCGAGAGCCTCGGCGGACGCTACATCACCGCCGAAGACGTCGGCACCAGCACGGCCGATATGGACTACGTGCACATGGAGACCGACTACGTGACCGGACTGGCCGGACGATCGGGCGATCCGTCACCGGTCACGGCGCACGGTGTGTTCCGCGCGATCCAGGCGTCGGCGCGCGAGCGGTGGGGGTCCGACGACCTCTCGACGCGCGTCATCGCCCTCCAGGGCTGCGGTCACGTCGGCTACTACCTCGCCAAGGAGCTGCACGAGACCGGCGCCAAGCTGGTCGTCACCGACATCGATCCCGAGCGCGTCAAGCGCGTCGTCAACGAGTTCGGCGCGCGCGGCGTGGGCTCCGACGAGATCTACACCGTGCAGGCGGACATCTTTGCGCCATGCGCGCTCGGGGCGATCATCAACGACAAGACGATTCCGACGCTCAAGGTGGAGATCGTGGCCGGCGCCGCGAACAACCAGTTGCTCGAGGAGCGGCACGGCGACGAGCTCGATCGGCGCGGGATCATGTACACGCCCGACTACGTTGCCAATGCGGGCGGCGTGATCAACGTGTACAGCGAGCTCGCCGGATGGACCTCGGCGCGATCCTTCCGCAAGGCGGACGAGATCTACGAGACGGTGCTCAAGGTCTTCGAGATCGCGCGCTCGGAAAAGATTCCGACGTACCTGGCCGCGGATCGGCTGGCGGAACAGCGCATCCGCGCCGTCGGGTCGATGGTGCGGACCTGGCCGCAGTGGCCGAACAAGTGAACCCTCCGTTGGTGGAGCGACGCCGGTGAAAGAGAAGATTCTCATCGCCTCCGATCACGCCGGGTACGAGCTCAAGGAGCAGCTCGAGCGCGCGCTCGACGAACGCGGCTTCGAGGTGCACGACCTCGGCACCGACAGCGCCGACTCGACCGACTACGCGGACTTCGCGCATCCCCTCGCCGAGCGTGTGTCGGCCGGCGAGGTGAGCCGCGG
>DATISA010000222.1:0-17250 GCA_035469245.1 Gemmatimonadaceae bacterium
TTCTGGCGGCTCGTGGCGTCGAAGTCGCGAGCGCGCGGGAAGACGTCGGCTCGACGATCCAGCGCACGGTGAAACCGGGGGCGGCGCCAATGCCGCCCCCTTCACGTATATTGGGCGCGTGAGCGCCTCCGTTCCGCCCGATCTCGTCAGCGCGCTCGCCGCCCGATACGAGCTGCGAGGAGTCCTCGGTCGTGGCGGCATGGCAACCGTCTATCGCGCGTTCGACCTCAAGCACCAGCGCGACGTCGCTGTAAAAGTCCTGCGGCCCGAAGTGGCCGCGTCGCTCGGCGCCGACCGATTCCTCGCCGAGATCCAGACGGTTGCGCGGCTCACGCATCCCCACATTCTGCCGTTGCACGATTCGGGAGAGTCGGAGGGGTTCGTGTACTACGTTGCCCCGCTGATCGAGGGCGGCTCGCTCCGGCAACGGCTCGAGCAGACTCCACCCTACGACCTGGGTCAGACGATCGACATCGCGTCGCGGATTGCCGATGCGCTGTCGTACGCCCATCGCATGGGGGTCGTGCATCGCGACATCAAGCCTGAGAACATTCTCTTTTCGCAAGGACATCCGGTCGTCGCCGATTTCGGCATCGCCAAGGCGTTGAGCTCGGCGAGCGGGCGGAACCTCACGCGCACCGGCGTGTCGCTGGGTACGCCGGGGTACATGAGTCCGGAGCAGGCGGCCGGGTTTCACGACCTCGACGCGCGCACGGACGTGTTCAGCCTTGCCGTCGTTGTTTATGAAATGCTCATCGGTGAGATCCCAGGCTGTTGGCCGTCGGAAGCGGCCGTGCGCGCGCGCACGTTCACGGACGTGAGGCCCGGGCACCGGCTCCGGCTGAACGCCGTCGGCGGTACCGTCGAGGCGGCGCTCGTGCATGCGATGGCCATTCGCCAGGATGACCGAACGCCGGCACCCGAGGCCCTGATCGACGAGCTGCGCGGCCGCGCATCCAACACGCCTCGCCGCCGCTACCAGGCGGATGAAGTCGATGAAATCATCAAACGCGCGTCCGAGCTGGAAGCTGCCAACCCCACCCAAAGCGGCGCGATGACGATCGGCGGTGTCGAGGCGATCGCCGCCGAAGTCGGGATCGCGCCGGGCCTGGTGCGCTCGGCGGCGGCGTCGGTCGCGCCGATCGGAACGTCCACCGACGTGTTGCTGATCGACGCGCCCAAGCGGAACGCGTTCATCGGTGGACCAACGCGTCTGCTCGTGCAGCGCATTGTTCCGGGCGAGCTCCGCGAATCGGACTTTCCACGTCTGGTCGACGAGATGAGGCGCGCGTTTCAGAACGTGGGGTATGTGAGCCAGCTCGGGCGATCGATGACCTGGAGCATGTCACGCGGGAGCGCCGGCCGTGGCGACGTCGACGTCGCGATCGTCGTGGGCGACGGAAACACTCGCATCGTAATCGAGGAGACGCTTTGGCACTTGATCGGCGGACTCTTTGGCGGCTTGGGAGGAGGATTGGGCGGCGGCGGAACGGGGCCAGTCGTCGCCACCGTCATGGCGTTGCACGCCCCGGCGGTGATCCCGATCGTGTTGCCGCTCTGGTTCGCCGGAGTGTTCGTGCTGGCGCGGACATCGTTCCAGCGCCTCGCGCGACGGCGCGAGCGCGTTCTGGAGCAGACTGCGGATCGCCTCGCGACGACGGCGACCCACCTCATTCAGGATCGATCGGTTTGATGTCCGATCATGCCTATGACTCCCTCTATGCGGAATTCGACTCGCCCTTGATGCGGCGCGTCAGGAGCCAGGCGTATGGCGAAGACATTGGCCAGCACTCGTGGGTCACCGCCCGAGAATTGCGCGCCGATCTTGGCCGACTCGGGCTCGCGGCATCGCATCGCTTTCTCGATCTCGGCTGCGGACCGTGCGGACCATTGACGTTCGCGGTGCGCGCCATTGGATGTCGCGCTCTGGGATTGGACGCGAGCAAGGCGGCGATCATACGGGGTCGCGAACGGATCACGTCGCTCGGGCTCGAGCGTCTGGCAATGGTGCAGCAAGCAGACTTGAACGATCCGCTGCCGCTCGACGACGGCTCGTTCGACGCGGCGATTGCCTTGGACGTCGTCCTTCACGTGCGCGATCGCGCGGCACTCTTTCGGGAAGTGGCGCGCGTCCTGACGGCCGGTGGACGATTCCTGTTCACCGACGCTGGCGTCCTCGTTGGCGCAATCTCGAGCGCCGAGGTCGCGGCGCGGAGCGCCAACGGCCCGACCCAATTCGTCGCCCAGGGATTCAACGAGCGAGCGCTCGAATCCGCCGGGTTCGAGCTGCTGGAGGTCGAAGATAGAACGGAGAGTGTGATCGAGAACGCCACCGGACGGCTGGCAGCGAGACTCGCTCATCAAAGAGAGCTCGAGCAGGCCGAGAGCGCGGCTGGGTTCGATCGGCAGCAACAGTATCTCGAGACGGTGATCGCGCTCGCTCGACGGCGCGCGGTCTCGCGAACCATGTATCTGGCCTCGTCACATGACTGACGCAAACCAGCGATCGCGCGAGATGCGACGCGTGATCGTGGCCAGCTTCATCGGCACCACGATCGAGTGGTACGACTTCTTCCTCTACGGCACCGCGGCCGCGCTGGTCTTCAATCGGCTCTTCTTCCCCACGCTCAGTCCCGTCGCCGGCACCCTCAGCGCGTACGGAACGTTCGCCGTGGGATTCGTCGCGAGGCCATTGGGCGGAGCGGTCTTCGGCCACTACGGCGATCGCGTCGGGCGAAAGAAGATGCTCGTGTGGTCGCTCTTGATCATGGGTGTCGCGACGGCCTTCATCGGACTCACACCGACCTACGATCAAATCGGTATCTGGGCTCCAACTCTGCTCGTCACGCTGCGTTTCGTGCAGGGATTCGGAGTCGGCGGAGAATGGGGCGGCGCGGTGCTGCTCGCCGTGGAGCACTCGGGAGGCGCACGCCGCGGCTTCCACGGTTCGTGGCCGCAGATGGGCGTTCCGGCTGGACTGCTTCTGTCGACGGCGGTCTTCGGAGCGCTCTCGTCGGCGCTTCCCGAACGCGAGTTTCTCGCGTGGGGATGGCGAGTGCCGTTCCTCATCTCCGTCCTGCTCGTTGGCGTCGGCCTCTTCATCCGGCTTCGCATTCTCGAGACGCCCGCGTTCGCGAAGCTGAAGGAAGGCGGCCGCGAGTCGAGTCGCCCGTTGCTGGAGGTGTTCCGCGAACACCCGCGCGAGATCCTGATCGGGATGGGCATGCGCTTCGCGCAGAACGCGCTGTTCTATGTGTACACCGTATTTGTCCTGAGCTACGGGGAGAAATCGCTCGGATATCCGCGAAGCCTGATGCTCCGTGGCGTGATGCTCATGTCGATCATCGGATTGCTCACCACGCCATTGTGGTCGCATCTCTCCGACCGCATCGGACGCAAGCCGGTCTATTTCTCGGGCGCACTCATCTCGCTGCTCACCGCGTTCCCCTTCTTCTGGCTGATCGAGCGAGGACCCCGGTTCGTCAGCATTGCCATCGTGTTGGCGATGAATGTCGGCCACGACATGATGTACGGACCGATGGCTGCGTATCTCTCCGAACTGTTCGGCACGAAGGTCCGGTACACGGGCGCGTCGCTCGTCTATCAACTAACGTCGGTGTTCTCGGGCGGAGTCGCGCCGTTCATCGCCACCGTCCTGCTCGCGCGATACGGCTCGAGCGCGGTGGCGGCATACGTCATGGCATGCTGTGCGCTCACGCTCGTGGCGACCGCGCTCGCGCCGGAAACGCATCGAACGAGCCTCGACGAAGCCGTGCCCGCGCCAACGGGCGACGGGGCGACCGCGCTTACTTCATGACGATCAGAGTCGCACCGGCTGCTGCTGTCGCACCGCCGGCGGACAGAACTCGCACCGGCGCGGGAACACGCGATACCGCCGCAACGTCACCTCGGGTGTGAGGAACCCGCTGCGCACCGGTTCGTCGCGCATGAGGTCTGTGCTCAGGTATTTCTTATTGGAGTCCGGAAATACGGTCGCGACCACGGCGTCCGGCCCCAGCCGCTCCTGAGCCATGAGCGCGCCGAGAAGGTTCGCGCCGGAAGAAATACCGACGGACAGACCGAGTGAGCCCGCGAGCGACTGCGCCATGAGAATCGCGTCGCCGTCGTCAACGGCGAGGACGTCATCGAGGAAGCCGAGGTCCACGATCGCGGGCACGAACTCGTCGGATATACCCTGGATGCGATGGCGGCCGACCTTGTGGCCCGTCGACAGTGTCGGCGAGTTGGAGGGTTCGAGCGGATGCACTCTCACGTCGCCGTGACGGGCGCGTAGGTAGCGTCCCACCCCCATCACCGTTCCGCCGGTGCCCACGCCCGCGACGAATGCGTCAGGTCCTTTCGCCGACACGACGGAAAGCTGAGCGAAAATCTCCGGCCCCGTGGCCTGTTCGTGCGCCTCGGCGTTGACGGAATTGCTGAACTGGCGCGGAAGAAACGATCCGGGCGTGCGCGCACCGAGCGACTCGGCGCGCTCGATCGATCCGAGAAACCCGCCTTGCTCCTTCGAGACGAGCTCGATGTCGGCGCCGAGCGATCGGATGAGGTTGATGCGTTCGCTCGACATCCAGTCGGGGATGAAGATCGTCACCGGATGCCCGAGCGCGCGGCCCAGCGCGGCGAACGAGATACCCGTGTTGCCGCTGGTCGCCTCGATGATGCGGCCGCCGGGTACGAGCGCGCCGCACTCGTAGCCACGGCGCAGGACGTGGAGCGCCATGCGGTCCTTGACGCTCCCTGTGAGGTTCATCGACTCGAGCTTCGCGTAGAGCGTGCGTGTCCTTCCTCGGAACGTGAAGTCGATCGCGGCCAACGGCGTGTTGCCCACGAGCGGCGCGAGCGACTCGATGCGGTCGAGTGCTTCGACGCTCGCCGCATCGAGCGGGCCTCGGTGCGACGAGGCGTCTGATGACATAGGCATGGACGACGATGGCAGCTGCGCCGACTACTTCGACGCGGACGCCAGCGCCTTGATTGCCGCCGACATCGCGCGGACGCGCGCCTGATCCTTCGCGTTGCTCACGTCGGCGTCGACCCGCTTGGCGAGCGCCGTGAGCGCTGCGCCTCGCGCCGCACCGGACTGCTTCTCCGCCGCGTCGAGCGCCTTCGCGACCGCGGTCGTGCGCGCCGTGGACAGGCCGTTGCCGCGCACGAGCTGATCGAGATACGAGCGGATCACCGGGAACGCCGCTGGCCAGACGATGTGCGGCTGGCTCTGAGGATTGTACTCCGTCATCCGCACGAGCTTCGCGGCTGCGAGCTCGTTCGCCGACAGCTTGTCGCTCGGCAGCAGCTCGAGAATGTCGAAGCCCCGCGCCAACTCGGACGAGTAGACATACCCGTTCCAGTAGTACGCGCCCCACGATCCGCCGATCGTTGCACGGCCGCGGCTGTTCGCGCCGCCCGTCGTGTCGCCGGGAGCCGGCGGCGGATCGACGGGCCCGCGATCGAAGTACGCGACCTCGAACGGATGCTCGGGATCGGTGAAGTCGACCACGTCGACGCCACCTTGATACCAGCCCTGCACCATGATGTCGCGGCCAGGCACCGGAAGCAGACCGCCGTTGTGCGAGACGCAATTTTCCTGCGCGGTCTGCGCACTCGGCAGCTTGAAGTACGAGTGCTGCGTGTACTTCTTCGCCTTGTCGATCGTGAGGATGGCGTCACCGCCCATCTCCATCATGCTCGTCTTCTGACACATGGGTTGCGTGCCGCCGCCCCACTCGTCGGTGAACACGACTTTCGAGCCGTCGTTGCTGAACACCGCCGTATGCCAAAGCGAAAAGTTGGTGTCCGCCCTGGCGTCGAGACGCACCGGCTTTTCGGGATTCGAGATGTCGACGAGCAGGCCGTAGCTGGCGCACGCGCCGGCGAGCAGGTGCATCGCCGGGTACGCCGTGACGTCGTGGCAGTTTCTCGGTCCCGTCGGCGGCGGTGGCGGAAGCTGGGTGTCGGTCGGTGCTCCGCCGCGCCGTCCACCGCGGCCGCGCGCAGCTTGTTGCTCACGTCGCAACGCGCTGGTCGCCGCCGGCTCCAGGCCGGTGAAGATGCGCGCGCCCGTCACGACCGCGGCTTGTTCGGGATGCGCGAGCGGCACCTTGATCACGTCGAGCCGATACAGCGAGTTCGTCTCGTCCGCCGGATCTGTTCCGTTCTTGCAGCCGGCCAACTCGCTGTCGGGTCGGGCGTTCTGATTTCCCGATACATAGATGTAGACGGCGCCCTTGTCCTTGGGGTCCGGGATCACCGTGTGCGTGTGCGAGCCTTTGCACGTCTGCACGTTCTTGACGAGCTTCGGCGCCTTGGGGTCCGACACGTCGTAGATGCGCACGCCCGTCATGTGATCGGCGGGATTCTGCACGCCGGTGCTGCCGCAATCGTTCCGATTCCCGCCGCCCTCGGCCGAGATGAAGAGCAGGTGGCCGACGATCGAGGGGTCACCCTGCGCCGTGATGCACGGGACCACGGCCGCCATGACCGGCTTGGCTGGATTCTTCACGTCCCAGATCATGAAGCCGGCAAAGTTGCCCTGGTAGACGTAATGGTCGCCGAAGGCCAGATCCGAGTTGATGAATCGCAACCCACTCGCCGAATCGAACTCGGCGGGCTTTGGCGAGAACGAGACCAGCCGCATGCCGCTCTGCGCGGTGCCGGCGTCGAGCTTGCCCGGCTTGAGTCCGTCGCGCGGATCGTTGCCGGCGGGATACGTCTGCGCGTGGAGCGCGGAGAAGGGAAGCGACAGCGCGAGCATGGCGACGAGTGCGTGCATCGTGCGAGCAGTACCCATCAGACGAAGCTCCAGTTGTGTTCTTGTGGGAGAGCGGGGAAGGACTCACGAGTTCGGCAGCGTGGCCAGCATCTGCTGCATGACGCCGATTTCGGCCGTCTGCACAGTCTGGACGTCATTAGCAAACACTGAAACGTCCACGTCCTGTGCGGCGAGCGGGGCGGCGAAGAGATCCGACACCATCTTGAGGGCGCCGTTGTGGTGTTGGATCATGAGGGTGAGAAACTGCTTGTCGAACTCCGTCCCTTTCGCCGCGTCGAGCTGTTTCAGCTGATTCGCGGTGAGCATTCCCGGCATCTGCATCGTTCGCCAGGAGGACGTATCCGGTGCGGTCTGGCCGTTGCGATGCAGCCAGTCTTGCATGAGCCGGATCTCGGCGGTCTGCGATTGGTCGACCTTGGTCGTGAACTTGAGCAGGTGCGGGTTCGCGCCGTGGCTTTCGGCCATGCGCGACATGTAAATGGCCTGCGCGTGGTGGGCGATCATCCCCTGCATGAAGTGGACGTCCGCTTCGGTGAAGATCGCCCCCTTGGGGATCTTCACCGGCATCGACATGCCGGGCATCGACTCATGCCCGGCCGTGGGCGGTTTGGTGACCTGGCCGGCGAGCATCGACGGAAACAGCAGGAGCGCGACGACGGTTGTGCGAGGCATATGCGTATCTACGATCGGACGCCCGCGCTTCGTTGACACAGGGAGCGGGACGACACGCCTGAAATCCGAGGGGAGGCGGGTATGATACCGGGCGATCCGGCCGGCCGCCACCGAGCTCGCTGGGCCTGCTCGCCGCGAATCCGCGCGTCAGCAACAGTCGCGATCAGGCGCTGCCCAGGCGCAGATGAGCCTGGAAGTTCTCATCAGACGCAAAGGCCCCCAATGGCGTCGAAGCGTTCGATCCTCCGCCTTGCAGGATGCTTACCTCTTCCCTGCATTGCCCTGCACGCGCCCGGTGTACATTGTTGCGCGAACCCGATTGTCCAGCCGCTACTCCGATGTCGTCTCTGTCATTCTTACTGGAGGACGTATGAAGCTCTCACACGCAGCGATCCTGGCGCTGGCCCTGCCGGTAGGCCTGGCAGCGCAGCAACCGGCCGCTGGCCAACAGACCGATCCGATCACCGCAGCGTTCCGCGGCAGAACAATGGGCCTGCAGCGCAACATCGCCCAGGCGTTCGATTCCATCCCGGAATCGAAGTTCGGCTACAAGCCGACGCCCGCTCAGCTCACCATCGGCTACATCGCCCAACATCTGGCGAATGACAACTATCTCTTCTGCGACGCCTTTGGATCGACCAAGGCGACGCGGCCGGACGAGGACACGTCGACGCCCGACTCCGTGAAGGCGAAGTGGCCAAAGGACAAGCTCGTCTCCAAGCTCAAGGAGTCGCTGACCTTCTGCGAGAACGCGTTCGCGAAGGTCAACGACGCGAACCTGGGCGAGCAGGTGACGTTCACGTACGGCGGCCAATCACGCCCCACGACTCGCGCCGCCATGGTGCTCGGCCACGCGCTCGACCTGGCGGATCACTACAGCCAGATCGCGAATTACATGCGCCTGAACAACCTCGTGCCGCCATCGGCGCTGCCGAGGCCAGGACGCGGTGGCGGCGGCGAGTAAGCTGCGGCTGATCGATTAGTCGAGCAACGGCAACAGCCCAACGCAGAGGCGCAGAGGCCGCAGAGGGACGCGGAGCAGTGTCGAGGGGCGCGAAGGCGTGATGCGCTGCGAGCCCGGACGAACGGGGATTTTTTGGAACGGCCGCTCGGGACGTTTCTCGTGGCCTCCCGAGCGGCAGTCCCCAAAGAAAGGATCGTCCGGGCTCGTCGCCAGCGGCACGGTCCTCCCACGCGGAGTCCCTCTGCGGCCCTTCTGTTTCCTCCGCGCCTCTGCGTTGAGCAGTTGCCGTTGCTGTTGCCGTTGCTGTTGCCGTCCCACCGGAGCGACTATCACGCCAACCCCGTGTCGCCCCACAGTCGCTACGGCAGCGCCCTGCCCGATTTGAGGAACACACCCGGAATCGGTCTATCCGGGCGTTCGTTGTCCCAGAGAACGCCAACGACCCACCACCGCGCGCCGTCGTTGAACAGCTGAATGCTGTTGATGCCACGCCCGGGATGACTGTCCGTCGAATCGCGTCGTGATTCGTAGGTGCTGAACACCTGCATGATGTTCCCGAACGCCTCGCTCGTGCGCGCGATTTCCCGTTCGCTGAACCCGTGACGCGGTGGACCGGCCGAGGCACGCTGGACGTAGTCGTCCACCGTCTGGATCCCGATCACGCTTTTGCCGCCCGGCGGCCGGAAAGTCGGCATCAGTCGCGCGCCCGGCACGAACAACGAGCGAAAGCGCTCGGCACCCTGCTTCCGGTCGACGAGGACCGTGTTCGCGTCGTAGAGCGCGGCGATGATCGCATCGGCTGACGCGACGTCGGCGGGATTCGCCGCGATCGTCGCCGAGGCGGTGGCGTTCGGAATCGACTGCGCCGGGAGGCGCGACGAGAGCGTGACGCACAGCACGATCAGGAGAATACGGGCATCACGCTTCATGTTCGCTCCGGTGTGGCAGGTAGGGTTGTCCGGCGGCTCCACAACCTGCATCACAGGACTCGAATGAGCGAGGGCCGGACGCTGCGCGTTACCGACCTCGATCGCGTCGCGCGAATATCACCTGCGACCTCTGGAAGCCGTCGCACGGGCCCGAGCCGGCCTTGGTACGGTGCTCATACGACATTGCTCGACAACGACTTGTGTGAGGTGATGCCCGGGTGACTTGCGCGCTATGCGCCGGCGTACCGTTGCAGCCACATGACGCGGGCAACACTGCGTCGCGGCTGCCGGCGATCGTGCCGGCCCCCGAAACCGCCAGTCACAACCGTCCGCCTGTCGGACAGGAGCTCACCATGTCGCGCAGCATCGCCACAAGCATCAGCAGCCTCGCGGTCGCCGCACTCACGCTCGCCGCCGTCACCGCCTGTCAGAAGGACGGGCCCGTCGAACCCGCACAGCACCCAGAGGCACGCGCCGCGACCGACGGATCGGCTGCCGGGATCAAGATCAAGCCGACGCTCCACTTCGTCGGGATTCTGTTCTCGGGCACTCACGACGCGCCGAACGGTGAGATCTATTCGATGAATCCCGATGGCTCGGGGATCTACCGCCTGACCAACGACGACGTCGGAGACGCCTATCCCGATGTCTCTCCGAACGGGCCCTCCTTCGTCTGGGCCCGCTTCAGCCCGGACGGGCAATCGTCGGAGCTCTACACTCAGAATCTCGACGGCTCGAAGCGGAAGCGGCTCACGTACCTCAATAGCGTCGCCATCTCGCCACGCTATTCACCCGACGGAGCGAAGATCGCCTTCACGGGTGTCGTGCCGGGGGCAGGCGCCGAAATCTTCACGATGAACTCCGACGGCACCGGCGTTGCGCGAATCACGACCTCGGCGAACAACTCGCAATCGCCGTCCTGGTCGCCCGATGGTTCGATGATCGCGTTCCAGAGCAGCGACAACTTGGGCATTCCAAGCGTGTGGGTGATGTACGCGAGCGGTGGTCAGCAGAAGCTGCTCCTCAGCTGCCCGGCGCCCGGCTGCACGCACCCCAAATGGAGCCCGGTCGCGAACGAGATCGCCGTCGAGCGCATCGACGGCAGCGGAATCTTCGTCATCGACGCGACGACCGGCGCGCAGACCGCATACATCCCGTCGTCGGTGAACGACATGATGCCTACGTGGTCGAAGGACGGGAAGCTGATCATCTTCTCGAGCTTGCGTGCCCTGAACGCCAGCTACGACCTCTTCTCCACGGAGCCCGTCCGTGGCGGAGCGACCGCGCCGCCGCCGGTCGTCCGGCTGACGTCGCTCACGGGCGACGAGCTTTCGCCGGCGTACTCGCGCTGATTCCAGCGAAACGCGAACGGCGGGGACGGATTCGAATCCGTCCCCACCGTTCGCGCGTCCGACAACGTCACTCAGTTAAGGCTGTGCCGAACCAAGCCGTTCAGGGCTTCGCCGCTACCTTCGCGGGAGCCGGTCCGTCGGCGTTCAGATCGTAATTCACGCGCCAGACACCGTCAGTGCCCTTCTTCCAGTAATCGGCCGCGGGGTTCAGACGTTTCACAGGCGGCTTGCCTTGTTCGGTCAGCGTGTAGCTACCTCGCGAGAACGTCATAGCCTCGGTGCTGCTTATGACCACGAGTTTGTCGATGGCCATTTGGTCAATGACGAACGAGTCGATCGTGGCGAAGTAATTCCTCGCTCCCGCTTCGATGCTCGCGCGACCCTTGAACGTGCTCGCATCTGGCAAGATCCACGTTGCGTCGTCCGTGAACATGTTCGCGATCCCCGCTGCATCCTTCGCTGCGATCGCCTTCGCCCAGTCGCCCAGTCGTGCGGTCAGCTCGGTCCGAAGCACCATTGCATCCGGAAGTGGAGCTGTCGCCGGTTGTCTGGCGCACGCGCTCGCGAGGACGGTGAGAACGCCGATTTGTACGATCCTGGAGACTCTCATGAGATGCTCCTTCTGACAGGAGAGATTGGAGTGAATGTGCGACCCGCGAACCACGCTCGATCGCGGCTGTGAGCGGCAGAATCCATTGAGCCGATCACAAGGTCATGCCGCGGGCGGCGCCCACAATCGGCGAACACCCGCGGCATCTCCTCGACAATCCCTCTTGTCAGCTGCGGCCGAGTCAGCTAGCCGCCGCAAGGCGCGTTACTGAACGCCCGCACTCCGATTTCAGAACAGAACTGCTCCCAATTGCACCTGCGCACTCGGCAGAGCACCCTGCGTGAATTCGGCTCCCAGAGTGACGCGCCGCAGCAACGTGACGTCGAAGCCGCCGAATACGTGAGGAACGATGAGGTTCTCGTTGCGCAGGTTCACTGCGTTACTGGTCTCTCTGGCGAGCACCCCGTCGGCGCCGAGTCCGACGTAGGGCCTGATGCCGTACCACACCGTGCGTCCGACGGAGACATCGGCGGTGACCGCGTGCATGTCCATATCGGTCACGTACAGCGTCTTGGTGTACGCGGCGCGAACGGCGAGGCTGACCGGCATGTTTTCGCTCTCGGTCAAGACCCGGTACTTGCCGTCCAACCCGACCCATCCGTAGTTGGCCTCCGGGTTCCGCGCATAGAACACGCCCATGTCAATGTTGTCGGTGATGCCGACGCGGGCCTTGAGCTTGGGGAACTTGTGGTTGGAGCCGAGCGGGTGATGGTCGGTCGGGTGCGCGAAAGTGTCGTTCCAGGCGTCGGACCACTCGTCCACGTTGAAGCTCATCATCTCGATGCCGAGCGATATGCTCCCTTTTCGGAGGGTGCTGGCCGGCGCGAGCTGCTTGAATGCCGACACCGAGCCGAATTCGCGCGCGAAGCGATGGAAGGCGCTCTGCGTGAGGTTCGATGCGAACTCGACCGAGCAGTCCTTGAGCGTCGGGTCCACGTGGAGCGGCGGATAGGCGGCGGAGTGGGACTCGGACATCATTTGTGCCTGCAGTGGCGCGGCCATCACCACGCCAGCCGCCGCGAGGATGCGTGTGATTCTCATACGATCTCCAGGTCGAGGGTACGTGGACGACCGCCAGCCGGCCATCGACGGTCCCAAGGTGCGACCAGGAGCTCGAGCAGTCGTCCGGACCGATCGGATCGGACCAAGTGGACGGCCGATCCGGCGCGGAAATGGTCGCGTTCAAGCGTTTCAGCGCGGCGTCAGTGCACTCGACACGGTTCAGCGCCCCGACGATACTTTATCCACCAGCGCTCCACGCCTCTTCCCCCACCCACGCCGCGGCCGATGACCGTCTCATACGAAAACAGCAAGATCATCTTTGACGGCATCAAAGCAGCCGGGGTCCGATCCATTTCTGCGCTCCCCGAGACCTGGCTCGGACTGCTTCTCCAACGCGCGGAAGACGATCCCGACATTCAGCTCGTCCAGGTGGCAAAGGAGGAAGAGGCGATCGGCATCGCGGCCGGCGCTTACCTCGCCGGGACGCCGCACGTGCTGCTCATGCAGAACCACGGTTTCTTTGGCGCGATCAACGGCATCGTCTCGCTCGCCCAGCTCTATCACATCCCGCTGTGCATGCTGATCGCCTTCCGTGGCCACTGGGGCGAGCCGTACCCATGGCATACCCGCGGTGGCATCGTCACGGAAGGTGTGCTCCGGGCACTGGGGATTCCATTCGAGTACGCGCGTGATCCCGACAAGGTCGCAAAGCAGATTCGCGAGGCCTGGACCTTCTCGCAGAGCTCTCTGTCTCCCGTCGCGCTCCTGCTCACGCGCGATTTGATGGAGAGCTGATGGAGCGCGCCGGTTGTATTGAGATGATGTACCCCGAGCTCGGGGACAAGGTCGTGGTCACGATCATGGGCGCGTGCGCGCAGGAGCTCTACAACCTCGGCCACTGCGACAATTTCTTCTATCTGCAGCACGCAATGGGTCTCGCCTCGTCCATCGGACTCGGCCTGGCGATGCACCTGCCGCGCGAGCGTGTAGTCGTGCTCGACGGTGACGGCTCGGTGCTCATGAACCTGGGCACGTTCGTGACGCTCGCCCGCTATCGGCCGAAGAATCTGATTCACGTCGTGTTCGACAACGGGAGTCTCCTCTCCACCGGCGGTTTCGACTCGCAGACGGCGTCCGGCCTCACCGACATCGCCGCGATCGCGCGCGGAGCGGGCGTCGAGCACGTCGCCGCGGCGTCGACGACGACCGAGTTCGGCGAGGCGTTCGTGGAGGCGCTGGAGCGCGACGACCTCAGTGTAATCGTCGCCAAGGTCGCCGCGGTCGGCCCCGAGCATTACGGCATGGACCTGCAGCTGCCGGAGAACGCGTTCCGCTTCAAGCGCTGGATCGCCGAGCGAAAGCGCGCCGCCGAGCGAGCATCGTGAGCGTCGAGCATCCCGAGTACGACATCGACGCGTGGCGCCGGCGGATTCCGCTGCTCGCGTCGCACATCCCGATGAACAACTGCTCGCAGGCGCCGCAGTCCGACGTCACGCGCGCCGCCGCCGAGCGATATCTCGAGTCCTGGAACACGAGCGGGATGGATTGGGACACGTGGATGACTGAGGTCGCGCTAGCCAAGGCCGAGTTCGCGAAACTGATCGGCGCGACGGCGGACGACATCGCGGTGTTCAGCTCCGTGTCGGAGGCGGCGAGCGCGGTGGCGAGCGCGCTCGATCTCAGCGGCGATCGGAACAAGCTCGTCGTGAGCGAAGCCGAGTTTCCGACCGTCGCGCAAGTGTGGCTGGCGCAGGAGCGGCGTGGAGCGCGGCTGTCATATGTGCCCGTGCGCGCCGGGACGATCGATCCGGCTTCGTACGATGAATTGATTGACGACCGCACCGCGCTCGTCTCGTCCTGCCACGGCTACTATATGAATGGCTTCGTCCAGGACGTGGCGCGAATCGCGGCGCGGGCGCGCGATGCCGGCGCGCTATCGTTCGTCGACGCGTATCAGACGCTCGGCACCATCCCGATGGACGTGCGCGCGACCGGAATGGACTTTCTCGTCGCGGGGAATCTCAAGTTTCTCATGGGGATTCCGGGGATCGCGTTCCTCTACGTGCGCCCGGAAATCGTCGATACGCTGCATCCGACGGTGACGGGATGGTTCGGCCGCGCCAATCCGTTCGCGTTCGACGCCAAGTCGCTCGGCTGGTCGCCCACGGCGAGCCGGTTCGATACAGGTACTCCGCCAGTGATCAATGCGTACGTGGCGCGCGCCGGCATGGAGATCGTCAACGCGGTGGGCCCGGCGAAGATCCGCGCTTGGCTCGAGGTACTCGGTCGGCGACTGATCGACGGCGGTCGCGCGCGCGGGTTCACGCTCTACGGCACCGACGACATTCGCTGCAAAACCGCGACGACGGCGTTCATTGTGCGCGACTCGCACGCGGTCGAGGAAGCGATGCGCGCGCGCGGCGTCATAGCGTCGGCACGCGGGAGCGTCATCCGGCTCGCGCCGCACTTCTACAATACGATCGATGACATCGATCGCGCGCTCGACATCCTGGCTGAGGTCGAGCGCACGGCGTGAGCGGAACTCGCGAGACCTTCAAGTCCAGGCTCGGCGGGCTGCTGACGATCGTCGGCGTCTCGATCGGGCTCGGGCATGTGTGGCGCTTCCCATATATGGTAGGGAAGTTCGGCGGCGCCGCGTTCGTGCTCTTCTACACGCTGGTCTCGATCGTCATCGGTGTTCCGGCGTTGATGACGGAATTCTCGCTCGGCAGATACACGCGCCGCGGGCCGGTGGGCGCGTTCGAGCGCGGGGGCTTTCCGTTCGGCCGAGCCGTCGGCTGGTTCTTCTTCTTCGTCGTCACTGCCGCCACCGGCTACTACTCGGCGGTCATCGGCTGGGTGCTGTATTACACCATCGGCGAGGTGGCGCAGGTCGCGCGGATTCCGTTCGACGCCGCGGCGATCCTTCCGCCCGATCACGGCTTCGTGCTTCGCTCGTTCCTCCTGCAGATGGCATGCACGGCGATCGTGCTGCTCACGTGCGCGGTCGTGTTGATCAAGGGCGTGCGCAAAGGCATCGAGGTGGTGAGCACCGTCATACTACCGGCGATGACCGTCGTGACGATTCTCGTGATGGTTCGCGCGCTCACGCTTCCCGGCGCGATGGCGGGCGTGCGGTGGTACCTGCTCGAGTTCCGGTTCCGCGATCTCACCGCCAACGTGATGGCCGCGGCCATCGGACACGCGATCTTCGCGTTGTCGCTGGGCGGGACCTTCATGGTCGTGTACGGCTCGTATGTGCACGACGAGGAGCGCCTGGCGCGGCCGGCGTGGTGGACCGTGATCGGCGACACCGGGTCATCGCTCATCGCCGGACTGGCCGTGATTCCGGCGGTGTTCGCGTTCAAGCTCGAGCCGGCGTCTGGCCCGGGACTCATCTTCGACACGCTGCCCAAGGTGTTCGCGGCGATGCCTGTGGGCTGGCTCTTCGGCGCGCTCTTCTTCGTGAGCCTCCTGGGCGCGGGCTATCTCTCGGACGTCGGCGCGCTGGAGGTGCTGGTCGCCGGGCTCACCGACAACACTCGGATCACACGCAAGCAGGGTGTGTGGGTGATGTCGGCCGTGTGCTTCGTACTGGCGATTCCGCCGTCCATCAACAATGCGATCTTCGTTCCGTGGGATCTGACCTTCGGATCGGGAATGCAGACGCTCGGATCGCTCCTCGCCGTGATCACGGTAGCGTGGTGCATGAATCGCGCTGCGGCACTGAAGGAGCTGTTCGGCGCCGGTGAGCGACCGGTACCGATGTGGGTCTTTCACTGGATTCGTTTCGGAATCCCCCTGGTCATACTCGGCGTGGGCGTCTACTGGCTGCTGACGCAGGTGTTCCGCATCGTCGCCGGCGTTTGATTCATTGGCCGGCCTGTCGCCGATACCGCAAGTATTCCGAAGCGAGAAACCGTCGCACCAGCCACCAGATCGCGAGGGCAATGCCGGACCAGAAGATGACCGTGGCGACAGGGAGGACACGCCGGTCGACGCGCATCGCGTCACGAGTGGCGGCCCACCTGTTCCACGCGGCGATCACCATGCTCGCCACGACGACGAGCCGCGCGAGCCGGCCGCCGATGAACGACCACCGAACGTTCGCCGCGGCCGGCAGCCAGAGCGCAGCACGCGACGGGCTGCTCCGGATTGGCCGCCCGAACCAGTATCGTCCAATGAAAGACTCGTAATCGAGTCCGGCCTCGGCTGGCAGGGGCGCGGATGGACCGAACGCGGCGCGCCAGGCAGCGACAATCAGGACGATGACGATGATCGCGTTGACGAAAAGGAGCGAATGCCAGCCGAGGCCAAGCACCCGATGCAACGGATTGGTTTCACGGGCGAGGTCCGGCGTTGCATGCAGGGTCGTGAGGATGTCGAGCGCGCGGCTCGCCACGAGCGCCACGGCGATCGCCACGAACTGCACGACCCGTGTACCGGATGGAAGCATACGTCGAACTATCGGAGTCTGATTGGACAAGCCGACAAGATACGCGGCAGAGGACTATGGCCAGTAGCTGGACGCGCGGGGATCTCTGCGCGATGTAGCCGGATTCCGTCTCAGGCCGATCCTGCGCACCTTTGAGGATTGCACGATAGGCCTTCACTCGCTTGCCCACACCCGCTTCTCAGGAAACGCTCATGTCTCTACTCACCGATCTCGTCGCCGCGCTCGATTCTGGCGCACTGAAGGTCGTGGATCTCACGCAGCCGCTCGGACCAGAGACACCGGTGATCGGCCTGCCGCCGATCTTCGCGTCCTCGCCCGGCGTTTCGATGAGCGTGATCTCGCGTTACGACGACAAGGGCCCAGGCTGGTACTGGAACACGGTCACCATGGGCGAGCACACCGGCACGCACTTCGACGCGCCCGTGCACTGGATCACGGGCAAGGACTTCCCGAACAATCGCTGTGACACCATTCCGGC
>DATISA010000223.1:0-2218 GCA_035469245.1 Gemmatimonadaceae bacterium
CCCGAGAACATCCTGCTGCACGACGGCTCGGCGTTGGTCGCGGACTTCGGCATCGCGCTCGCCGTGAGCAGCGCCGGCGGAACGCGCATGACCGAGACGGGGATGAGCCTCGGCACGCCACACTACATGAGCCCCGAGCAGGCGATGGGCGATCGCGACGTTGACGCGCGGAGCGACGTCTATGCGCTGGGCGCGACACTTTATGAAATGCTCACAGGCGAGCCGCCGTTCACGGGACCGACGGCGCAGGCGATCGTCGCCAAGGTATTGACGGCGATTCCTGAGCCGGTGACGGCGTATCGCAAGACGACGCCGCCGAACGTGGCCGACGCCGTGACGCAAGCGTTGCAGAAGCTGCCGGCGGATCGGTTCGCGACCGCCGCGGAGTTCGCTGCGGCGCTGTCGAATCCCGGTTTCTCATTTGGTGCGCACCGTGTTGCCGCAGCGGGCTCTCCGGGGCGCCGCGTGGCCGTCGCGGCGCTCGGCGTGTTCGCGCTCGCCGCGTCGGGACTCGCGGCGTTGGGCTGGCTCCGACAGCCGTCCGCGGCATCGCAGCGTCCCATACGCTTCATCGTGCCGCTCGCCGCCGACAACGCGCTGCCCGCGTCGGTCTACGGCTCACGGATCGCGATCTCGCATGACGGCCGCACCCTGGCGTTCGTGGGAGCGAGCCCCACCGAGCGGCAGCTCTACGTGCGCGACGTCGACCAGCCGGAGCCGCACGCTCTGCCGGGGACGGAAGGCGCGTACGAACCCACGTTCTCTCCCGACGGGCGATGGATCGCGTTCGTGGTGACGGACAAGATTCAGAAGCTCGAGCTCGCGAGCAATCGCGTCGTGACGATCACGCAGCTACCCGGCGGCGGCGAATTGGCGGACGGACTCGCGTGGGGTGACGACGACACGCTGCTCTTCATTCAGAGCCGCCCGTTCCGGGTTCCCGCGGGCGGCGGTCCGCCACGGGAACTGCACCTTGCCGACACGGTCGGCGCCGCGGAAAAGGCGCAGCCGCACCTCTTCTGGCCCGACATCCTCCCCGGCGGACGATTCGCGGTCGTCAACGACAACCGCGACGGAACGAAGCTCGAGCTACTCGATCTTCGATCGGGCGAGCGGCGCAAGTTGCTCGACGGCAACCTCGTTGGCCGGTACGCCTCTCCTGGCTATCTGCTCGTTCAGAACGAGGACCAGTCCGTGTCGGCGGTGCCGTTCGACGCCAAGCACGGTCGCGTCACCGGATCGGCGGTGTCGATCCTGCCGAGCGTGTTTCGGGGAGTCTCCGGTTCGGCGGACCTCGACGTGTCGCGGAATGGCGTACTGGCGTTCGTGGCGGCCGGCGCGCCGCGTCGTACGGTCGTGATGGTCGACCGGAACGGCAGGGAGAGAACGCTGATCTCGAAGCTCGAGGCATACGACAACGTGAAGCTCAGCCCCGATGGCCGAATGCTCGCCTTCGACCAGGGCACAGCCGAGAAACGAGACGTGTGGTTGTACGACATCGCGCGGACGACCTCGACGCGCCTCACCTTCGAGTCCGACAATTTTTATCCGACGTGGAGTCCCGACGGCAAGCGCATCGTGTTCGCGTCGCGGCGCAAGAGCCCAGCCGACCTGTACTCCGTTGCGGTGGACGGTTCCGGGCCGCCACAAACAGTGATCGCCGGACCGTTGCTCGAATTTCCTGGCACGTTCTTGCCGGACGGCCGCACCTTCGTGTATCGCCAGACGAACCCGACGACGGGGTTCGACATCCTCTCCGTGCAGCTCGGCGACTCAGTGCCGACCGCGCGAGTCGTGCTGCAAACGAAATTCAACGAGATGGCGCCGACGCTCAGCGGCGACGGCAAATGGCTCGCGTACGTATCGGACGAAACCGGACGAAACGAGGTGTACTTGCGGCGATATCCCACGGGCGAGAGCCGGTGGGCCGTATCGGTGGACGGCGGGAGTGAGCCGGTGTGGCGACGCGACGGGCGCGAATTGTTCTTCCGCAACGGCAGCGGACTCTACGCCGTGAGCGTCGAGTCGGACGCCGCCGCGACGGCTCCGCGGATCGGTCGCGTGACGCTGCTCTTCAACGGCCAGCACGTGCGCAACGTCCGCTCGGCGGACTACGACGTGACGCCGGACGGGCGCGAGTTCGTGATGGTGCGCGACGACGCGTCGTCGGTGCAGTTCCAGGTGGCAACGGATTGGACGGCGCTGCTCCCGGCGCGCG
>DATISA010000224.1:0-30005 GCA_035469245.1 Gemmatimonadaceae bacterium
CGGTCTTCGGTGTCGTTTCGCGAGTCGTACAAATTCCATGCGCCAGTGACGGTGTTGATGGCGAACAATCCCCCCAGCGTTCCGGCGACCGTGGCGTGCGCAGGGTTGACCCAGTTGGCGAGATGCTGATCGGAGATCAGCTTCTGCCCGAGCCAGTACTCGGTGCCGAAGACCGGCAGCTCGAGCCAGCTGCCCCACCGGTGAATCTGCAGCCGGCGATAGTACCAATCGCTGTACTCCACCGAGCGCCGCCGTCGCCTGGGCAGCGTGTCGCTCGTGGACGCATACGCCCATGCCGGCACCTGTCGTGCGTCCGGAATGAACTTCCGGCGCAGCGCCGGTGCCGTCGAGTCCGCTGGTGCAGTTGTTGCCGCCATCGGGCGGCGCGTAGCGGTCGAATCCGGTCCAGTGCGGACCGACGACGCTGGTACCTGTAACAGGAAGACGAGTGCGATCGCGCCGACGGGCATGTTTTACTCCAGTATTCGATTCTTCGAGACGCGCGACGTGCGTAGTGCACGTGACATACCCATGAGGCATGCGACTCACGTGAACGCGTGAACACGCGTGAACTCTGTCAGCGAACCTTCGACTTCTAGCCCTCTCCGACGACCGTGACGGACACCGATGCGCTGTGGTACAAGGACGCGATCATTTACCAGCTCCACGTCAAAAGCTACCGCGACTCCGATGGAGACGGGTTCGGTGACTTTCGCGGGCTGATCGAGAAGCTCGACTACGTCGAACGGCTCGGCGCGAACACTCTCTGGCTGATGCCGTTCTATCCCTCACCGCTCCGCGACGACGGCTACGACATCGCCGCGTACGAGGAGATCAATCCGACGTACGGCTCGATCGACGATTTCCGCGCGCTGCTCGCGGCCGCGCACGAGCGCAACATCCGGATCCTGACGGAGCTCGTGATCAACCACACGTCGGATCAGCACCCCTGGTTCCAACGCGCGCGGCGCGCGCCAACAGGATCGCCCGAGCGGAACTGGTACGTCTGGAGCGATAACCCGAACAAGTATTCGGGGGCGCGGATCATCTTCACCGACACCGAGAAGTCGAACTGGTCGTGGGATCCAGAAGCGCAGCAGTTTTACTGGCACCGCTTCTTCAGCCACCAGCCGGACCTCAACTTCGACAATCCGGAAGTTCTGGAGGCGGTGCTCAACGTCATGCGCTTCTGGCTCCGTCTGGGCGTCGACGGGTTGCGGCTCGATGCCATTCCGTACCTCGTCGAGCGCGACGGCACGATATGCGAGAACCTGCCCGAGACGCACGACCTGCTGCGCACTCTGCGGCGCACCGTGGACGCCGAGTTCCCCAATCGAATCTTCCTCGCCGAGGCCAACCAGTGGCCGAGCGAAGTGCGTCCGTATTTCGGCAAGTCCGACGAGTGCCACATGGCGTTTCACTTCCCGGTGATGCCGCGCATGTACATGGCGCTGCGCAAGGAAGATCGGACGCCGATCGTCGACATCATGCGGCAAACGCCGGAGATTCCGAACGACTGCCAGTGGGCAGTGTTTCTGCGCAACCACGACGAGCTCACGCTCGAAATGGTGACCGACGAAGAGCGCGACTACATGTACCGCGAGTACGCGCGCGACCCGCGCATGCGGATCAACGTCGGCATACGACGCCGTCTTGCGCCGCTCATGGAGAGCGGCCGGCGGCAAATGGAGCTCATGAACGCCCTGCTCATGTCGATGCCCGGTACGCCGATCATCTACTACGGCGACGAGATCGGCATGGGTGACAACATCTACCTCGGCGACCGCAACGGCGTGCGCACGCCGATGCAGTGGAGTCCCGACCGAAACGCCGGCTTCAGCGAGGCCGACACGGCGGCGCTCTTTTCGCCGCTCATCGTCGATCCACCATATGGCTACCACACGGTGAACGTCGTCGCGCAGGAGCGTGTGCCGACGTCGTTGCTGCGGTGGATGCGTCGGCTCATTGCGGTGCGGCAAGAGTACAAGGCGTTCGGCCGCGGCACCTGGGAGCCGCGCGACGCGGCCAACCGCCGTGTGCTCGTGTTTCTGCGGCGCTATCGCGACGAAACCATTCTCTGCGTCAACAATCTCTCGCGATTCGCGCAGTACGTGGAGCTCGATCTCCGCGACTTCAACGGACTCGTGCCGCTCGAGCTCTGGAGCAAGAACTGTTTTCCGCCCATTGGCGAGCTGCCGTACCTCCTCACGCTGGGGCCGCACAACTTTCTCTGGTTCCGGCTGCTCCCGGGCGAGCAGGCGAAGGAATTCCAGCGGTCGACGTGATGGCAACGACGTCCGACGCGCCGGTGCTCGCGGCGCTCGGTGGGCTGCGCGGCGAGTCGCTGCTCGCGTTTCTCCAGCGACAGCGCTGGTTCGGGGCGAAAGGCGCCGCGCCGTCCGCGGCGCGCATCGTCGACGCGCTCGTCGTCCCCTGGGGAAATGGCGCGTTCGCGATCGCGCGCGTGTCTGTCGACACGGCGGCGGGGGAGCAGACGTATCAGCTTCCGGCCGCGGCGCGACGCGAGCCGTCCGTTCCCAGCCATGTGGTGATCGGGCCGTCGGCAGCGGACCCGCGGCTCATGCTCTACGACGCCATGCACGACGCCGAGTTCCGTGCCGGATTGGGCGACGCGCTGGCGAGTGGTGCCGTGGTGCGCGGCAATGCCGCTCGAAGCTGGACGGCCGAGCCGACGGACGCAGTGGAAAAGTCCTCGACCGAACGTGTAGACAGCACCGTGGGGTCGGCGGAACAGAGCAACACGTCAGTGATCTTCGGCGAGCGGGCGATCTTCAAGCTTTTCCGGCTGCTCAAGCCCGGAATCCATCCCGATGTCGAGGTGACGCGCTTCCTCACCAGCCGTGCACACTTTCCTCATACGCCGGCCCTGCTCGCCTCGGCCTGGTTCGACGACGGCAGCGAGCGAACCATCGCTGGCATGCTGCAGGAGTTCTTTCCGGGATCCACGGACGCGTGGAGCTATACGCTCGAGCACGCGCGGGCCTACTTTGCGGCGCCGCCAGCTCACGACGCGCCGAACCCGTCGCTCGCCGACGCGAAACGACTGGGCCAGATCACGCGAGAGATGCACGAGGCGCTGGCCATCGATCCGGACGACGCGGCGTTCGCGCCCGAGCCGCTGGCGCCCGAAGACGTGGAGCGGTGGGCACGCCGTACGCAGCAGTCCGTTCGTAAATCGCTCGCGCTGCTCGACCGGCAGTCGCGCGGCCCCGGATTTCCACCAGAGCGTCTCGCCGAAGCTCAGGCGCTGGTTCGCCGCGGCGATCACTACGTGGGCTGGATCGACGAGATCGTGGACAGCGTCGGCGACGACCTGGGTGAGCGGATCCGCATCCATGGTGACTTTCACCTTGGCCAGGTGCTGCACACGGCGTCGCGCGAGTTCAAGATCATCGACTTCGAGGGAGAACCCTCGCGTACGTTGGCCGAGCGTCGCGAAAAGGCTTCGCCGCTCCGCGACGTCGCCGGAATGCTGCGCAGCTTCTCATACGCGGCGGCAACCATCGCCATGGCCACCGAGCGGGAGGTCGATCCGCGCACACGCGAGATCAGGAGCGCGCGCTGGGAGCGCGATGTGCGCGCGGCGTACCTCGACGGGTATCTGCGCACCGGCCACTCCGCCGACGAGCCGGGCATTCTGCCAGAGGACGAGCAGCACGTGCGGCAGTTGATCGCGCTCTTCGAGACTGAAAAGGCGTTCTACGAGCTCGCGTACGAGTTGAACAACCGCCCCGCGTGGGTGTGGATCCCGATGCGGGGCATCGCCAAGCTCTTCACACGTTAGTCGCGCTGGCGGCGCTCACCTGCCGCTGAAGGTGTCGCAGTCGCGCGGATTGCCCGAGGCGAAGCCCTTTTTGAACCAGCTCACGCGCTGCGCCGAGCTGCCGTGCGTGAACGAGTCCGTGTTAATGTGGCCGGTGGCCTGTCGCTGAATCCGGTCGTCTCCCACCGCCGCCGCCCCGTTCAGACCTTCCTCGATGTCGCCCGCTTCCAGAATCTGCTCCTGCTGTGTGGCGTGACCCCAAACGCCCGCGTAGCAATCGGCCTGCAGCTCGAGCCGAACGGACAGTGCGTTGGCGGCGTCCGGATTCGCTTCCTGCGCCCGGCGAACCTGTTCATCGGTTCCCAGCAAATGCTGAACGTGATGTCCGAGCTCGTGGGTGATCACGTAGGCCTGCGCGAAGTCGCCAGGCGCGCCGAACCGGCTGCGCAGCTCGTCGTAAAACGCGAGATCGATGTAGATCTTCTCATCGAGCGGACAGTAAAACGGCCCCATCGCGGTCTGGCCGACGCCGCAGCCGGTCTGGGTCGCGTTGCGAAACAGCACGAGCTTGGCGTCGTGCCACGGTGTCCGCATCGTCGCGGGCAGCAGTTGCGCCCACGTTGCCTGCGCGGTGTCGAGCACGAACGAGACGAACTGTACTTCCTTGGCCTCTTCCGGCGTCTGCTGAACCGGCGCGGACTCGCCCGGCGATTGTTGAACCGACTGGTCGCCGGTGCCGGAGATGAAATCCCGGCCAAACACGAGGCTCAGGATCAACAGGATTACGCTGCCGCCGATTCCGACCGGCATGCCAAGGCCTGATCCACGACGATCTTCAACGTTGCGGCTTGGGCCGCCGGGGCTCCATCGCATCGGATTGTCCGTTTGGGACCGTCGGCAGAAAAGCAAAAAGCCGGCCGGACTGCAATCCCCCAGTCCCGCCATTCCGCACGGCTTGATGCTTACGTAACGTCAGGGCACATCTTCAACGGTCGGGCACTCACGGGATGATCCGGACAATGGCGCGCGTCGAGCCGAATGGCATGAAGGTGGGCGAACTCGCGAAACGCACCGGGGTGTCCGTCCGGACGCTTCATTATTACGGGGAGATCGGGCTGCTCCTGCCGTATGACGTCACGCGGTCGGGGCATCGGCTGTACGGAACGGCCGAACTCGCTCGTCTGCAACTGATCAAGTCCTTGCGGCAGCTTGGCTTCCGACTCGAGGAGATCCGCACCTGCCTGGATACGCCGGAGTTCGCGCCGCGCAAGGTCATCGCGATGCACGTCGAGCGGCTCCGTACGCAGATCAGGCAGGAGGAACGGCTCGTGGCGTTGCTCCAAACGCTCGACGCGGGCTGGGCCTCGGGGACCCTCGCCTCAGCGGACGACTTCATTCGCGCCATCGAGAGTATCACGCAGCTCGAGCGCGCGTTCAGCCCCGACGAGATCCGGGAGATTCGCGAACGCGGCGAGCGGCTTGGGCGCGACCACGTTCGCGAAGTCGAGCGAGAATGGCCATCGCTCATCAACCGGGTCCGGAACGAGATGCTCGCCGGCACGGAGGCGACGAGCGAGCGAATGCGTCCGCTCGCCACGCGCTGGCGCGAGTTGGTTCGGGAGTTCACCGGTGGCAACCCGTCAATCGAACGGAAGGTCCGCGCCGGCTTCGTGAACGAACCGGCGCGTATGACTCGGTCGGGGCTGGAGCCGGAGCTGTTCGCGTACGTAAACGCGGCGATCCGGGCCCTGGACGCGTGATCCCGCGAGAGCGAGCCTTGGGGTCAAGCACGGACTCTGCGTCTATGAACTGACGCGGCCGCCTCGACCGCCACCGAACAGGCTGCTCGAACGCTCATCCTCGCACCTGAGGCACGGGTGCCGACCCTTTTCATTCGAGATCGACAATCGCAATGCGTGTATGGCCCGGCCAACCGTACCCCCTCGGCGCAACGTGGGATGGCCAAGGTGTGAACTTCGCCATTTTCTCGGAGACCGCCACGGCGGTCGAGCTTTGTCTGTTCAACCATCAGGACGATGGCATCGAGTCGCACAAGATTCGTCTGCGCGAGCGGACGGATCAGGTCTGGCACTGCTACCTGCCCGACATGCGGCCGGGACAGTTCTATGGCTACCGCGTGCATGGCTCGTATGACCCGGACAACGGGAATCGCTTCAATCCGGCGAAGCTGCTCATCGATCCGTACGCCAAGGCGATCACCGGCGCGATCAAGTGGAGCAACGCACTCTTCGCGTACAAGGTTGGCGGGCCGAAAGAGGATCTCGAGCCCGATACGAACAACAGCGCGGGCGGCGTGCCGAAATGCGTGGTCATCGATCCGGCGTTCACCTGGGACGACGACCGGCCGCTGCACATTCCGTGGAATCGGACGCTCATCTACGAGTGTCACGTCAAGGGACTGACCAAGCTGCATCCCGACGTCCCCGAAAACCTGCGTGGGACGTACCTGGGCCTGTGCAGCGATCCGATTATCGAATACCTGCTCGGCCTTGGCGTGACCGCGGTCGAGCTTCTCCCCGTGCACCAGTTCGTCGTCGACCGCCAGCTCGCCGAGCGAGGGCTCACCAACTATTGGGGCTACAACTCGATCGGTTTTTTCGCGCCCGACGTTCGATACGCGTCCAAGGGACTCGGCAATCAGGTGTACGAGTTCAAGAGCATGGTCAAGACGCTGCACTCGGCCGGAATCGAGGTGATTCTCGACGTCGTGTACAATCACACGGGTGAAGGCAACCATCTCGGGCCCACGCTTTCGCTGCGCGGTATCGACAACCGGGCGTATTACCGGCTCCAGCCCGATCAACGGTTCTACACCGATTTCACCGGCACGGGGAACAGCCTGAACATGCAGCACCCTCGCACGATCCAGCTCATCATGGATTCGCTGCGCTACTGGGTGACCGACATGCACGTGGACGGTTTCCGATTCGACCTCGCGCCCGTGCTCGCGCGCGAACTTCATGACGTCGATCGGCTCTCGGCGTTCTTCGACATCATCCACCAGGATCCGACGCTCGCCAACGTCAAGCTCATCGCCGAGCCGTGGGACGTGGGGCCGGGTGGCTATCAGGTCGGCAACTTCCCCATTCGGTGGGCGGAGTGGAACGGTCTCTATCGGGACAGCGTGCGGCACTACTGGCGCGGCGACGGTGGTCGGGTACCCGAACTCGCGTCGCGGCTGGCTGGCTCGAGCGACATCTACGAGCCGAGCGGGCGCGGCTCGTATGCGAGCATCAATTTCGTCACTGCGCACGACGGCTTCACGTTGTACGACCTCGTGAGTTACGAGCACAAGCACAACGAGGCGAATGGGGAGAGCAACCGCGACGGGCACAACGACAACATCAGCCGCAACTGGGGCGTGGAAGGCGACACCGACGACGAAGCCGTCCTCGATCGGCGCTTTCGTGTGATGCGCGATATCATCGCCACGCTCGCCTTTTCGCAGGGCGTGCCAATGCTGTCGCATGGCGACGAAATTGCACGAACGCAGTGCGGCAACAATAACGCCTACGCGCAGGACAACGAGATCACCTGGGTGCACTGGGATCTCGACGAGCGTCGGCGCGCCCTGCTCGCGTTCGCGCGGCGGTGCTTCAAGCTGCGACACAGTCACGCGGTGTTGCGGCGACGGCACTTCTTTCGCGGCGAGCCGACGATCAAGGGTGGACCCAAGGACCTGTCCTGGCTCAGACCCGATGGCCACGAGATGACCGAGGCTGACTGGCACGACTCGCACCGGCACGTACTTGGTATGCTGATCTACGGTGAAGCAACGGACGAGACCGACGACCGCGGTCGCCCGATCAAGGGCGAGACGTTGCTGCTCGCGCTCAATGCCGGAGAACGGCCGGTGACGTTCACGATGCCGCACGTCGAGGGACAGGGTATCTGGGCGGAATTGATCGACGCGACGGAACGCGAGCTGCGCGTGATCAGCTCGTCGCACGTCGAGGTCGCGCCGAGCTCGATGGTGCTGCTCCGCTACGGCGAGGGCCGTCGGTTGGCGGACGTCGACGCGCAGAACGTTGGCGGCGCCGACACGAGAGAGGCGAATGGCTGACCGGAAGCCCGGACAACCGCCCGGCCGCGACGTGCCGGAGCGCGTATCCGATCCACTCGACGGCGGATCGGGCGCCGGCGAATCGCATACGGCCAGTCCCGTGGCGCCGCCGGCAAGACCTCCCGCGACTGGCGCGGCAAAGAAGCGTGGGGCGAAAGACGCGGATCATCGTGCGGAGATCGCTGCCGTGCGCGATACTGGAGGGGTGTCTCGCAACGAGCTCGCACGCCTGACCGCTGGTGAGCATTCCAGTCCGCACGCGATTCTCGGCGCGCACCGCGCGACCGTTCGCGGCGACGACGGGGTGATCGTGCGCGCGCTGAGCCCGGGCGCGCGAGCCGTCGAGTGCCGCGTCGAGACCGGCGAAGTGTTCCCCATGACACGCGAGGCGGAAGGGTTGGCCGACGTCTACGCCGTGTTCATGCCGGGCAAGATGCTGCCGCTCGCGTATCGGCTCCGTTTTCACTATCCGGACGGCGCGGTGTGGGAGCGCGAGGATCCATATCGCTTCCTGCCGACGCTCGGCGATGTCGACCTGCATCTGTTCAACGAGGGAACACACCGGGAGCTCTGGAAAAAGCTCGGCGCGCACGTGCGCACCATGGACGGCGTGCACGGCGTGTCGTTCGCCCTGTGGGCGCCGAACGCGCAACGCGTGAGTGTCGTCGGCGATTTCTGCGGCTGGGACGGTCGCATCTTCCCGATGCGCATGATGGGAAGCTCGGGCGTGTGGGAACTGTTCGTGCCCGACATCGCGCCCGGCACGCTGTACAAGTTCGAGTTGCTCACGCGTGAAGGCGCGCTGCGTCTCAAGACCGACCCGTTCGCCGCGAAAATGGAGCAGTCGCCGGGAACGGCTTCGATCGTGCAGGCGGAGGAGACGTATGGGTGGAACGACGCTGCGTGGATGCGGGCCCGGCGCGACGCCGATCACCTGCGATCGCCGATGAGCATCTACGAGGTCCACCTCGGCTCGTGGGCTCGCGTTCCCGAACAGGGAAACCGCGAGCTCTCGTACAGCGAGATCGCGCCGCGACTGGCCGAGCACGTCGTGAGTCTCGGTTTCACGCACGTCGAGCTCATGCCGGTCATGGAGCATCCGTTCTTCGGGTCGTGGGGCTACCAGGTGAGCGGCTACTATGCGCCAACTTCGCGCTACGGCACGCCCGATGATTTCCGCTACCTCGTGGACACGCTCCACCAGCATGGCATCGGCGTCATCCTCGACTGGGTGCCGGCGCATTTCCCCAAGGACGATTACGCGCTGCGCCGGTTCGATGGCACGGCGCTCTACGAGCACGAGGACCCGCGACTGGGTGAGCACCCTGATTGGGGAACGCTCATCTTCAACTTCGGCCGCAACGAGGTGCGCAACTTCCTCGTCGCGAACGCGCTGTACTGGCTGAACGAATTTCACGCCGACGGACTCCGCGTCGACGCCGTCGCCTCGATGCTATATCTGGACTACAGCCGCAAGACCGGCGAGTGGATGCGCAACCGCTACGGCGGCCGCGAGAATCTCGAGGCGATCGAGTTTCTGAAGCAGTTCAACGAAGCCGTGCGCACCGACGCGCCAGGCTGCGTCACCATCGCCGAGGAATCGACGGCGTGGCCGGGCGTCACGACGCCCGTGCTCGAAGATGGCCTGGGGTTCACGTTCAAGTGGAACATGGGATGGATGCACGACACCCTCGCGTATTTCTCTCGCGATCCGGTGCATCGCCGCTTCCATCACGACCAGCTGACGTTCGCGATGCTCTACGAGTACAGCGAGCACTTCATCATGCCGCTGTCGCACGACGAGGTCGTGCATCTCAAAGGATCGCTGCTCGAGAAGATGCCGGGTGACGAGTGGCAGCGGTTGGCCAATCTCCGCCTGCTGCTCGGCTACATGTTCACGCGGCCGGGCAAAAAGCTGGTGTTCATGGGCACCGAGCTGGCGACCTGGTCGGAGTGGAGCCACGACGCGAGTCTGGACTGGCACCTGCGCGACGATCCGCGACGCGCGGCGTTCGGTCGGTATATCAGCCGCCTGGCGACGCTCTACAAGCAGGAGCCGGCGCTCTGGCGCGAGGACCACGCGTGGGATGGATTCGCGTGGATCGACGTCGCCGACCGGGAGAATTCCGTGCTCTCCTACGTCCGGCGCGCGGGAGATTCGCACGTCGTGGTCGTCTTGAACCTCACGCCCGTGCCACGGGAGCGATATCGGATCGGCATGCCGTCGGCCGGATCGTACGAGCGCGTCTTGTCGAGCGACGATCTCGAGTGGGGCGGCAGCGGCTTTGGCGCGATCGCGGGCGTCGACACGCAGCCGGCGCCGTTCCACGGCTATCCGCAATCGATCGAGATCACACTCCCGCCGCTGAGCGCGCTCGTGTTCGCGCCACCACGCAAATGACCACCGGAGTGCGCGCCGAATCCGCGCCGCTTCGCCAGCTCTCCCGCCGGCTCGGCATCATCGACGAGTACGTCGACCAAAGCGGGCGCGAGACGCGCCACGCGAGCGACGAGACGCGCCGCGCCCTGCTCGCGGCGATGCGCATCGACGCGTCTAGCGATGCCGCGGCGGCGCTGGCTCTCGACCAGCTTCGTGCCGCGGCGCGCCGGGAGCACATCGCGCCGGCACGGGTCGTTACGTCGGACGATGCCGACCGCGCGCAGCTCGCCGTGCGGCCCCCCTCGACGCGAACCAGCGACGGCCGCTGGGAGCTTCGAATCGAGCTCGAATCGGGCGAGACGCTGGAGAGCGATGGGACCTGGACCGGGCGGCGAGGGTTCTTCGTTCCCATCCCTGGCGAGCTCCCCCTGGGCTATCACCGCGCGCACCTCGCGCTTCGTGCCGGCCGCCGCGCCTGGTATGATGAGCAAACACTCATCATCGCCCCGCCGCGCTGCGTGGCGCCCGACGACGTGCTCGGCGACGATCGCGTGTACGGGCTCACGACGAATGTCTACACGCTGCGCAGCGCGACGAACTGGGGCATCGGCGACTTCTCGGACCTCGGCGTGCTCGCCGAATGGGCTGGTGAGAACGGCGCGGACTTCGTTGGCCTCAATCCGCTGCACGCGATCCTCGACCGCGGCACGGACGTGAGTCCGTACAGCCCGATCAGCCGGCTGTTTCGGAACCCGATCTACGTCGACGTCACCAAAGTCCCCGAGCTCGATCACGCCCCCGCCCTCCGCGAGCGACTCTCGGCGCCCGAGCTCGCGTCCGAGATCGAGGCGTTGCGCGAATCGCCGAACGTGCCGTACGAACAGGTCATGGCGGTGAAGGGCATCGCGCTCGACGCCCTGTACCGCGTGTTCGCCGACGAAGTCCGCGGCTCGGGCGGCGCGCGAGACCTCGAGTTCGCGCGGTACGTCGCCGCGCACGAGCCGGCGCTGAGCCGCTTCGCGCTGTGGATGGCCATCGGCGAGCGTCAACCGAGCTTCGATTGGCGAACCTGGCCGGCGGCGCTTCGCGACCAGTCGAGTGAAGCCGTGCAAACCGCGGCTCGTGAGCTCGCGCCGCGCGTCGAGTTTCATCGGTGGCTGCAATTCGAGACGGATCGGCAACTCGCGGTGTGCGAGGGACGCGCCCGCGCCGCCGGGATGCGAATCGGGTTGTATCCCGATCTCGCGATCGGGGTGTCGCCCGCCGGCGCCGATGCGTGGATGTTTCCGGAGCTGGTCGTGCACGGCGTGAGCATCGGCGCACCTCCCGATCCCTACGCGGCCGACGGCCAGAACTGGGGCCTGCCGCCGCTCGATCCGCGAGCGCTGCGCCGGGACGGGTACAAATACTTCGTCGAGTGCGTCCGGAACGCGTTCGATCATGCCGGCGCGTTGCGCATCGATCACGTGATGGGTTTGTTCCGGCTCTTCTGGATTCCAGATGGGCGACCGGGATCGTCGGGCGCGTACGTGCGCTATCCGTCACACGACCTTCTCGGCATCCTCGCGCTCGAGAGCGTTCGGCACAGGGCACTGGTCGTCGGCGAGGATCTTGGCACCGTTCCACGCGGCGTGCCCGAAGTGCTGGAGCGCTGGGGTGTGTTGTCGTCCAAGGTCCTGTTGTTCGAGCGCGATCGCCGCGGCCAGTTCAAGCCCGCGCGGAGCTACCCGTCGCTCGCCCTCGCCACCGCGAACACGCACGACCTGCCGACGATCTCCGGCTTTTGGAACGAGCGAGACATCGATCTTCGCGACGCCGTGGGCTTGCTCTCGGGCGACGAGGAGATCGCCCGCGTGCGAAGCGAACGAAACCAGGAGCGCTCAGCGCTCGTCGAGCGGCTGGCGGCCGAGGGCATCTTGCCGTCGCCGCGCGCACCTGTGTCGCTCGCCGAGCTACGAGGCGCCGTGCACGCCTTTCTCTGCCGCACGCCGGCGCGGCTCGTCGGTCTCGCGCTCGACGACCTCGCCGGTGAGGGCGATCCGGTGAACGTGCCCGGCGTTGGTCCCGACAAGCACGCGAGCTGGACGCGCAAGATGCGGCAGCCGCTCGAGGTCATCACCACCAGCGCGGACGTGCGCACGGCGCTCCGCTGCGACGGGCGCCGGCGCACCCGAGTTTCCGCCAGGCAACCGCGCTGACAGTGGAGCACATGGTGTCCAACGGCGGCCCGTCGCCGCTGACGAGCACGTGTCGCGTGCAGTTGAACGCGGCATTCACCATGGCACAGGCGCGAGCTCGCGTCCCGTATTTCGCACGGCTGGGAATCTCACACCTCTACTGCTCGCCCATATTCGCGGCGCGACGCGGCAGCATGCACGGCTACGACGTGGTGGATCCGGGCAAGATCAACCCGGAGCTGGGAACCGAAGCCGATCTCCGCGCGCTCGCCGACGAGCTGCACCGCAGCGACATGGGCCTCATCGTCGACATCGTGCCCAATCACATGGGGATCGGCGCGGAGAACAGGTATTGGGACGACGTCCTCACGCACGGCGAGCGCTCTCGCTATGCGCGCTGGTTCGACATCGACTGGGGGCGGGGTGGTGGCGCCGCGGCCGAACGCGGGCGACAGGTGGTGTTGCCGATCCTCGCCGACGAGCTCGATCGCGTGCTCGACGGCGGCGAGCTGGCGGTCGATCTGAGCTCGGGTTCAGCGCGCCTGGCGTACTTCAGCCACAGCCTGCCCGTCGATCCGGCGACGCTGCCCGACGAGCTCCAACTCGCCCAGCTCGATACGACCGAGGCCGGCGAGATCGCGCGACTCTACGCTGGGCCGGAGGCGCGCGACCGGCTGAGCGCGCTCCTCGACGCGCAACACTACCGGCTCGTGCACTGGCGGCGCGGTCCGGATGAGATCAACTACCGCCGGTTCTTCGAGGTGAACGATCTCGCCGCAGTCCGCGCCGAGGACGAGATCGTATTTCGCGAGACCCACGCGTACCTGCTGCGACTGGTGCACGACGGCGTCATCGACGGTCTGCGCGTCGATCACGTCGACGGTCTCCTCGATCCGCTGCAGTATCTCCAGCGACTCCGGGCCCACGTGCGGCCCGACACGCCGATCTTCGTCGAGAAGATTCTCTCGGCGGGCGAATCGCTGAGGCCGAGCTGGCCGGTCCAGGGCACCACTGGTTATGAGTTCCTGAATGCGCTCGAGGATCTGCTCATCGACGCATCAGGATACGCTGCCGTCGAGCGGGCGTATCGGGCGTTGCGCCGGCTCGGCCGCACGACGTTTCGGGACATCGCCCGTTCGGCGAAAGTCGCCGTACTGCAATCGGCCCTGCGCCCCGACGTGGCCCGCGTGTCCGATCTGGCCCTGCGCCTCGCGCGCGGCGCCGGCAAGTCCTGGTCTCGCGACGAGCTCGCGGCGGGCATCGTTGCGTTCATCGCCGCGCTCGCCGTGTATCGAACGTATGTCGACGGCCGATCGTCGATCGAGGACGCGGATCGCGATGTCGTCACTCGCGCCGTGCGCGAGGCCACACCGTCGAGCGGCGGCGATTGTGACGTCGTCTCCTTCATTGGCTCGCTCGTGCTCGGCGAGGCGAAGGTCGATCCCGGGGCGCGACTGCAGTTCGTGCAGCGACTCCAGCAGCTGAGCGGACCGGCGGCGGCCAAAGGCGTTGAAGACACCGCGCTCTATGTCTACGTCCCGCTGCTTTCCCGGAACGAGGTGGGCGGCGCGCCCGATGATCCCCTCGCCGACGCTGCCACGCAGCTCCACGCGATGAATCTCCAACAGCAAACCCGCTGGCCGCGCGGCCTTCGCTGCACGAACACGCACGATACCAAGCGGAGCGCCGACGTGCGTGCACGGCTCGACGCGCTGGCTCAGATTCCGCGCGAATGGGAGAGGGCGGTACGCCGTTGGCGCCGGTTGAACGCCAAGCACCGTCGTACCGTGAGAGGCCGCATCGCGCCGGACACGAACACCGAGTACGTGACCTACCAGACGCTCGTCGCCATCTGGCCCACGCCGCGCGCTCACCGGCGCGCCGACGATCTACCCGATCGCGCCTGGCGTGACGCGGCATGCGAGCGGTTGACTCGCTACATGCTCAAGGCGGCGCGCGAGGCCAAAACGCGCACCAGCTGGACCGAGCCGGATGCCGCCTACGAGGACGCGCTCCGCGCGTTCGTCGTCGCGATACTGGAGCCGGCGGAAGATGCGCCGTTCCTCGTCGACGTCGCGCGTCTCGTATCGCGCGTCGCGTCAATCGGCGCCTGGATCTCGTTATCGCGGATCGCGATTCACCTCACGGCCCCGGGCACGCCGGACCTCTACCAGGGTGACGAGCTCTGGAATCAGACCCTCGTCGATCCCGACAATCGCCGCCAGATCGACTACGACGCGCGCATCAGCGCCTTGGCCGACCTGCGGCAGTTGGAGCAACAGCCGCGCGCCGGTGACGCGGTCGACCCGGCCGACCCGAGGCTCAAACTCCTCGTAACACACCGGCTTCTCTCGGCGCGCCGCGCCGATCCGGACCTCTTTCGCTGCGGTGATTATCAACCGCTGGTTTGTCGTGGTGCGCGCGCGACAAATGTATTCGCCTTCGCCAGAACTTTTGCCGACCGGCACGCGTTGGTGATCGCCGCGCGACCAGCCGAGGCACTTGTGCGTCCTGGGGCTGCGGCGTGGTGGGCGGATACGACCGTCGAACTGCCATCGGCGCTCGGAGGTCGTGAGTGGCGCTCCGTCATCCTGCGGGATCGGCTTCACGTGGAAGGGGACAAGATCGAGGTCGCCACCGTCCTGAGACACCTACCCTGCGTCGTGCTCGTCAGCTAACGTCAACATCCCTCCCCGCTCTGCCATACTCCGATCACTTGCGACTGACGGGCTCGGCTGTACGATCCTGGCACGAAATACTCGGGACCGTCCGCCTTTGCTGCCATGCGGTTCCGTCATCTCGATTGGAGCTGATCCGCTGGGACGTTGCACTGGTTCGCGACCGAGCATTCTGAGGCCTGAATGAACCTTCCGTCGTCACAAACGACTGTTGCGTATTTCTCAATGGAGATCGCTCTCGACCCGGCGATCCCGACATACAGCGGCGGCCTCGGGGTGCTCGCCGGCGACACGCTGCGATCCGCCGCCGATCTCGCCGTCCCGATCGTCGGCGTGACGCTGCTCGATCGAAAGGGCTACTTCCAGCAACACCTCGACGAAGGGGGCAATCAGACGGAGACGGCCGTCGAGTGGCGGCCCGAATCGATCCTCGAGCCGGTCGATGTGCGAACGAGCGTGCAGATCGAAGGGCGCACCGTGCACATCCGGGCGTGGCGCTATGTCGTGCGGGGAATCTCCGGTCACGAAGTCCCCGTCTACCTGCTCGACACGCAGCTGCCCGAGAACGCCGAAGCCGATCGCAAACTGACCGACTACCTGTACGGCGGCGACAGCCGGTACCGTCTCTGTCAGGAAGTGGTGCTCGGCATGGGGGGCGCGGCCTTGCTCCGCGCGCTCGGCTGCAACGTCGAGCTGTATCACATGAACGAAGGGCATTCGGCGCTACTCACGCTCTATCTGCTCGAGTGGCAGATCGACGGCCGAGCCTTCGAGCTCGACGAAGGTGATCTGGAGGAAGTCCGGCGCCGGTGCGTGTTCACGACACATACTCCGGTTCCGGCGGGTCACGATCGTTTCCCGATCGATCTCGCGCGACGCGTCCTTGGGGAATCGGCGCTCTCGCTGCTCGCTGCCGCGCACTGTGTCGAGACCGGCGATCTCAACATGACGCACGTGGCGCTGCGTCTCTCGCGCTTCGTCAATGGCGTGGCGATGAAGCATCGCGAAGTTTCGCAGGGCATGTTCCCGAACTTTCCGGTCGACGCGATCACCAACGGCGTGCACGCCGGCACGTGGACGTCGCCTCCGTTCCAACACTTGTTCGACAAGCGGATCCCGGAGTGGCGCAGCGACAATCTCTATCTTCGATACGCCGTCGGCATTCCACTGCAGGAGATTCGGGCCGCGCACGCCGAAGCGAAGAAGACGATGATCGCGGCCCTTGCCGAGCGAACCGGCATCACGCTCGATCCCAAGGTGTTCACGATCGGATTCGCGCGCCGCGCCACGCCCTACAAGCGCGCGGACCTCGTCTTCGCCAACCTCAAACGTCTGGCCGACATCGCGTCGACCGTGGGGCCCCTGCAGATCGTGTTCGGCGGCAAGGCACACCCGAATGACACCGGCGGCAAAGAGTTGATTCGCCGCATCTACCATGCGGCGTCGGCGCTGTCCGACACGATCACGGTGCTCTACGTCGAGAACTACGAGATGGAGATCGCGGGAAAGATCGTGGCCGGCGTCGATCTCTGGCTCAACAACCCGATGAAGCCGCTCGAGGCCAGCGGCACGAGCGGGATGAAGGCGGCCCTCAACGGCGTGCCGAGCCTGAGCGTTCTCGACGGCTGGTGGATCGAAGGCCACGTCGAAGGCGTGACCGGCTGGTCGATCGGCGGCATCGACCCCGACGGCGACCAGTCAAAGGACGCGAATGAGATTTATCTCAAGCTCGAACGCGTGATCCTGCCGCTCTACTATGGATTGCCGTTCGCCTATGCCGAAGTGATGCGTTCGGCGATCGCGCTCAACGGGTCATTCTTCAACACCCAGCGCATGGTGGAGCAGTACGTGCGCAACGCGTACTTCCCCGAAGCGACGGTGGCATTGGCCGCCGTCGGCGACTAGGCGCTTTCCGGCGCCGCCGTCTCCAGCTCTTCCTCGAGCTCGTCGGCTTTTCGCAGCGCGCGCAGTGCCGTGTCTCCGGCAACGATCGCGCCGAGCACGATGTACAGGTAGAACGTGTAGAAGCGCCACCAGAGCAGCGCCGCCGCGAAGTACGTCGTGCCGATTACGCCGATCAGCGCCGCATGGAACGCCAGCTCCACCGCCCCGCCGCCGCCAGGCGCCGGCACCACGGCCACGCCGTACAGGAAGCCGAGCGGCCAGAGCGCGAGTGGCGCGAGGGGCGCCGAGGCGCCGGCGCCGAGCACCAATGCCGGCAGCACGCAGAGACGCATCGACACGTGGGCGACCGACATGAGATACGCGCCGGCTGCCCACCTGGTCTCGATGTGCTTCACACTCTCGACGGTCGTGCGAACCTTCGCCAGCCAACCTTGAACGATGACCCAGCGCTTGCCCCCGAGCCAAATACGTCGCGCCCACCTGGGCGCGACGTCGGCGGCTGGACGCTTCGACAACACGATCGCGACCATCGCGACGCCGAGCACAAATCCGGCGTACACGCCCACCACGCCGACCAGCGCGCCAAGCACGAAGCCCGCGTGCCGGAACACGATTGCCACCACCAGAACGACCGTCGCCAGCGACAGCGCCTCGAGAAACAGCTCGGCATAGAGAACGACGAGGGCGCTCGACGTCGGCACGCCCGACTCGGCGAGCACGAGAAACCGCGCCGGCTCGGCGCCGGAGCGGGCGGGTGTGATCGATGCGCCGAAATCTCCGGCGAGCGTGGTGCGAAGCGCGGTGCTGAACTTGATCCGGATGTGTGCCGCCTTGGCGCTCCACGTGATCTTCCACGTTCGCGTCAGGATCTCCACCACCACGGCCGCGAGCGCCATCGCGTGCGCGCGCCACGGAAGGCCGATCGTGCTCCCGGCGCGCAACCATCCGACGATGAAGTACGCCGATACGCCAAAGACCGCCGCGAACGAGACCGCCGTGTAGACCCAACGCTTCCAGTGCTTCAAATGGGGAGTGTGGGTGATGGGTGATGATGCGGCTCGCAGTCCGGCTCGGCCCGGCTAATAGTACAATCCGCAATGCAAAAAAAGGGGCCGAGCAGCGCTCGGCCCCCTGGTCTGCGTGGGCAGATGTACTACGGCCAGCGCGACGTCAGGCCCTCCTCTTCGGCCGCGCCTCCGCTGGCAGCCGCGGCCGGCTTCAGTATATGACTGATCTGCTGGCGAGCGTCATCGAGATGGCGCTTGGTCACGACGTCGGTGGCGCGTTTTTGCGCCGCGGCGAGCTCGGCGTCGAGCTGCTTCAATTCGCCGCGCAGCATCGCCTTGATCTCACCCGTGTTGACTGGCGGAGGCGCCGCGCCGCGGCCGCCACCACCGCCGCCCCGGCCAACCGCGGCCGCCGTCGTGGCGGGCGGGTTGATCTTGCTGGCGATGTCAGTGAGATAGGCGCGCTGCAGCCCGCGTCGATACACGTCGATCTTCACCGCGCCGCCGCCGTACAATTCCGTCCAGACGCCATGCCGCAAGTCGTTCAGCATTTCGGCAAGCGTGTAGACCTCCGACGGATTCTTCGCCAGCGCCTCGGTCTCGATGAGGCGGGTGAGCCGCTGGTCGGCGAGCAGACTCGTGACGACCGAGGATTGCGCGTTGACGATGCGTGAGACCTCGCCGGACACTTCGATCTTGCGGAGAATGTCGGTATCGATCAGCCAGGTCGGTGTCTGGAAGCCGTTCTCGGCGAGGAACTTCATGGCCGCTTTCTGATTGGCTCTTGGAACAGGCGTGAACCTCGGACCCGGCTGGTCGCCGTATTTCTCCTGCGAGTTCAATCCGCCGACGAGGTTCGCCACGTGGCCGAGCTCCGTGCGGAACTGATTGATCTGCCGGCCGTACAGCTCGGCGAGGACGTCGAAGTCTTCGGTCGGCTTCACGGTCGCCGACTCGATCCACTGCATGTTGCGTTTCAAGTTCTTGAAACCGAGCTCGGTCGCGCGCACCGGATCGGCGTCGCCCACCGCCTCCGTCTCCTCACCCGGGTCGGCGCCAAAGGCGCCGCTCGTCGAGAACCGGAGCCACGGCTTGGCATCCTGCTCGCGCGCCCACGAATCCAGGGTCGTGCGCTCGGCCTCCGCGGCCGCAATGCGCTCAGCGCCAGTCCGCGTCGTGGCCTGCTGCGCGACCTGCATCCCGGCATCGACCGGCGCGTAGCCCCACTTGGTCGCCCAGATATCGTACGGCCCGATCTTCGGCACGAGCAGCTCGGGTGGCACGTGATCTTCGGGCTGGACGACATAGTTGAACCGCGAGTAGTCCATCAGCGTGGCCACGTGACCCATCCGCCGCAAAAAGTCCGGATTGCGGATGCTGTCGATCGGATACTGCGAGCTCGACTTCATGTTGTGCTGAAAGCCCAGCGTGTGACCGACCTCGTGCGCGAGGACGTACTCGAGCAGCCGACCCATGAGCGAATCGGGGTACGGGAACTGACGCGCCCGCGGGTCGTTCGCGGCAGCCTGCGTGAAGTACCAGGTCCGCGCGAGGTTCTGCACGTTGTGATAAAACTGGATGTGCGCGTTCAGGATCTCGCCCGATCGGGGATCATGAATGTTCGGTCCGGACGCGTTCTCCGTCGTCGACGGGAGCCAGCGGACCACCGAGAACCGCGCGTCTTCCGGCGACCAGTCAGGATCGTTCGTCGGCGCGACTTTGCCGACGATCGCGTTCTTGAAGCCCGCGGCCTCGAACGCTGGTTGCCAATCCTCGATCGCCTTGATGAGCCACGGGCGCCACTTCTCCGGCGTGTTCGCGTCGAGGTAGTACACGATCTGTTTCACGGGCTCGGAGACCGCCGCGCTCGGGTCCTTTTTCTCCAGCCGGTACCGCGTGATGAAGCAGCGTTGGTCGTCGGCCACCCGTTGCGCCGGCCGCGAGTAGTCGGTCAGCGTGAGCGAGAAGTAACCCACCCGATTGTCGCAGAGTCGCGGCGTCATCGGGACTTCGGGCAGCTTGTGAAAGCTGTACGACATCACGATCGTCGCGGTCGGAGCCGTCACGCCCGCGGCGCCACGCCCGCCGCGGCCCGGCGTTGCCGTCGCGGCGCCGCGACCGCCCGCGCCCTGCGAGAACGTCAACGTCGAATACACGTTCACGTTGTCCGGGAATGCGGCCACGCGCTCGACCCACGAGCGCGTCGCATCGACCGTGTACCCCGCCCCAATACGCTGGCCGGGGGACAATTCTGCGGGCGGCGTCGTGAACATTCGCGAGACGTCGATCACCGGAGCGCTGTCCGGCCCGTAGGCCTCGACATTGAACGTCGCGATCACGGGCGGCACGTTCGCCGCCTGCACCGCGCCGGCGATCGGCGAAACCGTGTCGCTCGACACCACCTCGAACGAGACACCGCGGATATCGACTCGATTGTCGCGGCGCTCGAATCGAAGCACCCGGTTGCCCGCCGCCTGTCCGCCGTAGCCGGCGCCGAGCGTGGTTTGAGCGATTTCCTGGACGAGCAGAATGTCCTTGTTCAGCTCCCGTCGCGGAATCTCGAACAGCACGCGCTCCCCGACGCGATGGACCTTGAACAAGCCGCTTTTCGTCTGTGCCTGGCCGGTCACTACGCGCGCATAGGGCTGCGGATTCGGGGCGCCGGTTTGCGCGCCGGCTCCAGCTCCGCCGCGGCCACCTCGGCCCCCCTGAGCAGTGGCGCCGGGGGCCTCCGTGGTGTCACCGGTGGGCACCGCCGGTCTGGTCACGCGATTCTGGGGTGCCGGTGCAGGCGCCGGCGTGGGTGGCTTGGTCGTGCTGCACCCGATGGCGACAACGGTCACCGCGGCAGCACCCAGGACGAGAGCGGAAGACATACGCATATGGAACCCTGGGTAGTGGGATGGGACGGAGGACACCGTCACTCCGGGAATCGGATTCTCACTAGCTCGAACGTGCGGCGATGCCAGACCGTTGTTAAGAGCCGCACCCGCACCCGGTCAGCCGCCGCGCAGAATGTCCATTGGATCGGCGCGCGACGCCCGGCGAGCCGGGACGTAGCTCGCCGCGATGGCGATGACGCACAGGATCGCGATCACTGCGCCGAATCCGACCGGGTCGGTAGTGCTCGTCTCGTAGACCATGCCCTTCAGCAGCCGGGTGGCCATCACGGCGCCTAACGTTCCGGTGATCGCGCCGATGAGAACGAGCACCACGCCTTGTCCGACGACGAGCCGCACGACGTCCGCGGCGCGCGCGCCAAGCGCGACACGAATACTCATCTCGCGCCCGCGTTGCGCCACGAGATACGAGATCACGCTGTAGACACCGAGCGCGGCGAGCAGCAGCGACAGAAGGCCAAACGTCCCAATGAGGAAGAGCATGAAGCGTTGCTGCGCCACGGAGCGCGAGACCAGGTCCTCGATCCGGCTGAGTCGCACCGGCACGTCCGGACGCAGTTGCCGCAGAATCTGTCGCGCGCTCGTCATCACTGGCCCCGGCGTCCTGGTGGCGATCACGATCGAGAAACTGCTCCCGTTCCCTGGCCGCTGGCGGTAGAACGAGTACAGGACTGGCGACGGCGGCGACGACAGCGCCCGATCACGCACGTCGCCGACCACGCCGACGATCGTCATCGGCGTCATGTCGCCATCCATGTTGCCGAATTCGATGACTTTGCCGAGTGCGCTCTGCCCGGGCCACTGTTTCTTGGCGAGCGACGCGCTAACGACCGCGACGTGCGGCGCAGTCGCGCGATCGCCGTCGTTGAACGTGCGTCCCGCGAGCACCGGGATGCCCATGGCCTTGAAATAATCGCCGCTCGCCATCTGGTAGACCGCGTTCCCCGTGCGCGATTTATCCTGAAACAGGCGCTCGAGATCGCTCATCTCTATCTTGTTCGTCGCGTTGTCGAGCACCAGGAACAACCCGTTCGCGCCGCTGCCGGAAAGCGGCATGTTGCCGACTGCTCCGACGGCCGTCACGCCGGGCAGACTCGCGATGCGGCGCAGCGACTCGTCGATGAACTGATTCCGGCGGGCGAGTGTCGATGGCGTGTCGTCCTCGCGATCGAGCAGCATGCTCGCGATCGCGATGTCGCGGGTCCGGAAGCCGGCGTCGACCGTCATCAGGTTGATGAAGCTGCGGCCGAGTACGGCCGCGCCGGCAAGCAGAACCATGGTCAATGCGAGCTGGGCGACGACCAGCGTTCCACGCACGCGGTAGCTCGCGCCTCCGCCCTGCGTCCGCTGCGTGTGCGCGAGCGCGGACCGCACGTCGCCGCGAACGCCGCGCCACGCAGCGATCAACCCCAGTCCGATCGCCGCGAGCGCCGAGATCAGGATCGCGAAGACGAGCACACGCCAATCGACGGAGACATCGCCGACGCGCGGAATGGACGCTGGCCGAAACGCCGCGAGCGCCCACACGCCCCCGAAGGCGAGCAGCAACCCACCCGCGCAGCCCACGAACGCCAGGATGAGCGACTCGACGAGGAGCTGCTGAGCCAGCCGCGCGCGGCCAGCGCCGATCGCGATTCGAACCGCGATCTCGCCCTCGCGCGCCGCGATCCGCGCGATGAGCAGATTCAGAACGTTTGCGCAGGCAATGAGCAACAGCACCGCCGAGGCGCCAAAGATCAGCAGCAGCATCGGCTTGATGTCGCCGACGAGCTGCTCGCTGAGTGGAACCGCGGTGCCGTCGACGGTCCACGTGTAGTCGCCAACGTCCGCCTTGATCCGGCGCAGAATCGCCGAGAGCTCCTGACTGCCCTGCGTCACGCTCACGCCCGGAGCCAGTCGCGCGAGAACGCTGAAGTTGTGCGCGGTCCGACTGGTATTCTTCGCGTCGATCTCGCGCGGGATGTACACCTCGGTGCCGTTGGGATATTCGAGGCCGTCGGGAAGTACGCCCACGATCCGCGCCGTCTTCGCCCCGCTGGTCAGCGTGGCGCCGATCGCGGATCGCGATCCGCCGAACTGCCGCTGCCAGAACGCGTAGCTGATCACTACGGCCGGCGAGGCACCGAGCTGCTGTTCTTCCGGCACAAAGAACCGGCCCGCCACCGGCTTGAGCGCGAAGACATCGAAGAAGCCTCGCGTGACATACGCCGTTCGCGCCGGGAAACCTTCGCCATTCGAGACAAAGGTCGTGCTGAATGCCGTGTACTCGGCGATCGCCGAGAACGAACGACTGCGCGCGACCACATCGTCGAATGTCGGGTCGGCGAAGCGGAGCTGGTTGCCTTTGTTGTCCAACCCCCAAAGTTGGACGATGCGATCGGGTTCCGCGAACGGCAGCGGCTTGAGCAGCACGCCGCTCACCACGCTGAAGATCGCCGTCGTGGCGCCGATGCCGAGCGCCAGCGTCAGCGTGGCGATCGCGGAGAAGCCGGGCGCCTTTCGAAACTGGCGCTGCGCGTACCGAAGGTCCTGAAACAAGCTGCCGAAGCGCTCTGTGAGTTCGACCCGTCGCATGTGCGTGACCTCTATCGTTTGGCAGTAATCACGAAGCTCGTCAACGTCGCCGAACCGCCGCAGCGCTTCGGCGTATGCGTCCTCGCGCGCGATTCCGCTGTCCATGAGCCGCCGCGCGCGCATTTCCACGTGGAAGCGGACTTCCTCGTCGAGCTCGCGAAGCAATCGCTCGTTCGTCGTCGGCAGCCGAAAGGCGCGGCGAATTCCGGAAGGGATGCGCACCGTATCAGGTCGCCTCGAGAATTCGGCCAACGGCGGCCGCGTACCGCCGCCAGGTCGCTGCTTCGGCGCGGAGCATCGCTCGGCCGCGGCTGGTGAGCGAGTAGTACTTCGCGCGCCGGTTGTTGTCGGACAGACCCCACTCCGACTCGATGGCGCCCGCGTCCTCCAGCCGATGGAGCGCTTTGTACAGCGCGGCATCGACGATTACCAGATCGCCGGCTCCATGCCGCTCGATCCACTCCGCGATCGAGTAGCCGTGCATCGGGCCCCAGCTCAGGGTCTTGAGCACCAGCACGTCGAGCGTGCCGTGCAGGAGGTCGCTGACGTCTCTCGGCATTCCGCGTTTTCCCCCAAACCAGGTTGGTGAAGCTTGGTACGGGGTTCGACAGCGCGTTGTTTCAAAGCGTTGGATCGTCGCGTCGGCCGGTGGCCGGCCGTCGCGCGTAGACCTCGAACCACGGCGCCAGCCACGGCCGCCGGCGTGCCGCGAAGACTTGAACACGTTTGATCGCAATCTCCTCCAGCCGCGCCCACCGGCGTGTCCACTCGTCGCCGATCGGTACGAGCACATCGCCGCGGAGGCGCTCCACTGAAAAGCCGGCTTGGGCGAGCAACCGTGAAAGCGCGCGCGGCGTGAACCCCCACCGATACGGGAAGCTCAGCAGGTTGTTCTGCGCCAGCAGCGCCCGCGCCGCGCGTCGTCGCATGGGATTTCGCCGCGCCAGCCGGCGTCGCTGCGCGGCATAGTAGGCGCCGTTGGGAACGCGAATGGCGAGTACGCCTGCGGGAGACAACAGCCTGTGTGCAGCGATCACGCAGGCGCGCGGATCGGCGAGCTGGTCGAACGTGTTCCAGATCGCGACGGCGTCGTACGTTCGACCGGGCGCAAAGGTGGAGAGCTCGCCGTCGTGCACCACGAACCCGAGTGAGCGCGCGAATGCGTTCACGTCGGCGTTGATGTCGAGACCTTCCATCTGCAGGCCCTGCTCGCGGGCCGCCACGAGGAATGCACCGACATAGCTCCCGACCTCGAGCCCCGCGCCGCCGCGGCCGAGCACGCGACGCAGCTCGCGGGCCTGGACCCGGACGGCCGGCAGTTGCGTGTCGTGCAGCGTTCGCATCACGTCTGGTGTGGGCGACTGCCCAGCGTAGAGGTCGTGCAACTCGCGCTCGCGTTCTACCGGATTCCGGTACACCAGGCCGCAGTCGTTGCACTGGACGAGCCGGAACGGCGGGTTCTCGGAGAACGCCACGCGGTCCGTCAGCCGCTCCGGCGGCGTATCGAGTCGCAAACGCCGCTGGTGGTACGCCCAGAGCGCTTCGACCTCGGCGTGCACGTCTTCGGCCTCGGCCAGCACGCTGGCATCCGCGTGGCCGCAAACGATGCAGTGGGCGAGCTCGTAGGCTGGACTCGACACCCCGGCTCCTCGTGCAGAGACGGTGCCGGGTGAGTCCCATACCCCGACGGGCCGTGGCGCATGGGATGACAGTCGCCGTCCGTTCCGCCAAGTTTCGTGACGAAGCCCTGACCCAGGAGCCCACCCAGTGTTCCGCCCGAAATTCCTCGCACTCTCCCTTGCGGCTGCGATTCCGACGATCCTCGCCGCGCAATCCGACTCGCTCCGTCTAGCCGGAGTCCATTGGCGCGAGATCGGTCCCTATCGCGGCGGCCGCTCGGTCGCCGTGGCCGGCAATCCCTCACGCCCGAACGAGTTCTGGCTCGGCACCACGGGCGGCGGGGTGTTCAAGTCGGTGAACGCGGGCCAGTCGTGGGCGCCGGTGACCGACAAGTACTTCGGCGGCACCATCGGCGCCATCGCCGTCGCGCCGTCGTCGCCCGACGTGGTCTACGTGGGCGGCGGCGAGTATCCGATTCGCGGCAACGTCTCGCACGGCGACGGCCTGTGGAAGTCGACCGACGGCGGCAAGACCTGGACGTTCATGGGACTGGGCGAGACGCGGCAGATCGCCGACATCGTGGTGAACCCCACGAATCCGGATCTCGTCTACGTCGCTTCGCTCGGACACGTCTGGGCGCCGAATCCCGAGCGCGGCGTGTTCCGCTCGAAGGACGGCGGCAAGACGTGGGAGAAGATTCTCTTTCGAAATGACTCGACCGGCGTGGTGGATCTGGTGATGGATCCGCACGATCCCAACGTGCTGTATGCGGGCCTGTGGCAGGCGGGACGCACCCCGTGGATGTTGTCGTCCGGTGGCGCCGGGAGCGGGATGTTCAAGACCACCGACGGTGGCGAGCACTGGATCGAGCTCACGCGCAATCCCGGCCTGCCCGAGGGCATTTGGGGCAACATCGGCATCACCGTGTCGGGGGCGAACTCGAATCGACTGTGGGCAAACATCGAGGCCGATTCGGGTGGCGTCTTCCGTTCCGACGACGGAGGCAAGACGTGGACGCGCACGAACAACGACCGGAGCCTGCGCCAGCGCGCGTGGTACTACACCAAGATCCACGCCGACCCCAAGGACACGAACGTCGTCTACGTGAACAACGTGTCGTTCCAAAAATCGTCGGACGGTGGCAAGACCTTCCGTCCCGTGCGCGGCATGCATCACGGCGACTCGCACGACTTGTGGATCAACCCCGCCGATCCAACGCGAATGATCGAAGGTGACGACGGCGGTGGCGAGGTGACGATCGACGGCGGCAAGACGTGGTCGGACGAAGACTTCGCGACCGCGCAGTTCTATCACGTCATCGCCACGACCCATTTCCCGTATCACATCTGCGGCGCGCAGCAGGACAACTCGACCCTCTGCGGGCCGAGCAGAGGTTCGCTCGACATTTCCGACTGGGTCGAGGCCGGCGGCGGTGAGTCGGGTTGGATCGCGTCGCGCAGCGACGACCCCGACATCGTGTACGCGGGCAGCTACGGCAACCTGCTCACGCGCAAGGATCTGCGCACGGGCATCACGGCCAACGTGAATCCGTGGCCGGACAATCCGATGGGCCATCCGGCGAAGGACCCGAAGTACCGCTTCCAGTGGACTTTCCCGATCGTCGCCTCCAAGCACAATCCCAACGTCGTGTACGCCGGATCGAACGTCGTGCACAAGACGACGAACGGCGGCAAGAGCTGGACGGTGATCTCGCCCGATCTCACGTACCATGACCCCGCGACGCTTGGCAACTCGGGCGGACCGATCACGCGGGACCAGACCTCGGTCGAGTATTACGCCACGGTATTCGTGATCGACGAGTCGCCCGTCACCGCGAACACGATCTGGACCGGCTCCGATGACGGCAAGGTGTTCATCACCAGGAACGGCGGCGTGAAGTGGACCGACGTCACGCCAAAGGACATGGCCAAGTTCACGCGCGTCTCGAGCATCGACGCGTCGAAGTTCGGCGAGTGCATCGCCTACGTGGCGGCGAACCGGTTCCAGCTCGACGACAACCGTCCGTATCTGTGGAAGACCAGCGACTGCGGCACGCACTGGACGCGGATCGACAACGGCATCGCGACTGGCGAGTTCACGCGCGTGGTGCGCGAAGACCCCGCCAAGCGCGGCCTTCTCGTGGCCGGGACCGAACGCGGCGTCTGGTACTCGACCGACGACGGCGGACACTGGCAGAGCCTGCGGCTCAATCTGCCGGTCGTACCGGTACATGATCTCGTATTCAAGAACGGTGACATCGTCGTCGCGACGCACGGCCGCAGCTTCTACGTCATGGACGACATCTCGACTCTCGAGCAGATGTCCGACGCCGTCGCCAACAGCGCCGCGCACCTTTTCCGCCCGCGCGACCAGTATCGGCTGGCGAGCAGCGGCGGCTTCGGTGGCGGCGGCCGTGGCGGCGCCGCGCCGCAGACGGTGACCCCCGAGAATGCGTCGGCTCATCCGGTGGGGCAGAACCCGCCAAGCGGCGTCGTGGTGCAGTACTGGCTCAAATCGGGTGGCGAAGACGTTGGGCTCGCGTTCCTCGACGCGACCGGTAAGGTGATTCGCGAATACTCGAGTAAGGCCGACACGACGACGCGGCCGGCCGCGCCCGCCGACGAAGAGGGATTCGGCCCGCCGCCGGCACCCGCACGTGCGGTCAACAAGCCGGGTGTGAACACGTTCATCTGGAACATGCGCTACCCCGACGCGTCGAGCTTTCCGGGAATGATCCTCTGGGCCGCCAACGTCACCGGTCCGCTCGTACCGCCGGGCAGCTACAAGGTTCGTCTCACAGTAAACGGACGCCCCGTTGCGACCGAGGCATTCAGGATCCTGTCGGATCCCAGGATCAAGGCCACGCTTGCCGAGTGGCAGGAACAGTCGCGCGTCGCATTGCAGATTCGCGATCGCTTTTCGGAGGCGAACGACGCTGTAAAGGAGATCCGTCGCGTGAAGTCCGAGCTGGGGGATCGGCAGCCGAAGCTCCCGGCCGCGCAGCAGGATGCGTTCAAGTCGTTGTCGGCGCCGTTCGTCACGGCAATCTCGGAGGTCGAAGACTCGCTCTACCAGACGAAGAACCGCAGCGGGCAGGATCCGCTCAACTATCCGATCCGGCTCAACAACCGCATCGGCGCGCTGCTCGGGGTCGTCCAGAGCGCCGACGGTCGGCCCACCGAGCAGTCGTACGCGGTGTACGGCGTGCTGTCCAAGGAACTCTCGACGCAGCTGACCAAGCTGCGTCAGCTGATGAACACCAACCTTCCCAAGCTGAACGCGATGCTGCGCGCGGCAGGGCTCAAGGAGATCGAGAGCAAGGGCCCGATCGCGTAAGCTACTTCGAACGTGGGGCCAGCTTCGCGCCGGCAACGTCGGCTCGAAGCTGGCCCGATTAGCGAAGTTGAATGCGCGTTGGCGCTAGACGAACCCGCTCAATGGGCCGCTGGCGTCGGGGGCCTGGACGGTGGCGGCCAATTGGCCGAGGAATTCGTCGAACGAGGCCGCGATGGTAGTCACGTCGCGCAAGTCAGCATCCATGCAACCGTGAATCACGGTTCCGAGCTCCGGCTCGCTCGGCCGACGCCTTGTCCACAAGGAGAATCCGCCTCGCGTTGTGGTGGCTGGCGGTGTGACTCGGACAGCGAAGTACGAGTATTCGCTGCGAACGTCGAGGTAGAACGGCAGGTACGAATCCCAGAATGCCTCGACGCGCAGTGCGCCCTCGGAGTCTCCCTGCTCCGCCAGCCGGGACACGTCCATGCGTTCCCACTCGTTCCATGCGAACGCCGAGTCGCTACGCCCGGCGAAGTCGTCGGCGGTGAGAAACCATGCCGTCTCGTCGGGTTTGACGCAGGCTTCGACGCGAGCGACAAAATCCGTCAGTGCAGGAGGAATGGTCGGGTACCGTGCACGCAATGCCTCCGGCCACACGAGATCTGCCGAGAGTATCGCATTCTCGCTTCGTACTCGCACAGTCCATCCCGCGCTATTCAGGATGCTCAGCACGAAGGCCAAATTCCGCGGGAGAGCGTCGCGTTTCATTGACCGGCAGGCGGTTGCCACAACTCGACCTTGTTTCCCTCGGGATCGATGACCCAGCCAAACTTGCCGTACTCGGAGTCGTCGATTTTATCGAGGATGTTGCAGCCCTCCGCCTTGAGCGCCGCGACCAGAGCGTGCAGGTCTTCAACGCGGTAGTTGACCATGAACGAGGCGTTGCTTGGCGCAAACTGCTTGCTTTCCTCGGGAGCAACCAACCAGGCGGTCGTTCCGCCTGTGGGCTTGCCATCCGAGTCGACCCAGTCGAACGCCGCACCGCCCCACGCCTGGACATCGATGCCGAGATGAGTCTTGTACCAAGCCTGCAGCGCAGGTGCATCCTTTGCTTTGAAGAAGATGCCGCCGATGCCAGTGACTCGCTTCATTTGAACCTCCGATGCGCGGTGAGTGAGGGGCGGCGTTTCTTTGGCGGCCTAACGCTAGCTGCAGCGTCGCGCTAGGCGACGGGCGCTACCGGCTTGCAGGTTGGACCAGGTGCGCGATCGCCCCAGTGGGATCGGCGATAGCACAGACGCGCCCGAACTGCGGGACCTGGTGCGGAGGGACCAGGAGACTTCCCCCGAGCGCCACCGCGCGGCTCGCGCACGCGTCAATGTCCGTCACGGAGATGTAGGAATGCCAGTACGGCCCCTTTCCTGGGGTGTCGCGTGTCGGGTTCATCATCCCGGCTACATCCTCCCCGCCCACTTGGAAGAGCGTGTAGGTCCCGAAGGGGCCCGCGTCGACTTCGCGGGACGTCCAGTCAAGCAGCTCGCGGAAGAAATGCCCACTCACGCGCTGGTCGGGAGTGACCAACTCGTGCCAGATGAACGGGCTCTGCTCGGCCACAAACCC
>DATISA010000225.1:0-32783 GCA_035469245.1 Gemmatimonadaceae bacterium
CAATGGCGGGACCAAGACGGTGAGTGACTTCCCGCTCACGGCGAGTGGGCCGGTCACGATCTCCGGTGTCAGCGGCGGCACTGCGGTCACAGGCCGCACGGTGAACGCCGGCAGCTATGCCTTGACCGAGCAGACGCAGACCGGTTACGCCGCGAGCTCGTGGTCGTGCACCGGCGGCACACAGACCGGGTCGAACATCGCCTTGCCGCTCGCCGGCAGCGCGACCTGCACGATCAACAACAACGACATCGCGCCGAAGCTGATCATCAAGAAGACGGTGATTGGCGCCGGGGCAACCTTCGGGTTTACCGCCACGTCGAACGGCAGCTTCATTACCTCGCCGTTCAACCTGGTGCCGCCGTCGAATTCGAGCGATTCGGTCGTCTATCAGGCCACCGCGCAGGCTGGCACCTTCAGCGTCACCGAGGGCACCATCTCCGGGTATGTCCTGACCGACCTCGGTTGCTCGGATCAGCCAGTCGGGACGTATGACCCTGCAAGCACGAGGACGGTGACCGACACACTCAGCCTTGGCGAGACGGTGACGTGTACGTTCATCAACCAGCAGCAGGTGTCCAACACGACGCGTACGCAGGGCTTCTGGGCCACGCATGAGAGCATCACGAACGCGGTCTGGAACGGCGGCACCGTCGGTGGCAACACCTTCGGCGGAGTCGGTGACAAGACGCTCTGCGGCCGCACACTTGGGACCCCGGAAGTGCTCGGCGGCTTCTGGTCGGGCATCAGCTTCACCACGACCAAGACGAAGCGGTCAGACCTGGACCAGGCGAGAATGCAGCTGCTGCAACAGCTCCTGGCAGCGATTCTCAACAACGCGGCGTTCGGCTCTACGCCAAGCGGTAGTATCTCGATCGCGGATGCCAAGGCAGCGTATTGCGGCACCGACATAACCGCGATCAAGAACGCGCAGTCTGCAATGGCGGCGTTCAACACCAGCGGCGACAACGGGACGTTCACGCCAGGCGTCTCGGCCAACGGTAAGCAGGCCAAGAAGGATGCCGACCTCACCTTCTGGGACATCCTGCCGTAGTCCAGCGGGGAAAGAGCTTCTCGGAGGTTGATGGACTAGTGGAATCAAAGCAGCGGGGGAGGGCCACCCTGGCCTCCCCCGCTCTTTTCAACATGGGGGCGTAAAAAACCGAACCTTTCGCCACCATGCGCCGCTGCTAAATTGGGGCGGCTCGAGAGTCCGTTGCTCTAAACGCGTTCGGTCTCGATCGCCGTCCCTGCTCAAAGGCCCCTGACGTTCTGCCCACCTAACGGCCGCGATACTCGGGGGATCATCTACTCGTGAGGACAGTATGCAGAAGGGTGCAGTGATGCTGAACCTCGATGTGCGTAGCCGCGGCATCGCCACAATGATTGGCTTTGCAGTCGTTGCCGCGAGCACGGCGTGTAAGGATTCGTCTGCGACGCCACGTCAGCCTGCTGCGGTCCAGCAGGGCGCGGCCGCGGCCACTGTCCCGGAGGTCTTCGGGACGATCGGCGATGAGAAGATTACGTTGGCCGAGGTGCGAACCAAGGCGGGGGACGATCTCGACAAGCTCGAGATGCAGTACCAGATGGCCAAGAGCCGGATCATCGGCGCGGCACTCGATTCGATCATCCGGCAAAGGATGGTCGGCGAAGAGGCACAGAAGAAGGGCAAGTCGATCGATGAGCTGATTGCCGCCGAAGCCCCTGGAGGCATCGAGCCCACGGACGTCGATATTCAGGCGTGGTACAAGGAGAACCAGGCGAGGCTCAGCGGCAGGCCGCTCGATCAGATTCGGTCGCAGATCGCCGACATGCTGCGCGCCCAGCGAAAGCAGGAGGCCACGAAGAAGCTCGATGAGCGGCTCCGTACCGAGCGAAAGGTCGCCATTACGTATCAGCCGTACCGCCTGCAGTTCAACAACGAAGGCGCGGCCGAGTTCGGAAAGAAAGACGCTCCCATCACGCTGGTCGAGTTCTCGGATTTCCAGTGCCCGTACTGCGAGCGGATGTATCCGGTGCTCAAGCAAGTCGAGCAGAAGTACGGCGACAAGGTGCGGATCATCTACCGCCAGTACCCGTTGAACAGCATTCACCCCTTCGCGCAAAAGGCGGCCGAAGCATCATTGTGCGCGAACGAGCAGGGAAAGTTCTGGCAGATGCACGACGCGATGTTCGGGGATCAGAAGAAGCTCGCGGTGGCCGATCTGAAGCAGACGGCGCAGCGGCTGGGCATGAGCGGCAAGAAGTTCGACTCCTGCATCGACTCCGGCAAATACGTCGAACAAATACAAAACGATTCCAAGGAAGCCCTGCGCTCCGGCGTCACCGGCACGCCGGCTGTGTTCGTCAATGGCATCGTGATCGATGGCGGCGCGGTGCCGTTCGATGTCGTCGCTGCCGCGATCGACAAGGAACTGCAGCGGATCGGCCTGGCCGCCAAGTAAGCTTCAGCTTCACGACATTAGACAAACGGGGCGCATCGCCATCGCGATGCGCCCCGTTTGTTCGCGACCACGCGAGTGATCTCGCTACTGAGTTCGCTTCGTCAGGTCGTCCAGCGCCTGTCGAGCGGCGACGTCGCCGGGCTGCAGCCGCAGTACGGTCGAGAACTCCCTGGCCGCGTCCGACATCTTTCCCTGGCGCTCGAGCGCAAGGCCGAGCCCGTAATGCGCTTTGGCGTGGTTCGGGTCGTTCTTGACGGCCTCGGTGAACTGAGCGATCGCCTCGTCCAGCTTGCCCTGCGTGGAGAGGGCAACGCCGAAGTTGTTATGAGCGTCTGCGAAGACCGGTTTCAGGCGAATGGCTTCGGCGAACTGCCTGGTAGCTTCCTCGAGCTTGCCCTGGCTCGCCAGCGCGGCGCCCAGGTTGTTGTGCGCCTCGGGGAATTTCGGCATGTAGCGCAGCGCCTCATTGTAGTTCCGAATCGCGCCGTCGATGTCGCCTTTGCGGGCCAACGCGAGGCCCAGGCCATTCAGCGCCTCGACGTAATCGGATTTCAGGCGGATTGCCTCGTCAAATTCTGATACCGCGTCGTCGAGTCGCCCTAGGTGCGACAGCGCGAAGCCGAGATTCCCATGCACCAGATAGTTCTTCGGTTCGATCTGCAGAGCATACTTGTATTGCGCGACTGCTTCCTCGTATCGCCCGACGGCGACGAGCGCGAGCGCGAGGTTCGTATGCCCGCCAACGAACCTCGGGCTGAGACGAATGGACGCTTCGTAGTGCGGAATGGCCTCGGCTGATCGGTTCGCCTGCGCGAGGTCCCAGCCGAGATTGTTCTCGGCCAGATAGTTGTCACCGGTGACGGCGATCGTGTGCTCCCAGAGGTCGATGCTGGACTGCCACCGCTCGACCTGGGCGCTCGCGACCACGGCAAACATCGCCACCGCGCCGACCGATAGCGCTGCGGCAAGCGCCTTGGGAGCACGCGCCCGCTGCAATAGCTCCGTCAGGCCCCAGGCGAGCATGATGAACAGCCCGATCGAGGGCAGGTACGTGTAGCGATCAGCCATCGGCTGCTTTCCGACCTGCACGATGCCGATGACGGGCACCAGTGTGCCCATGAACCACAGCCAGCCGATCAGCAGATATGGTCGCGAACGCGCGGCGCGAGCTACAACGACCGTGATCGCGATCAGCAGCGCCAGCACCAGGAGCACGCTGCCGACGTAGATGTTCTTTGGGTACGGGTAGAGTAGCGCGAGTCCGGACGGCCACACGAGCTTCTCGATGTAGCCCCAGTACGCCAGGATCGCGTTCGAGATACGAATTGGAATCGGCAGGATCGTCAGACTCTCGACAGCGCCGGAATTCCGCTGGACGACGAAGGTGATGACGCTCGACGCCGCCGCGAGGGCGAGCAGCGGCAGCTTCTCATAGATCAACCGCAGCCATACTGCTCGAGGCGATTCACCGAGCACAGCGCGTCGCAGCGGCCACACATCCAGCAGGAACAAGGCGCAGGGCAGCGTGACCAGCATCGGCTTGGCCATGAGCCCGAGGGCGAAGCTGACGGCGACGAGCAGATATCGTCCGAGTCCCGGTTTGCGCGTGTACGCCCAGTACGCCCACAGCGTGAGCATCCAGAACAGCGTGCTGAGCACGTCCTTCCGTTCCGACACCCATGCGACGGACTCTACGTGCGTTGGGTGCACCGCGAACAACGCCGCTACCGTTGCGCTGCGACCGAGCGCCCCCGTCATGCGGTACAGCACTCCGAAGAGAAGCAGTGTGTTCGTCACGTGCAGGGCGAGATTCGTCACATGGTGAGCCCCGGCGTTCATGCCGAAGAGCTGCACATCGACCATGTGCGAGATCCACGTCAGCGGATGCCAGTTTGCGAAATAGCCCGCTGTGATCGCCCAGCGAACGGCGTCCAGCGTGAGCCCACCTTTCACGCGGCCGTTGTCCGTGACGTAGCCGGGGTCGTCGAACCCGATGAACGGGTAGTGCCGCACGGGCAGATACAGCACGATCGTGATCGCGGCGAGAGCGAGAGCGATTGCCCAGACCATCGCGCGCGATGGCGCGGCCGCGACGCGAGCTTCCGCGTCCGTGGCCGAATGTTGTCGACCGGCGGACTTTCCGCCCGCTGAGCGGTCCGGCGCGCGGCGGGCGCCGCGCTTTGGTCTACGCCGTACTTCGCTCACAACGGATGCAAAGGGGGGAGGGGAGGCGGAGCATCTCAGTCCAGGAGTTCACTGGCGCGATCGACGTTCCAGCCCACAATGTACACTCGTGTCATCGTCGACGTCGGCCAAGAGGGGCCCTGGTCTCGAGCCGCCCACGCGCCGCGCGCGCGAACGGCATAATCCCGGCGCCGAGCCTTCGGGGCGCCGGTCCCTCCAGCTGACGATTCTCACCTGTCTCGGGCTCGCGGCGATCACGGTCGTTGCCTTTGCGGCGGTCCGACGGTTTGGATTCGTCGACTACGACGATTTCGACTACGTGGCGACAAACCCTCACGTCACGCCTGGGCTGACGTCACAGGGGATCTGGTGGGCGTTCACGTCCGGCTATGCGGCGAATTGGCATCCGCTCACGTGGCTGTCGCACATGCTCGACGTGCAACTCTTCGGTATGAATGCCGGAGCTCACCACCTGGTGAGCCTTGGATTTCACGTGGCGAACACGCTGCTGTTGTTCGCCGTTATGAGCCGAATGACGGGAAGCGAGTGGAGGAGCGCCTTCGTCGCCGCGCTGTTCGCGATCCACCCGATGCACGTCGAATCGGTCGCCTGGATTGCGGAACGGAAGGATGTGCTGAGCACCTTCTTCTTCCTGCTCACGCTCTGGGCGTACGCCGAGTATGTGCGCCGAAGAGCATGGCAGTGGTACGCCGCAGTGGTCGGCTGTCTCGCGCTGGGCCTGATGGCCAAGCCGATGCTGGTTACGCTCCCGTTCGTGTTGCTCCTGCTCGATTATTGGCCGCTGCGCCGCAGGATCGACGGCAAGGTACTCATCGAGAAGCTTCCGTTGATCGCGCTCGCGATTGCGTCGAGTGTGGTGACGGTCGTCGTTCAGCGGAGCGCCGGAGCGGTGATGCGGCTCGAGTTGATGCCGTTTCCAGTGCGCCTCGCCAACGGCGTCGTGTCGTATGCGGAGTACTTCCTGAAGCTCGCCTGGCCGGTGAATCTCGTGGCGATGTATCCGGCGCGTCGCACGCTACCCGAGATCGGGCCGCTTGCCGGCGCGCTGGCGGTGCTGCTGACCGTCACGATCCTCGCGATCAGACTGGCTCGCCAGCGGCCCTACCTGATTGTCGGCTGGCTGTGGTTCATCGGCACGCTCGTGCCCGTGATCGGCATCGTGCAGGTCGGCGCACAGTCGATCGCTGATCGGTATTCCTACATACCATCGGTCGGCCTTTTCATCATCCTGGCCTGGGGCGCGTCGGACCTCGTCGCCCGCTGGCCGCGCGTGCGGTTCGCCGTGGCGACAGCCGCCGTGATCGTGATCGCGGCTTGCACGGCTGCCACAATCAGGCAAGTGCAATACTGGAGAAGCAGCCACGCTCTCTGGGAGCACGCCGTCGCCGCCACACGCGACAACTATTTCGCTCACGCGAGTTTCGGCTATGTCCTCTGGAAGGAAGGGCACGCCGACGAAGCGATTCCGCATCTCGACGAGTCGCTTCGACTTCGCCCTGACTTCGTGGAAGCCCACAACAATCTCGGGGTCGTGCTGGCGGGCCGCGGCGATCTGCGCGGCGCATTATCACAGTTCTCGGAAGCTCTGCGCATCGAACCCGCGTACAAGGCGGCACGGGACAACTTTGCGGCAACGAATTCGCGGCTGACTGCGCCCGATACGTCACTGGCGCGCTACGTAGAGGCGGTGCGCGCCAGGCCGAATGACCTGGCCGCGCGGAACGAGCTCGGGGCGGCGCTCGCCGCGCAAGGCCGGGTGGACGAAGCCATCGAACAGTTCAACGAGGCGATTCGAATCGACCCGAATCAGCCGGACGTCCATTTCAACTTGGGCGCGATGCTCGATCGGAAAGGGCGCACCGCCGATGCGGTCGACCAATTCCGGATCGCGCTCCGACTGAATCCCGTCCACGCGGCGGCGCGGGAAGCGCTGGACGCGATCACTCGCCGAGGACGCGCGCGGTGAGCGGCCGACGAGCGCGGCGCAACCGACGCCGCGCCAACACGCAGCACGATCAGGCCGCAGTGCGGCGCTCTTCTACGACGGCGCCAGTCGACACCGCGCGCATGTGGCAGCTCTCGATTGGGCTCGCGCTCGTCACGGCGGTCGCGTACGCGGGACTCTGGCAGAATGGGTTCGTAGCGTGGGACGATCCGTACTACGTGAGCGAGAATGCGAACGTGCTCGCCGGACTGACTGGGCACGGGTTCGTCTGGGCGTTCACGTCGAATCAGGGCGCCAACTGGCATCCGATGACGTGGCTGTCGCACATGCTCGATGCGCAGCTCTTCGGTCCAAGCCCGGCGATGCACCACGCCATGGGGCTCGTTCTGCACATCCTGAACGCCGTGCTGCTGTTCGTGGTCCTGACGCGAATGACCGGAGCGTCGGGCCGGAGCGCGTTCGTCGCGGCGTTGTTCGCCGTGCATCCCGTCCACGTCGAATCCGTCGCCTGGGCTTCCGAGCGCAAGGACGTGCTGAGCACCCTCTTCTGGATGCTCACGATGCTTGCCTATTTCCGCTACTCGGAGCGGCCGGGTCATGGACGCTACCTGGCAGTGCTCGTCGCGCTCGCGCTCGGCCTGATGTCGAAGGCCATGCTCGTGACGCTCCCGTTTGTGCTGCTGCTCCTCGACTTCTGGCCGCTCGAGCGCTACAAGCGCACGACCTGGTACCTACTGATTCGCGAAAAGCTCCCGCTGATCGCGATGGTGGTCGCGCTCTCGGTTGTGACATTTCTCGCACAGCGAAGCGCTGGTGCAGTGCAGCAACTGGCGGGAGTGCCTCTCGGAGCGCGCGTAGCGAACGGGCTGCTCTCCTACGTCCGATACCTCGGCAAGGCTGTTTGGCCGAGCAGCCTCGCGGCGCTGTACCCATTTCCCGAGTCGATCGAGCCGTGGCAGGTCGCGGGCTCCATTCTGGTGCTCGCCGCGGCATCATACGCGGCGATCGCGGTCCGGGCGCGTCGACCGTACGTGACGGTCGGCTGGTTCTGGTATCTGGGCACCCTCGTCCCGGTGATCGGGTTCGTCCAGGTCGGCTACCAGGCACTGGCGGATCGCTACACTTACGTGCCGCTCATTGGAATCTTCATCATCATTGCGTGGGGCGTAGCGGAATTGACCGAGGCGTGGTCCGCGCGACGAGTCGCACTCGGTGTCAGTTCGGCAGCAATCGTCCTGGCATGCGCGGCGATGACCCATGCTCAAGCAGCCGTGTGGCGCGACGGAGTCTCGCTCTGGCAGCACACGGTCGATGTAACCGACCGGAATTTCATCGCGCGCACCAACCTCGGTTACGAACTGGCGAAGGTCGGCCGGCTCGATGAAGCTGTCGAGCAGTACAAAAAGGCGCTCGAGATTTCGCCCAATTACGTGCTCGCGCGAGAGGATCTCGGCCTCGCACTCGTGTCTCAACGAAAGTTCGATGCGGCGATCAGCGAGTACCGCACGGCGCTGCGCGCGCAACCCATGAATCCCATGCTGCATGCGGATCTCGGCCTGGCGATGGCGAACGCGCAGCGCGATGGTGACGCAATCACCGAGTACGAGGAAGCCCTTCGGCTGCAGCCGACTCTCGCGCTGGCTCACGTTCGGCTAGGGAATGCGCTCTTTCGGCAGGGCAACGTCGAAGGCGCCGTTGGCCATTTCCAACAGGCCATTCGCCTCGAGCCGACGTCCGCCGAGGCGCACAACAATCTCGGCGTCGCGCTGGCGAGCCGTGGAAGCGTGAACGAGGCAGTCGGCGAATTCAACGAAGCGTTGCGATTGAATCCGGCGTACGCCGACGCGCGGAACAATTTGGCGCGAGCCACTCAGCGCGCTCCCTAGTCGCGCGCATCGCCTCGCCCGCGGCTAGCGGGAAGGCTGTCGATCGGGAATCTCGAATATGTAGTACGCGTGGCCGACGATCGCGATCGGGCGCGTCTGGCGCAGCCACTCGGCGCCGCCACCGCGCATCTGCTTGGCGACGGCGGGCGTAGATGCGACGATGTGCGCGCTGACCGCGTACAACCCGGGCGAAGTGCCGCGCAGGATGTCATCGTCGCTCATCGGAAGCTCTTTGAGCCCGTACGCCTCTGGGGGAACGGTTCCGAAGTAGCCGAGCCTGACCTCGCGGCCGGGGGCATTCCGGTCGAGCCACGTCTTGAGCTGCTTCAGGCCTTGGCCCCAGTCGACGTTGCTGTCGTCCAGCCACATCGGGCCACAGCGCGAGCCCCCATCCAGTCCGAGCCGCGATGGATCAGTGAACAGGCACGCGGCCTCGTTGAAGTACGAAAGGCTGTCAGGGTAGATGCCAGCCGCGGCCAGTACTACCCATCCGCAGGCCAATACCGCCACGACGCGAGCCGTCGTGCGGACCGACTCCACGAGGCGGGCGATGGCGAGACCGCCAAGCACGTGTGCGAACGGGAGCGCCGGAAGCAAATAGCGGATGCCAATGTTGAATGACATCACCGTATAGCCGGCGACGATGAGAATCGGCGGCAGCAGCAGAAAGGCGCGATTCAGCGGCGGGAGGTTCGCACCTTTGATGGCGAGCCATAGTCCGATGACCACGAGCGCAATCGTGGCGATTGGTTCCTTCAACAGGAACGCGACGATGTAGTACGAGTAGAACCGCGGAGCGAGTCGTCCCGCCATGTAGCCCTCAAAGCCCTGCACTGGTCCGCCATAAATGGCGCGCCATCCCGCGATGTACTGGAGCGGGTCGTGCGGGAACAGGTAGATGATCTGCAGAACGACGAACGCCACGACACACATGGCCACGAAGGCGATTGCATACCGGCGCAGGAGATCGACTGTGACGGGCTCCGCCTTCTGCTTGCTCGCGGGCCCCTTGGCCAGACTCTGCGCGCCGGCGGGCGGCCATCGAACCGCGGCGAGCAGCAAGAATGCCGCGATCGGCGGCAATATGACGGCAGAGTATTTGGCGCCCAGGGCCGCGCCCAGGGCCACGCCGGAGCCGACGACGTGGACTGGTCCGGGTCGATCGATGTAGTCCCAGAGCGCCACCATGAACAGTACGAGAAGCGTGGTGACGCCAAGATCGGTGGTGACCAGGAACGAATGCGCGACGGTGTTCGGGTCGAAAGCGCACAGAAAGGCCGCAGCGACTCCCGCGATCGTCCCCGCGAGCCGGCGCCCGAGCATGTAGACGCCGAATACGAGGGCCGTATTCAGGAAGATCAGCGGCAGACGGGCCCAGAACAGAACTCGATCCGGCCCATTGTCGACGACGACCGAGCGCGCCAGCGCCTGCGGAAAGCGCACCTCTCGATCGATCAGGGCCGCAGCTTCCGGCGTTGCGGGCCAATGAATTCGCGCCAGCTGCAGGACGGCCGCGCTGAGTTCCTTGAGGAGCGGCGGGTGGTCGGGGCTGATGACGATGCGCCCTGTTCCGAGGTACGACAGCCCCGCCGTGATGTGCATCGGTTCATCGAAGGTGGCGCTCTTCTGGAGACTGGCACTCAGGCTCTGCGCGAAGAACAGCGCGGCCAGCGCGCATACCACGGCCACGGCCGCGCGCGACTTTCCTGACCGGGGCCGGCGCGCATTTCGTGTCGCCGACGCATCTTTCATGGGCGCCGTGGAAGCTCCAGGCGCCGCTGGATCCGCGCGTCGCGCACGAGAGCCCGCTTTTTTCGGAGGCACGTGCTGCTTCGTCATCCTCGACCCGGCGAATCGCGTCGCGGGAGTGGGCGCAATGACCGCAATCGGCTAGCTCCGTGAAATCGAAACGGCGTCGCTCGACGCGCTCCGCGACGATGACGGCTTCGCGCGAGCGGGTCAAGGGGCGGGGCGCGAACCATTTGCTCTTCGCCTGGTGGGCGATGCTCGGCATCATCGCCCTCGAGATTGCTGCCTACGCGTCCGTGTGGCGGTCAGGCTTCGTCCGGTTCGACGACCCGGATTACGTCACCAAAAACCCGGACGTGCTGGCGGGCCTCAGTTGGCGAGGCGTCACGTGGGCGTTCACGACCGGACACGCCGCGAACTGGCACCCCGCGACGTGGCTGTCGCACATGGCCGACGTGCAGCTGTTCGGGTTGAATCCGGCGCCACACCATATCGCCAACCTGCTGCTTCACATCTGCAACACGGTGCTGCTCTTCCTGGTGCTCAATCGCATGACGGGAGCGGTCTGGCGGAGCACGTTCGTCGCCGCGTTGTTCGGGTTGCACCCGCTGCACGTGGAATCAGTCGCCTGGATCGCCGAACGGAAGGATGTGTTGAGTACGTTCTTCTGGATGCTGACGCTCGTGGCCTACGCCGGATTCGTCCGCCAGCCGAAGCTGCGCCGCCACCTGCTCGTGGTTCTGTTCTTCGCGCTCGGCCTTTTCTCGAAGCCGATGGTCGTGACGCTGCCGTTTGTGCTCCTGCTGCTCGATTTCTGGCCCCTGGAACGAATCCGGCTCTCGCCGGCGGCGAATTCGCCCGCCGAGCATGATGGACGCGCGTCGGTGATGCGTCTCGTTCGCGAGAAACTTCCACTGATCACGTTGTCGGCAGTCGTCAGCGTAATCACCGTCATCGTGCAGCGCCGCGGCGGAGCGGTGGGCAGCGCGACCGCGTACCCACTCGGCCTTCGTGTCGAAAACGCGGTCATGAACTACGTGGCGTATCTCGGCAAGACGTTCTGGCCGGCGCGACTTGGGGCATTCTACCCCTATCGCGAGTCACCGAGCCTGGCGATGGTGCTTGCCGCGGCCGCGCTCCTGGTCGCTGTCACTGTGGCGACGATTCGTGCCGCGCGCACTCGACCGTACTTGCTCGTTGGCTGGCTCTGGTACCTTGGCACTCTCACTCCGGTAATCGGTATCGTGCAAGCGGGGCTGCAATCCATGGCCGATCGCTACACGTACATCCCGCTGATCGGATTGTTCATCATGATCGCCTGGGGCGTCGCCGACCTCGCGCGAGTATGGTCGATCCAGCGGATCGCGATTCCAATCGTGGCGACAGCACTCCTTGCGTGCACGGTCAGGACGCGCGAGCAGGCGGCGACGTGGCGCGACAGCCTGTCGCTGTGGCAAAACGCGGTGGATGTCACGTCGAACAACGCCTACGCTCAGTACAATCTCGCTGTCGTGCTCGTCGAAGCAGGTCGCGTAGACGATGGAATCGCGCGCTTTCGACAGGCGCTTCGCATCGATCCGTCATATCCCGACGTGCACATCGATCTCGGAAATGCGCTGAACCAACGTGGCGCGGTTGACGAAGCGCTCGCGCAGTTCGACACGGTCGTGCGACTTCGCCCAGAGTATGCCGAAGCGCGAGTCGCGTACGGCAACCTTCTGCGCGGCCGCGGCCGCAATGCGGAGGCGACCGCGCAATACAAGGAGGCGGTGCGCCTGCAGCCGACGCTGGCTTCGGCGCACAACGAGCTGGGGAATGCGTTGAGCAGCGATGGGCGCTTTGCCGACGCGCGGGCGGAGTACGCGGAGGCAGTGCGGCTCGACCCGAATTTCCCGGAAGCCCATAACAATCTCGGCGCGGCGCTGGCGCGGGAAGGCAAGTCGAATGAGGCAGTCGGCGAGTTCCTCGAGGCGCTACGGCTCAAGCCCGACGATCCTCGTTTTCATTACAACGCAGCGCTGATGCTCCAAGCAGTCGGGCGGAGCAGCGAAGCGGTCGATCACTTGCAGGCCGTGCTCCGCGTCGACCCTGGCAACGAACCGGCGCGGCGCGCCCTCGACCGACTGGCGCCTGGGCGGAGCGGCGGATGAGCGAAGCGCGTCGCAAGCGACGAGCCGCGCGGCGCAAGCCGACAGCGTCCGCGGCGCGCCCGGCGCACGAGCCGGCGTTCTCGCCCGCGACGCTGTGGGTTGCCGTGGGGCTCGTCGTCGGCGTCGCGGTCGCGTATTGGCCGGTCGGGCACTTTGGCTTCGTACGCTTCGATGACCCGACCTACGTTACCCAGAACCCGCACGTCCTGAATGGGATCACGCCCTCGTCGCTCAGATGGGCATTCACGTCGGGTTATGGTGCCAACTGGCATCCAATGACCTGGCTCTCGCACATGCTCGACGTGCAGCTCTATGGCTTCAACGCCGGGCCGCATCATCTGACGAACGTGGTGCTGCATGCGGTGAGCTCCGTGCTGCTCTTCGCGGTTCTGTTCCGAATGACCGGGGCGCCTTGGCGCAGCGCGGCAGTCGGAGCACTGTTCGCGCTGCATCCGCTGCACGTCGAATCAGTCGCATGGATCGCCGAGCGAAAGGACGTGCTGAGCGCGTTCTTCTGGATTCTGACGCTGTGGGCCTACGTCGCGTACGTGCGAACGCCACGGCCGAGCCGATTCGTGCTGGTCATCGTCGCGTTCGTGCTCGGGTTGATGGCGAAGCCAATGGTCGTCACACTGCCTTTTGCGCTTCTGCTCCTGGACGTATGGCCGCTTCGCCGCCTGGAGCTCGGCGAGCGATGGCGCTCGACCGCCAGGCCGCTCGTGCGCGAGAAGCTGCCGCTGCTTGCGCTCTCGCTCGCGTCGAGCGTCATCACCTTCGTCGTGCAGCGACAGGGCGGAACGGTCGCCTCGAGCGCACGGCTTCCGTTGGGCGAGCGGCTCGGCAACGCGCTGATCGCCTACGTCGCCTACCTCGGCAAGACGTTCTGGCCGCTGCACCTCGCGGCGTACTATCCGTATCCCGCTACGCTGCCGGCCGCGACACTGCTCGTCAGCGTTCTGCTGTTGCTCGCCATTTCGACCGGCGCTTTGCTGTTGGCACGCAGCAGACCGTACCTGATCGTCGGATGGTTGTGGTATCTCGGGACGCTCGTACCCGCAATAGGAATCGTGCAGGTTGGGACGCAAGCGATGGCGGATCGCTACACCTACATTCCGCTCATTGGCATTTCCATAATGCTCGCCTGGGGCCTCAGCGACCTGCTGAGCGAACGGCCACGGCTCAGAATTCCAACCGCAGCTGTTGCTGCCGCGGCGCTCGTCGCGTGCGCGATCGCGACGAGGCTGCAGGTGCGCTACTGGGCGAGCAGTGAAGCGCTCTGGAAGCACGCGCTCGCCGTCACGACCGACAACTACGCGGCGCACACGTACTACGGGAATGCGCTTGCGTCGCGCGGGAACCTGGACAGCGCGATCATCGAGTATGACGAAGCGATCCGGATTCGCCCCGGCTATCCGGAAGCGCACAACAATCTCGGGCCGGCCCTCGCGCAGAAGGGAAGGGTGAACGAGGCGATCGAACAGTTCACCCAGGCAATCCGGCTGCGCCCCAACTACGCCGACGCGTACAACAACCTCGGCGTCGCCCTGGCGAGCCAGGGAAAGTTCGAGGCGGCAATTAACCAATATTCGGAGGCGCTTCGCCTCGACCCCGACGATGCGAGTGCGCGGGCGAATCTTGGACTCGCACTGCAGGGCGCGGGACGAACCGCTGACGCCGTGCGCGAGCTCGAGCTCGCGCTGCAGATGAACCCGAACAACGCCGACGCGCGCAACGCGCTCATCGCCCTTCAGGGCCAGCGTCGGTGAGCGAGCGGCGCGCTTCGATCTACGACAAGGACGAGTACTACGCCGACAGCGCTCGAGGCGCGCGACTCTCGCCGATGCTGGAGTGGGCGGTGCGACTGCTCGACCGTCGCCGGGCTCGTGCCGTCGTCCGCGCAACGGGGTTGCACAGCGGCAAGCTGTTGGACGTCGGCGCCGGCGACGGAAAGTTCATGCACTACATGCAGCGTCTGGGCTTCGACGCGCGCGGTACGACGGCATCCAGGAGATCGGCTACGGCTGCCAAGGCGATGTTCGGGCTCGAGCTGGACCTAACGGAAACCCTCGAGCAGGAGCTGCCGCGCGGGCCATTCGATCTCGTGACCTACTGGCACGTCTTCGAGCATCTGGAGCAGCCGTCCGCGCACACGGTGCGCTGGCCCGAGCTGGTGCGTCCGGGTGGGTTCATCGTGATCGAGGTGCCCAACCTTTGCTCCATCGGCGCTCGTTTATGCCGCCGCTCCTGGCTCGGGAGCGACCTGAGTTACCACGTGAATCAGCAGGATCCAGCTGCGATGCTGGACCTTGTGCGGGATGGCGGGTTCGAGGTGATCCGAGTGGAGCAGTTCTCGGGCAAGTACTCGTACGCGTACCTCTGGAGCGCCCTGCTGGGGCGCCTGTTCGGGCGTCGCTACGAGTTCGATGAGATACTAGGGGTCCTGAAGACCCCGAGCCGAAGCCTGAAAGCGCGGCCTTTATGGACGGTGAACGCGCTCGCTGCCGTTGGCTATCTTGCGCCAGTCATACTCATTCTCATGTTGTACGGCTGTATGACCGATCGGGGGGAGGTGCTCCGCATCTACGCGAGACGGCGCTCCCCCTAGACAGAGCCAAGGCTGGGTCCCAATGATTGCAGGCAAGAAGGTCGTGGTGGTGATGCCCGCGTACAATGCGGAGCAAACAATCGAAAGGACGTGGCAGGAAGTGATGGCGCAGGAGATCGTCGACCTGGTGATCGTGGTCGACGACAAGAGCCGCGACTCCACTGTCGAACGCGCGCACACACTGCCGAACGTCATCGTGCACGAGCATGAGAAGAACACCGGCTACGGCGGCAACCAGAAGACCTGCTACCGCCTCGCGCTCGAAAATGGCGCCGACATCGTCATCATGGTCCACCCGGACTACCAGTACACGCCGAAGCTGATCCCGGCGATGGCGGGGCTCGTGTCGAGCGGACTGTATCAGTGCGTGCTGGGCTCGCGAATTCTCGGCGGCGGCGCCGTCAGGGGACGCATGCCCTGGTGGCGCTACGTCGCGAATCGATTCCTGACGGCGTGGGACAACATCCTCATCGGCAGCAAGCTTTCCGAGTTCCACACCGGCTATCGCGCGTTCTCGCGCGAGCTGCTGATGGGCCTGCCGCTCGATGCGAACTCCGACGATTTCGTGTTCGACAACCAAATGCTCGCGCAAACGATCTGGATGGGCTTCCGGATCGGCGAGGTCTCCTGTCCGACGAAATACGCGACCGAGAACTCGTCGATCAACTTTCGTCGAAGCGTGCAGTACGGGTTTGGTTGCCTTCGGACGGCGACGACATACCGGCTCTGCAAATGGGGGCTGGCGCGTTCGCCCCTCTTTCCTGGCGAAGCGCTCAAGGACCCGCGTGTGGCCGTCTCGTCATGAGACGGGGCCCGTTCGCGTGATCGCGTGAGCTGAGATCAATGGGGCGCGCCAAACCCAAGAATCGCGTCAAGAGCAAGAAGTCCGAGCATCGGCCTGTCGGTGCGAGCCGCGCCAAATGGCCAGCAGGAGAGCCCGCCTCACTCCCGGCTGCTCCGGTCCGATCCGATCGTACCGCGATGCTGCTGCTCGTGGTGCTGTTCGTTGCGATCCTGGTTCCATTCGTTGGCATCGCGTTCCATATCGACGAGCCCCTGTTCATCTGGGCGGCCGAGCACATTCGTCAGCAGCCCGCGAATCCTTACGGCTTCACCGTAAATTGGTACGGCTACGACATGCCCATGTCCGACGTCACGAAGAACCCGCCGCTGGCGTCGTATTACATCGCGGCCGTCGCCGCCGTGATCGGATGGAGCGAAGTAGCTCTGCACCTCGCGTTCATCCTGCCGGCGATTGCCGTGGTCCTCGGTTCGTATCTGATTGCCGCACGACTGTGCCGCCATCCAGTCGTCGCGGTGCTCGTGGGTCTCCTGACGCCCGTGTTCGTAGTGTCGAGCCTGACGGCGATGTCCGACGTCATCATGCTCGCGTTCTGGCTGTTCGCCGTTCACTCGTGGTTGAAGGCACTGGAGACCAAGCGCGACGGATGGTTCGTGCTCGGCGCCCTTTTCATCGCTCTCGCCGCGCTGAGCAAGTACTTCGGTATCATGCTCATTCCAATGCTGCTCGCGTACTCGATCGTCCGCGAGCGGCGTCTACGAACGTGGATGCTCTATTTGCTTATCCCCGTCGTCGTTCTTGCGGGCTACCAATTGGCAACCGCGCGCCTCTACGGGCGCGGGTTGTTGTCGGACGCCGCAACGTATGCGAGCGGATCGACACACGCATTGGGTGGCTTGACATTATCCAAGACGCTCGCCGCAATCGCCTTCACCGGCGGATGTCTCGCCAGTGTCCTGTTCTTCTCACGACGTCTGTGGTCCTGGCGTGCGCTCGTACCGGCAGTCGGATTCGTCACGTTGGTGACCCTCGTTGCCCAGGCCTGGGTGAACGTGGGCTCGTTCAGCATGCCCGCTGCCGACGGGCCGCATTGGCTGCTCTCGGCCCAGATCGGCGTCTGGGCTGCAGTCGGAGTGAGCCTCGTGGCGATCGCGTGCGTCGATCTATGGCGCTCGCGGGACGCCGACTCGCTTCTGCTGTTCATGTGGGCCGGCGGCACGTTCATCTTTGCTGCGTTCGTGAACTGGTCGACGAACGGGCGGTCGATTCTGCCGATGGTCGTTCCTGCCGGCATCCTGGTCGCGCGCCGCCTGGAGGCTGTTGCGGTGCGGCACGACGCCTTTACGATCCGATCGCTGACAATCCCGCTGGGGGCGTCTGCTCTGCTGTCGTTACTCGTCCTTCGGGCGGATTATCTGTTCGCCGAGACCTCGCGTGCCGGGGCGGCGTTGATCCGCCAGAAGTTCGCTTCCTCCGGACACACTACCTGGTTTGAGGGGCATTGGGGACTTCAGTACTACATGCAGCAACTCGGCGCCAAGCCGGTCGAACGGCGGTCACGTTTCGTCCCCGGTGACGTGATCGCGATTCCGACCACGAACACCAACCCGGTCCCGATGCCACACGAATGGACGGACACGAGCGGCGTTATCGATGTCCGGGTGAGCCATTGGATCGCGACGATGAACTCGAGCATCGGTGCCGGGTTCTACGCTGACGTGTACGGACCCCTGCCATTCGCCGTCGGCTCGGTCCCCGACGAGCGGTTTACGATGCTGGCCGTAATCCCCATCCGCGCGGGCGCGCAGCAGGATCACTGAGATCGACCGGCGATCGACTGCAGGGCCTGGCGCGCGCCAGGGTGGTTGGTCTTGATACGGAGCGCCTCCTGGAGATGCTGGACGGCTTCCGCGGTCCGGCCTCTTTCATTCAGCATCACCGCGACGTTGTAGTGGGCGTCGGCCTGATTGGGGTTGAGCTTGAGCGCCTCGAGGAATTCAGCGATCGCATCGTCCGTCCGCCCCTGCTTGGCTCGCGCGGCGCCGAGGTTGTTGTGCGCGTCCCCGAACTTGGGGTTGAGGCGCAGAGCCTCCTGGTATTCCGCGATTGCATCGCCGAGGCGGCCTTCGTCGTCGAGGACTGATCCCAGCCCATTGTGTACCGCGGCATCGTCTGGTCTAAGGCGCAGCGCGGCGTTGTACTCCCCCACGGCTTCGGCGTACCTGCCCTGACGCGCAAGCGCATTGCCAAGATTGTAGTGCGCCTCCGCGAGCGATGGCTTGGACCGGAGTGCCGCCTGGTACTCTGGAATCGCATCCGCGATCTTGCCCTGGTCGGCAAAGACGACGCCGAGCTTGTTGTGCGCCTCGGCGAATTGTGGCTCACGCTGCAATGCGTCCGTGTACAGCGCGGCCGCTTCCGCGACATCGCCTTGCTCGGCCAGCACGCTGCCCAGCGCCGTCTCGACATGCGCATCGTGAGGGTTTACGAGATTGGCATGCGTCCAGAGAATAAAGCTGTTTCGCCAGTACTGAACCTGCGCGTGCGCGACGAGCGCACACGCCAGGATCAGCCCCGCGGCGGCTGTGGCGAGCACATATCGGCGTTGCGGGATCGTCCGAAGCAGATCGGGCACGCCCCACGCCGCGATCACGAACAATCCAATCGAAGGCACGTACGTGTAGCGGTCCGCCATCGACTGAATGCCGACCTGCACGAGGCCAATGACCGGAACGAGAGTTCCGAGATACCAGAGCCAGCCGACGAGCACGTACCGATGGCGGCGGCGCGCCGCAACGATCGCGGCTCCCGTGACCGCTAGCAGCAATACCAGAGCGAGGATCGGGCGCCACCCGAACTCTCTGGGGTATGGATAGAGAGCGGCGAGCCCCGATGGCCATATAACCTTTTCGATGTAGGCCGCATAGGCGAGCAGCGCATTCTCGATTCGCGACGTGACAGGCAGCGCCGCGAGGGCGCTGACGGCACCGCCGCGGCTCTGCGCGAAGAACGTGACGACGCTGGACACCGCAACGAGAGCGAAGAGCGGCAGCTTCTCGACGATCAATCGCTTCGTGAGCTGCCGCTCGAGTGGCCAGTAGTCGAGCAGTAGCAGCACGCAGGGCAGCGTGACGACCATCGGCTTTGACATCAGGCCGAGTGCCAGCCAGAGGACGACGGCCGCATACCACGCCCACTTGTCGCGCCGCACGTACTCCACGTAGGCCCACATCGCCAACAGCCAAAAGAGGGTGCTGAGGACGTCTTTGCGCTCCGAGATCCACGCGACCGACTCGACGTGGAGTGGGTGCACGGCGAAGAGCGCCGCGACGACACCGCTCCGGCCAAATGCCCCGGTCATGCGCCACAAGACGCCGAAGAGCAGCAGCGAGTTGAGTATGTGGAGCAGAAGATTCGTCACGTGGTGCGGGCCGGCGCTCACGCCAAAGAGCTGCACGTCGGCCATATGTGATATCCACGTGAGCGGATGCCAATTCCCAGCCGTTCCGGTAGTCAGTGCCCAGCGCACACCTGCCCACGACAGTCCGGCGGTGACATGAGCATTCTCGGTGACGTATTGAGGATCATCGAAGCTGACGAACTCGTGTCGCCACACTGACCAGTAGACGACAAGGTTCAATGCGACGAGCACCGCGGCGAACGCAACGACGGTCCGCACGTCCGATGGACCAGCGTGACCGACTGAGCGCGCGGCCGTGCGCTGCTCGCTCGGCGTCCGAGCCTGCCGCGGCTGCGCCGCCGAGCCTGCGCGGCGCCGCTTGTCTCGCGCTTTTCCTCGTCGAGTGCTCATCTCACGTCATCGCGCAGCGATGGTTACCTTGATCGCAGCCCGTTGCGATCCTCATGCAACTTGAGCTCTCGTCCGTCGCCACGCCATGACCCTCCCGCGACTGTGAAGAACACTCAACGGCGCAAGAAGCAGAAGGCTCGCCCGGGCCAAGGACGGATCGCACGCGATGTGTTGGGCCGCCCCACTGCGCCGCCACCGCGACAGGCCTCGCTGGACGCCCGTGCTCTGTGGCTCGGCCTCGGCCTGATCGCTCTCGTCTTGCTGGTGTACGCGCCGGTGCGCCATTACGGGTTCGTCGATCTGGATGATCCGCAGTATGTGAGCGAGAATCCGTTCGTGTCGAACGGTGTCACGTGGAGCGCGGTGAAGTGGGCGTTCACGTCGATCCATGCGTCCTACTGGCTGCCGTTGATCTGGATCTCGCACATGGTTGACGTTCAGCTGTACGGACTCAACGCCGGGGGCCACCACGTCACTAACGTGATCCTGCACGCGGCAAATTCGATTCTGCTATTCGTGATTCTGCAGCGGACGACCGGCGCCACAGGGCGCAGCGCCTTCGTCGCGGCCCTGTTCGCAATCCATCCGCTGCACGTCGAATCGGTCGTCTGGGTGACGGAGCGAAAGGACGTCCTCAGCACGCTCTTCCTGCTGCTGACAATCTGGACGTACGTCGAATACGTCCGAAAGCCAGCGCGAATCCGCTACGCGCTCTCGCTGCTGTTCTTCGTCCTCGGGCTGATGTCCAAGGCGATGCTCGTGACGCTGCCATTCATGTTGCTCTTGCTTGACGTCTGGCCGCTCCGTCGGTACGAGGTGAGTCAGTGGCGGCTCTCACCGGCGCAGCGCGCGACGCTGGTGCGGCTCGTGCGGGAAAAGATTCCGTTTTTCGTGCTGGCGATCGCTGGCGCGGTCGTTACGTATGTGACGCAGCAGACCACCGGCGCCGTCGCGAGCACGACGCAGATCCCCATCGCGCTCCGAGCGGGCAACGCGCTGGTGTCGTACGTGACGTACATCGGTCAAGTCCTATGGCCGACGCGACTCGCACTGTTCTATCCATATCCGCGCCAGCTCTCGCCGGTCCTGGTCGGAGCGTGCGTAGCGGCGATTGCGGCCGTTACCGTGCTGGTGGTGCACAGTGCGCGTACTCGCCCGTATCTCACCATCGGCTGGCTCTGGTACCTGGGCACTCTGGTCCCGGTCATCGGTTTCATTCAGGCGGGCGACCAGGCGAGAGCGGATCGGTTCACGTACGTTCCGCTGATCGGCGTGTTCGTGATGATCGGCTGGGGCGCGTATGACGTGCTGCGGCGCCCGCGCGCTCTCGCTGTCGTCGGGGCGCTCGTCGTCGTCGCAGCCGCGGGAATGGCGCGGGTGCAAGTGGGATATTGGAGAGACAACACCGAACTGTGGGAGCACGCTCTCCGAGTCACGGACGAGAGCTACGTGGCCCACACCAATCTGGGGCTCGCCGTCTACACGCGCGGCAAAGTCGATTCGGCGATCGCCGAATTCCGAGCGGCGCTGCGGCTTCGGCCCGACTTTGCCGAAGCGTACAACGACCTTGGTGTCGCACTCGCCAACCGCGGCGACACGGACGGCGCAATTCAAGCATTCCTCAACGCGCTGCGCGCAAAGCCGAGTCAAGCGCCGTCGCACTACAACGCCGCCGTCCTATTGGCTGGAAAGGGCGATACCGCGGCAGCGCGCACGCATCTCGAGCTCGCGCTGCAGATCGATCCGAACTATGCGGATGCGCGGCGCGCGCTCGAGCGGCTGCAAGGCGGGCCGGCGCGCCGCTGATGGTCGTCGACGGGACGCGCTGACGACTCAGGGCGAGATCCTGGCGCTCACTTTCGCCAGCTTCGCACGAACCCCGGCGTCCAGCGGATCGATGGCGAGGGCTCGTCGATACCAGTCTTCAGCTTGACGATCCAGGTGCGCGAGCGTGAACTGATCGCCGAGGGACGCCGGCGCGCGCTTGTACTTGTCGAGGTACGAGATCTCGAATGTGTTGCGACGAACGGCGCCCGGGTTTGGCAGGTGATATGCTCGCAGGAGTCGATCGTTCTCGTGTGCCGCGGCGTCGAGACCGACGTCCTTCGACATGGGCTCCACGTCTTCGACCACACCACGCCGGTACAACCAGTAAGGCCCGTTCAAGCTGTTGTCCGTTGCGCTACCGATGAGGGCGAACGGCCGATCGGGATTCGCCTCGATGAGGGCACGCAGCGTCGCACTCGCGTTCCGCGGATCGTACCGATCGTACGGGATACGCAGCCGCGGATCGCGCCGCCGGAGTTGGGGAATGTACCACTGGAACCCGAGCATCCCGGTCGCGATCAGCGTCACGTCCGGCCGCGCCCTGTCGACAGCCTGGACGTAGGCGGCGGGAAATACGACTTCGTCACCGCGTGCAAGCAGCACAGTATTCGGCTGCAGCGTGGCAAGCGCGTCCTGGACGAACGTGTGAGCTAGATGATCGCCGCTCAGGTCGACTGATCGGTAGCGCAGCGCGGCACTCACGAGAAAGGCGACGGCCGCGACCGCGACGACAGCAGTCTCGACGACGCGCTGCTTCGCCCGCGGGACTTGCGACGCGATCGCCTCCTCGATGGCGATGGCGCCGAACGCAGCGAAGGGCGCCGCGATCACGTGCGGCATCAGAAAGAAACGGCCCAGCGCCCAAAGCAAAGGCGGGTTGCTGACGTCCATGTTTGCGTACGCGACGAACGCCGGACCGGCGATGGCGAAGCTGAGCAGCGACCCCCAGAAGTACCATTTGATGCGATAGGCTTCGATTGCGCCGACCACGATGAGTATCGATTCGAGGATCGTGAACGACGTCCCAAGCCCCTCGAGCCGGTCGATCGGAGAGCCTGAAGGCCCGCCCGTCGCCACGAGTCTGCCAGTGCCGTAATCGGAGCGCAGAAAGTGCTGCAGGAGATCGTGGGCCGACGTGACATTGCCCCAATTGAGGTACGGATCTCTCGCGGCTGCCCACGGGATATAGAGATACGGCAACATGCCAACGAAGATCGCGCCGACGCAGAACACGACAGTCCGTGCGTCGATCGCGGCTCTTCGGTGCCACATGACGGTGAGCACCAGCGGAATCAGGAAGATGATCGTGAGGTGGTTGGCGGCGCCCAATCCGCCACACAATGCCGCTCCGGCCAGAAACACCCTCCGTTCGGGTTCACCGTCCCAGCGAACCAGGAGGTAGATGAGGAGCGTGGCAATGCAGTCGTTGAGCGGGAACGCTTCGATCGCGAGAGACCATTCCCAGAAGAGCGGATTGAACGCGAGCGCGAGCGCCGCTACGACCGCCGGCAAGCGTGGCGCCCCGAGCCGCCTGGCGATCGAGAATGCCAGGCCGACCGCTATCGCGTCGCTGATCGCCGCGACGAGGTTGATCCGGAAGGGCAGAGGACCGACCGGAAGCAGGCTGAACGCGTGCCCCAGCAGCACGAGCAACGGATAGCCCGGAGGATGTGCGACGCCGAGTGTAGCGGCGGTCGTCAGAAAATCTCCCGTGTCTCCGACGACGACGTCGCGCGCGGCTGTTGCCACGTAGACGCAGGCGACGAGCACCGCGATCGCGATCGCAGTGACGCGATCGGATGGCGCGACGCGGCCCCCATTGCCTTGCGCCCGTTCACGCTCGCGCTGCGGCTCCGGAGCGGCGGTCTTGGCCGCGCCCGCGCGCGAGCGCTGGCGTGTGCTGGGTCGTCGCTTTCCTTTTGGGATCGTGCCTCCGGCGCAGCATTCGTTGCCGAGAGCGAAAATAGCAGAAGGGCGGTGGATTTCTCCACCGCCCTTCGGGTTTCGCCGGGATCAATCCCCGAGCAGAGTCGCTACTACTTGCCCCTGTTGGTGATCGTCACCGTCTTCTGCGCCGTTCCGGTGAGCCCACCACCGTCCGTCACAGTCAGCGTGATCGTCACGCTGTACTTGCCTTTCGTCGTGTACGTGTGGGTCGTGGTCGCGCTCGTGGTCGTCTGGCTCGTACCATCGCCAAAGTTCCACGCGTAGCTCACGATCCCGACATCATCCGTTGACGCCGATGCGTTGTAGCTGCAGTTGGCCTTCGAGCAGCTCACCGTGAAGCTCGCGGTCGGCGCCGCATTCGTCGTCGGAGGCGGCGGCGAAGGTGCCGGCGCAGAGCCGGAGAAGTCGCCCGTGTACAACAGCAGATTCGGCGAGTTGGTGCCGAGCTGACCGAGCGCGCCCGACGTGGCCGAGCCTACGATCGCGCTCGCCACCTGCGATGGCGTCGAGGAGGGGTACAGCGACAGGTAAATCGCGGCGGCGCCGGAAACGTGTGCCGCGGCCGACGAAGTGCCGTCGAGCGCCCACACGATGTTGTCTCCGGTCCACCAGTCGGACGTGATGCTGAAGCCAGGCGCGAACAGGTCGACGCACGGGCCGTAGTTCGAGAAGCCGGCCATGATGTCCGTCTGCCGCATCGCCCCGACCGTGATCCCGTCCGGCGCGCTCGACGGCGAATACTGGCAGGCATCCGGCGGTATGCCGTTGTCGCCCGCCGAGGTCACGACAGTCACGCCAGCGGCGATCGCATTCGCCACCGCCTGATTGAGCGTCGAGGAGAGCGGACCAGTAAAGGACAGGTTGGCCACCGACGGGCCGACGTGATTGCGCGTGACCCAGTCCAAGCCGGCGATCGCCGTGCTCGCGGTGCCCGTGCCGCTGCAATCGAGCACGCGAACGGCGACGAGGCTGACCGCCTTCGCCGCGCCGTAGTAGGAGCCGCCGACGGTGCCGGCCATGTGCGTGCCGTGACCGTTGCAGTCGTTGGAGCTCGTATTGCTGACGAGGTCAGGACCGTAGGACGCGCGGCCGCCAAAGTCCTGGTGCGTAATGCGAATGCCAGTGTCCAGGATGTACACGGTGACGCCACTGCCGTCGCCAAGCCAATGGTAGGTCGTATCGAGCGTGGACCCGCGTTGGTCGACCCGGTCGAGACCCCATACCCACGCCGGCTTCTGGATGCCGCTGCTGGAAGTCATTCCGGACACGGTCACGGTCTGGTCCTGTTCGACCAGGGCGACGCCAGGCGCGTTCTGAAGCGCAGCCGCGGCCTGGGCCGACATATGGGCCGAGAAACCCTTCAGCGCGGCCGTGTAGGTAAAGCCGACGCCAGCGTTATTGGCGCCCATGAGCGACGTGGCGCGAGCGCCGACGTCGTTCACGCTGTCGTCGAGGACCACGATGTACTGATCTGGGATGCGCGAACCCGCATTTTGGGAATCGCGCGCGGCAGAGGCGCCAGGCGCGCGCGTGCCTTGGCTACTCGGCGCAACCGAGTCCTGGCACGCGGAGAGGGTGAGCGCCACAAGCCCGACCATCGCCAGCGACGCGCAGACGTGCGTCCGCCGGCCCGTTGGGATCGACTGTGCCATGAATTCTCCCTGAGTGGTTCGGCAGCCCAGCCGGCATGGCGAGGCGCCTCAGTGCGCGCTCGCTTTGGCCCCGTTGGCTTTGCGGCCCCGGCTTTCGCCGAGTGTGCCCTTGTCGCGGCCCGCTCCGAGAGCGGCCCCCGATCCCGCCGTGTTGTGCCTGCGTTGACAGACGCGCGATTAAATCGCGCGGTAACCGCACGTAAGTCGTTGTGCTACAGCTATTTCGATACTGCGAACGTATTTGGTCGGCGAGACGGCGGAAAGGTTCTTTCCCGGTCGGGGGGCTTCCGCAGCATCGGTGTACACGCACAACGATTACGAGTTTCGTTTTAACACGGTTCGAGAGAACTGTCCGTGTCCATGGTCACGACCACGTTGTGAGCGTTGTCCGTGCTCGCGAGCATGTTTGGACTTTCGCGAAGTCACCGCGTCGATAAATTGGAAGCGGCTCTGCAGCACCGTTCTCGCGCGCACGGCGGATTGATGCTTCGACGCACTCTCGTCATCACTGCGGTTGCCGTTGCGCTGAGTGCAGCGGCGGCGTTCGCCTTTGCGCCAGGCTTTTCGCGCGCCGGACGCGGTTGGAGCCTCGGATCGCTTTGGTCCGGTCGCGGCTTCACGCCCGATCCTCAGGCGCGCAATCCGCTCAACGCGTCTGGTGACGTGCAGCTCCAGAACGGCGGCGGAACTCCGGGCACGTACTGCCCCATTCCGTCCCGCAGCGCGTCTTCGTCGACGCCGACGCAGTCGACGCCGAGCGATCCAGTCTTTGACTCGGGAGCGAGCACTGTGGGTCAGTCGAAACCGGACCTGCTCCAGCCCCCGGCGGCGGCGAATTGCGCGCCGCCCGCGCAGTCGCCGGCGCCATCACGTTCCGTCCTGCCGTAACCCTGTAGCCGCGGGCGCAACCTGCGCCGCCCCAAGAGGGGCCGGGCGCGCGTGATCGTTCGTTAGCGAGCCGCTGCGGGACCGATCGAGCGGCTTCCGCCAGCGTCAAAGCTGAAGTTCATGACGCCGGAGCGGTGGAACAGGAACGTTCGCTTGAACCAGGCGACCTGGACTCTCGCGGACGCAACCGGTCGCTCCTTGCTGCCGGAGTTTTTCAGGTCCGAAATGTGGCCAAGGTTCAAACTGTCGTATTTGACCGGGCTGACGAGTCGCGCCGAGACCGAACCGAGGAATTGCCCGGACCCGCGCGGGAAGCTCGTCCACGTCATCTCGACCCTGGCGCTGTCCGGCCCGACGGGCATCTCTTGATGGAAGGTTGAATCCGGCGGCGTGGCTGGCGTGCGCAGCGTGTCGGGAAGGTACTGCCGTAGGTCGAGCTCTTTGCCAATCGGAGCGGGTTGGAGCTCACCCGAGCAAGCGGCGAGACCGGCCGCCAATGCGATCAGCCATAAACGCATCATCGTGAGTTTCTGAATTAAAGTGATGCGATCGATCGTGACGAGTACGGCGCGCCTCTCGATCTCCTTTGTGCAGCCCTTCAACAGTGTGGCACGGAGTCGACACACTCCGCCCTTCGTGTCGACCTCGACCTCGGTCGCGTTAATGTCCGTCATCATCAGGGTGCAAAGATCTGTTGCATCGACGCCAGGCGCAGATCGACCCGACGGAATTCTTGCCATGTAGGACCCGCGGCGCAAGCCCGAGCAGTGGTGCGTTGGGCGCGCTCTCGATCACGCGGCGCACGACTCGGTCTTCATCGCTGACGAAGGATCCCTGGCCGCCCGAGTTTAACGGAATCCCTTACCAAATCTGCGGGGTTCGCCCTGCTACCCGGACCGTCGTGCAACACGACTCTATGCCGCGCCGTTAGCGCTCACAGGTGTGCCGTCCTCGAGGCAACCAGACGTGCCGAAGGAGGAGGCGGGTCAACCAAGCGGCAGACTCATCTGCGCAGCGCCAAGCGCGACGACGTCACGAGACCCAACACATCTGTGGATCCGTCAACGGTCCGATTGGTGGCGATCGCTTGCTTGATGAGATCGAACCTTGTCGGCCGATGGCGGAGCGAGAGCGGGGCAGTCTTTCGCGATCCCACCTGTAGTAAGGAGCACATCATTTATGAAACGCACATTGATCCGCATCGTTGCCGCGGCGGGGGCGCTAGCCCTGCTCGCGGCGTGCAACGATCAAACCACGGTTCCGACGCGCAACGCCGCGCCGGCGACGCCAAGCTTCGATTTCACCACGGAGACGAACGGCTCGGGCGTCTGCATGGGCGATGATGCCACGAACGTCAACAATCTGGTCGGCAACCCGGCATGGGTGAGTGGCATCGCGAAGCCGACCGATTTCAACTGCACGGCGAACGACATCTCGATCGCCAACGCGACACTCGCGAGGTACTCGCTGATTTCAGCCACCGGTCCATTCACGACGCTCACGCCCACGGATACGATCTCGTGTTCGCCGGGACAAACCGTCTTCGCCGAGGTCATCGCCAACCTCCACAGCACCGCCACAGAGCGCTACAACATCGGCATCTGGATTCCAACCCCGACCACGGCAAGCGCGGTGACCGGGACGTGCACCCAGTACAATCTCATTCCGGGCACTCACGGTTCCACGGAGATCAACGTTCCGCCCGACGCATGCGGCGACATGACCTCGGCGGCCGATACCGTGAAGGTCGATCTGGACATCCTCCAGCTCGCCTGCACCGCGGGTCAGACCCATTTGACGATCAACAATTGCATCGGCTGGCAGAATTCCGACCAGACGAACTCTCGCGGCTCGTGTGGTACGACGAACATCGATGGCAACACTGTCACCCAGTCGCTCGCCTTCCGCTACGGAACACTTCCTGAGAACTCGTCCAAGTGCAACTGCACGCCATTCGCAGTGCCGATCGAGGTACTTGGCAAGATCACAGTCGTCAAGAACACGCTCGGCGGCGACGGCGCATTCCAGTTCACGAGCGACGTCGGCTCGAACAGCAACCCGGTCGTAACTTCACCATTTACAATCACGACGTCGGGTGGCACGGGCTCGCAGCTCATCGACCAGGTGAAGCCCGGCACGTATCACATCAGCGAGTCGTCGCTCGCGGCGAACTTCGACTTCACCAGCGTGAGTTGTACGGCCAACAACGCATTCGCCAGTGCGACGACGGACCAGACCGCGAAATCGGCCACGATCACGATGGGGAACGGCGGCGACATCACCTGCACGTTCACCAACACCAAGCGGACCTTCCTCACCCTCGTCAAGACGGTGACGAACGACAACGGCGGCACCAAGACGCTCAGTGACTTCCCGCTCACCGCGAGCGGCCCGGTCACGATCTCCGGCGTCAGCGGCACCACGTCGGTAACGTCCCGCCAGGTCAGCGCCGGCACCTACGCGCTGTCCGAGCAGACGCAGGCTGGCTATACCGCGAGCAGCTGGACGTGCTCGGGTGCGAGCAGCTTTACCGGTTCGGGCGTCACCCTGGCGGTCGGCAACACCGCCACTTGCACCATCATCAACAACGACATCGGACCGGCGCTGACGCTCGTCAAAGTCGTGACGAACAACAACGGCGGCACGAAGACGCTCTCCGACTTCCCGCTCACCGCGGCTGGTCCGGTGACAATCACTGGTGTGAGCGGCACCACGTCGGTGACGAATCGCACGGTGAACGCGGGGCTGTATGCGCTCAGCGAACAGACGCAGGCCGGGTACACGGCGAGCTCGTGGTCGTGCACTGGAGCCGGCACTCTGAGCGGGTCGAATCTGACGCTCGGTCTCGACGGCGCGGGCACGACCTGCACGATCACCAATGACGACATTGGACCAACGTTGACGCTCGTCAAGACGGTGACGAACGACGACGGTGGCACCAAGACGCTGTCCGACTTCCCGCTGACGGCGAGCGGGCCGGTGACGATCTCCGGCGTGAGTGGCACGACGTCGGTGACGAGTCGTGTCGTGAGCGCGGGCCTCTATGCCTTGACCGAGCAGACGCAAGCTGGCTACACGGCGAGCTCGTGGACCTGCACCGGTAACGGCACTCAGAGCGGCTCGAACATCAGCCTGGCGCTTGCCGGAAGCGCCACCTGCACGATCAACAACAACGACAACCCGGCAGGCCTCACGCTGGTCAAGGTCGTGACGAACGACAACGGCGGCACCAAGACGCTGTCCGACTTCCCGCTTACGGCCAGTGGTCCAGAGACCATCTCCGGCGTAAGCGGCACCACGGCTGTGACGAGTCGCCCGGTGGACGCCGGGACGTATGCGCTGAGCGAACAGACCCAAGCCGGCTACACGGCAAGTTCGTGGGTGTGCTCGGGCGGTAGCCAGAGCGGCGCGAACATCACGATCACTCTGGGCCAGAGCGCGACCTGCACGATCATCAACAACGACATCGGACCGTCGCTGACCCTCGTCAAAGTCGTGACGAACAACAACGGCGGGACCAAGACGTTGTCGGACTTCCCGCTCACCGCGGCCGGCCCGGTGACCATCTCCGGTGTGAGCGGTACCACGTCGGTCACGGGCAGAACCGTGAACGCCGGCGTGTACGCGCTCAGTGAGCAGACGCAGTCTGGCTACACGGCGGGCAGCTGGTCGTGCACCGGCAATGGCACGCTGAGTGGCTCGCAGCTGACGCTTGGCTTGAACGGCAGCGGCACGACCTGCACGATCACCAACGATGACATCGGGCCGACGCTGACCCTCGTCAAGACGGTCACGAACGACAACGGCGGCACGTTGACGCTGTCGGACTTCCCGCTCACCGCGGCTGGTCCAGTGACCATTAGCGGTGTCAGCGGCACGACGGCAGTGACCAATCGTGTGGTCAATGCGGGCAGCTATGCACTGAGCGAGCAGACGCATGCTGGATATACCGCGAGCTCGTGGTCATGCAACAGCGGCACGCTGACCGGGTCGAACATCGCCTTGCCGCTCGCCGGCAGCGCGACCTGCTCGATCAATAACAACGACAACGCGCCGAAGCTGATCATCAAGAAGGTGGTGAAGGGCGCCGGTTCGAGCTTCGGATTCACCGCGACTTCGCCATCGAGCTTCATCACGTCGCCGTTCACGCTCAACCCGCCGACTGACGGTGTCGACTCGGTCGTGTATCAGGGCGCCAGCGCCAAGGCGGGAATCTTCTCCATCACGGAGGACTCGAAGTCCGGTTATCTGCTGACGGACCTCGGGTGCTCCGACCAGACGACGGTCTACGATCCGGCAGTCACGCGGACCGTGACCGACACTCTGAGCCTGGGTGAGACGGTGACGTGCACCTTCGTGAACGAGGCGATCGCGCTCACCACGCGGACCCAGGGATTCTGGGCAACCCACGAGAGCCTGACGAATGCGGTCTGGTTCGGCGGCTCGGTGGGTGGCAACACGTTCTCGGGCGTCACCGACAAGACGCTATGCGCGCGGACCCTGAGCTCGATCGACATCGTGCTCGGTGGATTCTGGTCGAACATCGCCCAGACCACTGACAAGACGAAACGGTCGTCGCTCGATCAGGCGAGGATGCGGCTGCTGCAACAGCTCCTGGCGGCGATCCTCAACAACGCAGCGTTCGGTTCATCGCCGACTCTCATGAGCATCGCCAACGCCAAGGCGGCGTACTGTGGGACCGACGAGGACCTAATCAAGCAGGCCCAGATCGCGATGTCGCAGTTCAACGAGAGCGGAGACAACGGGCTGTTCACGCCTGGAGTCTCGGCGAACGGCAAGCAGGCCAAGACCGACGCCAACTTGACCTTCTGGAACATCCTGCCGTAACTGGCGGAGCTCGCGCGCTTGCACTCCGAGCGCATCGAGCGAAGCACAAAAAGGGGGAGGCCCTCGGGCCTCCCCCTTCAGTGAACTCCAAACCAGCCAGCGAGCCCCCTGAACAACGGGCTCGCTTCACATCATCTCCCGACCCCGACCACTGAGGAATAGATGCAGAACCTTGGGGCTGTTCTTACACCAGACCTTACTCGCAATCGCCGCAACCTGTGTGGCGTGGCCATCCTGGCCGCTCTGGCAGCTGCACTGATCTCGAGCGCCTGCACGAAACAGGGCTCCGCCAGACCGGTCGACACGCTCCCACGCTCCCAGGCGGAGATGCCCGCCGTGCTCGCGACCGTTGGCGGCGAGAAAATCTCCAGCGCCGACATTCGCACGAAAGCCGGCGACCAGCTCGATAAACTCGAGACTCAATACCAGCTCGCCAAGAGCCGAATCATCGGCGCGGCACTCGACTCGGTGATTCGCGAAAAGACCGTAGTCGCCGAAGCGCAGAAGCAGGGCAAGACGGTCGATCAACTCGTCGCTGCGGAAGCCGGGCCTGGCGGGATCGACCCGACCGATGTCGAGATCTCGGCCTGGTACGCCGAGAACCAGGCCCGCGTCGGCGGCCGAACGCTCGACCAGATCAAGCCGCAGATCGCGGATTTCCTCCGTAACGAGAAACGAAAGGCTGCCGAGAACAAACTCGAGCAGCGGATCAGATCCGAGAAGAAGGTGGAGATCGCCTATCAGCCCTATCGGCTGCGCTTCAACAACGAGGGCGCGGCGACTGTCGGAAAGAAGGATGCGCCGGTCACGATCGTCGAGTTCTCCGACTTCCAGTGCCCGTACTGCAAAGGCGTCGCACCGGAGCTCAAGCAGGTCGAGCAGAAGTTCGGCGACAAGGTGCAGATCGTGTACCGACAGTTCCCGCTCACGAGCATTCACCAGTTTGCGCCCAAGGCTGCGGAGGCGTCGCTGTGCGCCAATGAACAGGGGAAGTTCTGGCAGATGCACGACGCGATGTTTGCCGATCAGACCAAACTCTCGGTCAGCGATCTGAAACAGACGGCGCAGCGCGTTGGGCTCGACGCCAAGAAGTTCGACGGGTGTCTCGATGCGGGCCGATATGTCGAGCAGGTGCAGAACGACACCAAGGAAGGCCAGCGGTTTGGCGTGACGGGTACGCCGGCGTTGTTCATCAACGGACTGCCAGTGGACGGCGGTGCCGTGCCATACAGCGTCATCGAGGCGGCAATCCAGAAGGAGTTGGATCGTGCCAAGCATTGAGACGCTTGGATCGACGGGACCATTTCGTTGAGGCCCGCGCTGATTCCGCGGGCAGTCGTGATCGCGAGCACCACGGTTGCCGTCAGCGCAGCCGTGGCGCTCGCGCTCGCGCCATCGCGCTGGCCGCTGAGGGAGGCTGCGGATTGGATTGCGCGCCCGGCGGCACCGGCGATGACGCACGACCCGCGAGCGAGTGCGATCTTCGACTCATCGCTGGAGAACGCGCCGGTCGCAGGCACCTTTTGCCCGATCATGGCTCGTAACACGCCGGCGCAGTCGACGTCGGCGGCGAATCAGCCGGCGATCGAGGCGAATTCGGATTCTGGCGCGGCGCTGCTACTCGGCGGATCGTCGCGAGCGCCGAACACGGACAGCGCGAGCAACTGCACGCCGGCTGCCGCCTCGAGCGCTCGCCCGCAACATCCTTAGTCCCCGACGGCCGGCCAGACCGTGCGTCTGCCTTGCGCGTCGAATTGGAACGGGGTCACGCCAGACCGGTGCACGAAGAATGTCTTCTTGAACCAGTCGACCGACAACTTGGCCGATTCGCTCGGGTCGAACTTCGTGCCGACGTTCCTGAGCTCTGACACAGGGCCGATTACCAAGCTGTCGTAGCGCACGGGATCGACGAGCCGCGCCGACACCGAGGCAAGATACCGCCCGGAGCCGTGTCGAAACGTGATCCACGTGAGCTCGACCCGCGCTTTGTTGGGGCCGACGGCGACCTCCTGCTGGAACGTCGAGTC
>DATISA010000226.1:0-2611 GCA_035469245.1 Gemmatimonadaceae bacterium
GGATCGCTCCGTGGACACCGAAGATCCCACGTGGCGGGACGAGATGATTGAATGGAACAGCCTCGGGACGCGTGGCTCGCCGGAGTCAGCCCGATCGGGTGTCAACAAATTCCATCCCGGCTCGTTGCGGGAGGAGCCCGGATCGCCGGGCGGAACGATCCGAACCATCCGCCTCATCGGAAGCGTCCGTTCAACCCTCGGTTCTTGATGCCTGCCTGACGCGCCGATCCTTGCATAACAGGGATCCCGGGTCCGTAGTACCTTTTCCAGAGACCACATGCCGACCTTCTACGACGTCTCCGTGCCCCTAGTGAATGGCGGGCTGGTGTATCCGGGGAATCCCGAAATCCGGATTGCCCCGCAGCAGGAGATCGCCAAAGGCGGCAGATCGAACGTGTCGTCGCTCTCCTTCGGCTCGCACACCGGCACGCACGTCGACGCGCCCAAGCACATGATCGACGACGGGATGACCGTCGATGCGCTGTCGCTCGACGTCTTGATGGGGCCCGCGATGCTCGTCGCCATCCCGAACGATGCGATGGCCGTCGGTGAGGAGCAGCTGCGCCTGTACGAGATCAAAGGCTATACACGAATTCTCATCAAGACGCGAAACTCCAGCTTCATCCGCGACCGTGAGTTCGTGCGCGACTATACCTATCTCGCGCCCGACGGCGCTCGCTACCTCGCTTCGCTCGGCGTCAAGCTCGTTGGCGTGGACTATTTCTCGATCGAGCAGTTTCATTCCGGCCATCACGCGACGCACCTCACACTCCTCGAGCGCGGAATCGTCATCGTGGAAGGGCTCGATCTGTCCGCGCCCCCCATGGGTCCATACGAACTGCGCGTGCTCCCGCTTCGCCTGCAGGGACTCGACGGCGCGCCGGCGCGGGCGGTGCTCGTCGGATGAGGGCCGCGCCCTCGGTCGACCTCGTGCTGTTCGACGTCGGCGGCGTGCTCGGCAGCAACGCGTGGGATCGCGAGCAGCGCGAGGCGGCGATCGAACGCTTTGGACTCGACGCCGAGGACTTCCAGTATCGGCACGAAGAGACGGTCGGAGCGCTGGAGGCGGGACAGATCTCGCTCGACGAATACCTCGACGTCACCGTGTTCTGCGAGCCGCGCAGCTGCAATCGCGCCGAGTTCAAGGCGTTCATGTTCGCGCAGAGCATCGCGTGGCCGGATTCCATCGCCATCGCTCGCGACATCGCGCGGTCTCACGCGGTGCGCATGGCGACGCTCAACAACGAGGGCGCCGAGTTGAACGTGCATCGCATCCGCCAGTTCGAGCTCGGCGACATCTTTCCGACGTTCTTCACGTCCTGCTGGCTCGGCGTGCGCAAGCCGACGCACGACATCTACCTGCGCGTGCTCGGCATGACGCAGGCCGATCCGGCGCGCACGCTGTTCATCGACGATCGATTGCAGAATCTCGCGCCCGCGGCAGGACTGGGGATGCGCACGATCCACTTTCGCACGGCGGGACAGCTGCGGGCCGACCTGCGGGCGCAGGGGTTGCTGGTCTAGCGCACGTCTCACTCTTCACGCACGGTCCAGGAACATGCAACTGGCGATGATCGGGTTGGGGCGCATGGGCGGCAACATGGTCGAGCGCCTGATGCGCAAGGGACACAAAGTCTTCGTGTACGATCGAAGTCCCGACGCCGTATCCAAGTACGCGTCACTCGGCGCCGCGCCCGCCGCCGATCTTGCGGCGCTGGTGCGCGCGCTCGAGACGCCGCGCGTCGTGTGGATCATGGTGCCGGCAGGCGATCCGGTCGATCAAACGATCGCCGCGCTCAAGCCGGCGCTCGCGGCGGGTGACATCATCATCGACGGTGGCAACTCGAATTTTCACGACACGATGCGGCGCGGCGCCGAGCTCGCCAAATCGAGGATCGAATTCGTCGATTCGGGAACGAGCGGCGGCATCTGGGGACTGGAGAACGGCTACTGTCTGATGGTCGGCGGGAGCGACACCGCGGTGAAGCGCTGCGAGCCGATCTTCACCGCGCTCGCGCCGGAGAATGGCTACGCGCACGTCGGCCCGACTGGAGCCGGGCACTACGTGAAGATGGTCCACAACGGCATCGAGTACGCGCTGCTGCAGGCGTACGCCGAGGGCTACGAGATTCTCCACGCGTCCAAGCTCTTTCCCAAGCTCGACCTCGAGCAGATCGCCAACGTGTGGCAGCACGGCAGCGTCGTGCGCTCGTGGCTCAACGAGCTCGCAGCGATGGCGTTCGCGCGCGACGCATCGCTCGCCGACATCAAGGGCTGGGTCGCCGATTCAGGCGAAGGGCGCTGGACCGTGCAGGAAGCGATCGACCTCGACGTGCCGGCGCCAACGATCACGCTCTCGCTGCTCACGCGCTTCCGCTCACGCCAGGCCGACTCGTTCGGCGCCAAGGTCATCGCGGCGCTGCGCAACGAATTCGGCGGACACGCGGTGAAGACGACATGACGCCGCGCGATCCCCGCGATCCCGTCATCTCGCCGCGGCCGATGGCGCACGAGCGCGTATCCGAGCCCCGGCGCGATCGCGCCGATCCGTGCACGATGATCATCCTCGGCGCGCTTGGCGACTTGAGCCGGCGCAAGCTGCTGCCGGCGA
>DATISA010000227.1:0-15503 GCA_035469245.1 Gemmatimonadaceae bacterium
CTGGTATCTCAAGCTCGTATCGCACACGCCGGCACCGCCGGAGTTCGCCGGGATCACGAACTCCGACCTCGCGTTCTCCGGCACGAACGTGATCCAGGGCAACTACAACGGATTCCAGATCTGGGACGTGTCCGATCCGGCGCACCCGCGCCTGCGCCAGGAAACGATCTGTCCAGCCTCGCAGAGCGACGTCTCGGTCTATAAGAATTTGCTCTTTGTGTCCGCCGAAGCCCCCACGGCCCGGCTCGACTGCGGCAAGGACGCGCCGCGCGACCCGGTGAGCAAGGAGCGCATCCGCGGCCTTCGCATCTTCGACATCAGCGACATCGATCATCCCAAGTATCTGACGAACGTCCAGACGTGCCGCGGCTCGCACACGCACACGGTGGTGCACGACCCCAAGGACGATGCGAACGTCTACGTCTACATCTCGGGCACGTCGTCGGTCCGTCCGTCGGAAGAACTCGCGGGCTGTGTCGCCGACGCGACCGATCCGAACACGTCGCTGTTCCGGATCGAGGTGATCAAGGTGCCGCTCGCGCATCCGGAACAGGCGGCGATCGTGAGCTCACCGCGCATCTTCGCCGACGACAAGGGCGTGTTGCGGAACCCGGGTTCGCACGGCGCATCGCCGGTCGACGCTGATGCGGCTGGACGAGGTGGTCGCGGCGGCCGCGGTGCTGGCGGCGGTCGCGGGCGTGGATTGGCGGCGAACGCCACCGCGGCCGACACGGCTCGGTACAACTTCCAGCAGGCGCTCAACGCGGTCCCGTCGCTCAGCGACAAGTCGACCAAAGCCGACACGGTGCGTTATCTGGCCATCGAGGACTCGCTCGCCAAGCAGTTTGGCGTAGCCCGCCCGCCGCTCCCGGCGCCGCGCGGCGCACTGACCCAGTGTCACGACATCACGGCGTATCCGGGAGTCGGTTATGCCGGCGGCGCGTGTGCGGGCATGGGTCTATTGCTCGACATTCGCAACACGGCCAATCCGGTGCGCGTCGGCCAGGTCGCCGACTCCAACTTCTCCTTCTGGCATTCGGCGACGTTCAGCAACGACGGGTCGATGGTCCTGTTCTCCGACGAATGGGGCGGCGGCGGGGCGCCGTACTGCCGTGCGGGCGATCCCAAGAACTGGGGCGCCGACGCGATTTTCAGAATCGTGAACGGCAAGATGGTGTTCCAGAGCTATTACAAGATGCCGGCGCCGCAGACGCAATATGAGAACTGTGTCGCGCACAACGGCTCGCTGATCCCGATCCCGGGCCGCACGATCATGGTGCAGGCGTGGTACCAGGGCGGACTCTCGGTGTTCGAGTGGACCGATCCGGCGCACCCGCACGAGATTGCGTTCTTCGACCGCGGCCCGAACGACTCGACGCGCTTGGCGGGCGGCGGCTACTGGTCGACGTACTGGTACAACGGCCGCATCTACGGCTCCGAGATGCAGCGGGGTCTCGACGTGTTCGAGCTCGCGCCGAGCGCGGCGATCAGCCAGAATGAGATCGATGCCGCCAATTCGGTGAAGATGACCTTCCTCAACGTGCAGGATCAGCCGAAGCTCGAGTGGCCGGCGACGTTCGCGCTCTCGCGCGCGTACACCGACCAGCTCGAGCGGTGGCATGGACTGTCGGCGAGCCAGGTCGCGGCCGTGCGCAGCGGACTGTCGGGCGCCGAGAGCGCGTCGGGAGCGGCGCGGCAGGACGCGCTGAAGAAGCTCGCCGATCAGCTGGAGGGCTACCGGTCAGCCTCATCTGATCCGGCGCGCGTGCAGTGGCTCGAGGGATCGATCAGGGACCTCGCCAAAGCGGCGCAATAACCTCGCGGGCCAGTCTTGCACAAATCGGCGGATCGGGAGCAACTCTCGATCCGCCGTTGAGCTGTCGTTACGACTTGGCCGCGGGAGCGTGGGCGCGCGTAAGTGGTCGCCGCCGCGACGCCGGACGAGTCATCCCGGTCCGCTCGCGGGGTTGACTGTCGGTTGGCCGGGCTTCCAGGTGCGCGCGAACCTGCCATTGATTCTTCTCGACGAGGTGCTCGACTTCCTGGAGCAGATTGGCGGACGTCGGGTCGTCCTCCTCGATGTCACCGATCCTCTCGAGCAGCCGATCGGCCACGACCGCGTACTGCTCCGCGAAATACGCGAGGAGCCAGCTATCGTCGAGCAGACCGTCAGGCATTTCGGCGATCGGCGAGCGCTCGACGATTGTCCGGGGCCGTCCGTCCGCCGGATTGCCGGTCGAGAGGAGCCGCTCGGCGACCTCATCGGTCATCGCCGCGATCGCCTCGTAATGCGCATCCAGCATCTCGTGCATCGACCAGAAGAGCATGCCCGACACGTTCCAATGCGCCTGCTTGGTCGCAAGCTGCAGTGCCTGCAGTTCGATGAGCGTAGCTTGCAGCGCTCCGGCGCTCTTCGATCGGTCGTGGGTTCCCACGTGGTGAATGTCGATCATCGCGTAACCTCCGTGGACGACGTGTAGCCGCTTGTGCTTCGATCGATGGCGTCGGTGGTCACTCGAGGTGATTCGCCGACGCGAGTGCATCATTTCATTGTCGGCCCTTCGATCACGACCGAGAGTCGGGAGAATGTCATGAGTCCGTGCGGAGATCGATGACACATCGGCACGTCTAGCGGCGGAATCAGTGGGCGGCGTAGCCGTGTCCGCGATACGCGAATCGCGGCGACCCCGTCGGTGTGAGGGTTCGTCCTATGACGAGAGTCGGCGAAATGGCTACTCTTTACCTCCGCTCACGGCTTGTGCCGACGGAGCACCCATGAGCCCGATTCGCTTCATCAGTCACAGGACGCGAGTCATCGCTGCGTCCAGCTCGGCCGCGATCGTTCTGGTGGTCGGCCTCGCTGTAGGCATCGGTCTCGCGCGGGTGCTCGCGCGGCAGGCGAAGATTCGGAATTCCGAAGCGGTGGTCCGCACGAACGACAACGTGCTCCAGCGGCTGACCGACGCCGAGACGGGGCAGCGCGGCTACATCATCGTCGGCGACTCCAGCTACCTCGCGCCGTATCGCGGCGCCACGGCCGACGTGCGCCGCGAGTCGGCTCGTCTCCACGAGTTGATCTCGGATGACCCCGCATCCCAGCGTCTCCTGGCCGCGCTCGATTCGCTGATCCCGAGACGGCTTGCGGCTCTCGACCGCGTGATGGGGACGCGGACGCGCGCCGGCGTGGACAGCGCTCGCGTTTCGATGTCCGATGGCGAGGGCAAGTTCTTGATGGACAGCATCCGCAACGTCTCGGCGGCCATCGAGCGCCGCTACGCAAACCAGCTGTCCGCACAGCTGGTCGGACTCACGCGTGAGGCGCGAGTACTCTTCGCGGTGTTGGTCGTCGGCATCACGCTCGCTGCGCTGGTCGCGCACGCCCTCAACAACGTTCTCGGGCGCGCGGCGGCACACCAATACGTCGTCACTACATTGCTCGCCGCGCAGAATGCGCAGCTCCGCGACCAGTCGGACGAGCTCCGACAGCAACAGGCCCGGCTCGAGGAGCGGACAGCGGAGGCGGAGCGACTTCGTGGCGCGGCGGAGGCCGCGAATCGCGCGAAGAGTGCCTTCCTGGCCATGATGAGCCACGACCTGCGGACGCCTCTCAACGCGATCGGCGGCTACGCCGACCTACTCGATACGGGCGTCGCCGGAGAGCTGAACGCGGCGCAACGCGATTATGTCGAGCGAATCATGGCGAGCAACCGCTTCCTGCTCGGGCTGATCAACGAGGTGCTGAGCTTCGCGAAAACAGAGGCGGGTCAGCTGGACATTCGCCTCGAGCCCGTCGAGGCGCGAGGCGTCCTGTTCAGCATCGAGCCGATGATCGCGCCGCAAATCGCCGCCGCAAACCTCACATATGAGGTCTGCCACTCCTGTGGCGCCGCGGAGTGCACGGCGCACGTCATGGCTGATCGGGAAAAGCTCGATCAGATCCTTCTCAACCTCGCGACCAACGCGATCAAGTACACGCCGCCGGGAGGCCGGATCGAGCTACGCTGTGGTTGCGACACCAGTGTCGTATGGATTGCTGTGCGTGACACCGGACCCGGCATCCCGGCTGACAAGCTCGAGGAGATCTTTAAGCCGTTCACGCAGCTCGACACGCCCGCGCGCGGAGACAGTCGGCGTGGCGTCGGGCTCGGCCTCGCGATCAGCCGGGAACTCGCGCGACGCATGGGCGGCGAGCTCAGCGCGGTGAGCACGATGGGTCAGGGATCGTCATTCACGGTGCGGTTACCACGCAGCGATCACCCTCTCACCCAGTCGCCGTCCGCCGTTAGATGACGAATCGGTATCCTACTCCGCGCACCGTCTGCAGCGCGCTTCCCACTCCGATCGCCGCCAGTCGCTTTCGCAGCCCACACACGTACACGGCCAACCCGATCTCTTTCTCCGGCGCGCCATTCGCCGCTGGCCAGAGTCGGCCGGCGAGCTGCGACCGCGATATCGGATTGCCATTTCGTTCGACCAGCGCGGCGAGGAGCCGCAGCTCCATGCGCGCGAGCCGCGTTCGGCTCTCGCCGTTCGAGACCGTCCCGCGCGACCAGTCGACGACGATTCCCGTGTCGCCGAGTCGTTCCTCCGCGACCTGCATGGAGTCGATCGTGAGGTGCACGCGTACGGCGACCTTGCCGTCATCCGAGACGACCGAGAAGTCCTCGGTTCCCGACGCGACCGCGCCGAGCAGGCGCTCGCCGGCCGCGACACTGGTCACGATGTGGGCCGAGATGGACTGCGTCGCGTCAGCGCTCCGCACCAGAGAGCGCCGCGCGCGCTGACGCACGCGCTGTACGGCAACGTCATCGCCCGCGAGCGGCCCGTGTGCGTCGATCGAGCTCGCGTGATCCGCCACTCTCCATGCCCCCTTCATCAGGACGACGGGGTCAAGATAGACGACGGGTTCCGCTGCTTCCGTTACTCGAGGTGTAATTTCCGCGCGCGCGAGCCCTGCCCAAGGCGCCGGACGAGCGCGGCGATTACCGTGTCGAGTCCGCCGGGTCCGCGGAGCTCGGTCGCCCGATGGCCCGTGTAGCGCTTCATCGCATTGCGAAGTGCAGTGTCGGATGGGAACGACAGTTCGAGGGCGATCGTCTCGACGGTGCAGCCCGTCGTTTCCAGGTAGTACGCGACGAGCGACAGGCGCGCCCATATCAGCACTTCCTCCGGCGACGGGAACTTCGACTGCACGCACCAGTTGAAGAGGGTATGACGCTGGACGCCAAGCGCGTCGGCGAGTCCACGCACCGTCGTGATGACGTCGGGCCGGGCGAGCGCCATCTGAATCACCGGATGCAGCTTGACGGGCACGATCGGCCACAGCTTGTGCATCACCCAATCCGCCGCGCACTGCCGGCGGGCCGCGCCGAGAATCGCGCGCAGGGCAATTCCACTGTCGTCGAATCCCGGAAAGACGAACTGGTGCACGCCCGCCGCGGCGAGTCCGCGAATGTCAGTCGAGTGCTGTGCGCCCGCCTGTACGTAGGCGATGATCGCCGTGCGCGGCCGCTCGCGCGCGATCTCCCCGACGAGCGCCAGCGCGTCTACACCCGTGGCGTCGCGCGCGGGAATCACCACGGCGTCCGGGCCATCGAGGTGCTCGCGAAGCGCGTGACTTAGCGCGTGGAACGAGTCGAGAAAGCGCAGCACCGCGCGATGGCGGAAGGCGTCCACGAGCCGCGCGCGCTGCTGCATCGACATTGCCGCGGCGAACACGACCGGTGTATCGGCGGCGCGCGTAACGCCCAGTAACTCAGCTTCACGTCGCATGACGGACGACGCGAAGGCGATCATCTACATAAGGCGCTCCTCCCACGAGAGAGCGTCGAATGCTCCAATCAGCACACAGGTCTCGCCCAAACGTCGCGCGGTTCGCGATCGCCGCCGCCGCTTCCCTGCTCCTCGCCGCGTGCGATCGTTCACCGACGGCTCCGCAGACCAGATCGTACGCGCCGAGTGCGGCTCGCCGCGACTCGTCTCTGACCTGCCGCTCCGGGTACGTCATCGTCGACGGCCGCATGGTCTGCGGGGACCAGTAGGATTCAGTCTGCAGTCGAACCGGCGGCCAGCGTGACGTGCTCAGGCAGCCGGTCCGGCTCCATCCACGCCAGCTCGCGCACGACGTCCGCGGCGCGCTTGCGAAGCGCGGGCGGCGCGTCGCGCTCCTTGCTTACGCTTGCCTCGAGGTCTTCGGCGCGGAAGACGACTTCGTGGAATCCGTGCGCTCGGGCAAGCCGAAGCCCGTCACTCCGGAAGCGCTCCGACTCGCGTCCGTCCCCGATTCGCGCCAACGCGATCGCGCACTCCACGAGGGCCGAAGCCAGTGCGTGCCGCGGAACCGGACGCTCGTCGAAGGATCGAACCTGTCGCGCGGCCCAACGCACGCTGTCGCGATGCTCGGCGTCGGCGCTCGACAGCGCGAGTCCGCCGAGCGCGGGCAGCATGATGCGCGGCGGCACGGCGCGCGATACGACGTTCGAGAACACGGCACGCGCGACCTGTGTGCGCCCGGCATCCAGCAGCGCCTGCCCCAGGTTCTGCAGCACCTCCGCTTCCTGTACTGGATCGCCGGCCGACGCGCGATAGACCGCCCATCCATGGACGAGCGCCTCGTCGAGCGACCGCGCCACCGCGGCGCCGATCAACATTCCGCTGTGCGCGTTGCGAATGAGTGAGCGGATCCCTGTTTGCTCCGCCAACCGCACGGCGCGACGCGCGTGCTTGCGCACCTCCGGATAGTTGCCGCGCAACTGCGCCAGCGCCACGAACCCGATCGCCGCGCGGGCCTCGAGCTCGGCGTTGGTCTCACGCCGGCCAATCCGCTCGACCGTTCGATACCGCGCCTCGGCTTCGTCGAGCGAGCCGAGTTTCCAGGCAACGCGGGCGCGCTTTGCGAGAATGCGCCCTTGCTGCAGTGGTGGGGCCGACTCGTTCGCCGCGAGCAGTGCGTCGAGCGTCGCGCCGGCGAGGTGCAGCATGTCGGCGGCCTGCATCGTGTCGGTGAGCAGGACGATGGCATCGGAGGCTGCGCGCTCGTCCTCACCCCACTCGCTGGCCGCGAGCCGTGTGAGCGCCGCGTCGCCGATCTGCGCGCGGGCAATGTCGGCCGCGCGTCCGAGCAGCGCCGATCGCTCCGGATCCTGAATGAGCGCCGCGTGCTCGACGAGGGACGCGACGGTGAGCCACGCGGTGGCCGGCTCGCCGGCGCGCGCGGGCCCTGCGCGGACGTCCGCACGATACGCGGCCGACGCTGGAGAGGCGACGGCGCCCGGGAGGTTGAGAGGTGCTGCTCGGCCGACCACCGCGGTGAGGCGCAGGGCTCAGGTTAAGGACTATCGTAACCTGCGCGCCGTGGAGGGAGGCCACAAGGCGGAGGGGAAGATTAAGAAGGTACTAATGTTTGGGGGAAGGCGGACGGCAGACTGCGGGCGCGAACGACGAAGATGCCAAAAGGCGGAGGTGCCAAAAAACGGAAGTGCCGAACGACGAAGGTGCCTAACGGCGTCAAGAGCGGAACTGCCAGAGAACGGGAAGCTGCGAACCCGCGCTTTCCCGCGGTTTGTCATCTTCGCTCTTCACGTCGTTTGGCACTTTCGCTCTTCGGCATTTCCGTTTCTTGGCATGCCCGCCGTTTGGCATTCTCCGCCGTTTGCGCCCGCAGTTCGCCGTCCGCCGTCACGGCAGACTCGCCATCGCTCCCCTGAACAACCTCGAAATATCCGCCTCCTTGAAGTTCGCGAGGTTCACGAATCCAAAAAAAGACGGCTTGGTCTTGGCCAGCTCCATCTGTTCGGGCGTGAACAGCGCCACAACCGCGCGCACGTCGGCGAGGTAGCCCGCATAGCTGTCTACGCCCGCCGCATGCCAGCGCTTGCGAACGTCCTCACCGCCGTACTCGCCGCGCCGGTCCATGAGGTATCGCGCCATCGCCGTGGCGATGGAGTCCCGGCGCACGGAGTACGACCGTGAAATCCTCTTCATGCTGTCGACTTGCGTGTCGGTGAGCTTGATGCTGTCCTTCTGCTGCAGCAGCTGATCGATCGGATTGAACGCCCGCGCGATGCGATTCTTGATCTGGTCGAGCGTCAGCGCCGGCCCTTCCGATGCCCGCGGCCGAAGGAGCGCCTCGAGGTACTGCGTCTCGCGATCGGGCCCGACCTCGAGCCGGAAATCGAGCGTGAGCATGAATGGCGAGCGGAACGTGTTGCGGAACTGCGACGTGCTCCCGAACAGCGGATTCACCGTATAGGCAAAGCGCTGCGAGGCAGGATCGAAGCCGCGCACCGTGAGGAGCGTCGGATCGGAGAACGCCTGTTGCCCCCAACCGTGCAGCCTGTTCGAGCCGTGCAACGCCTGATCGAGCCCGCTCAGGATGTTGGTGACGATGAGCGTCACCGAGCCGCGATTCTTGAATCCGAGACGGTACGGATCCGGCGAGAAGGTCATGTTGAGCTGCGGCATTGCCCACGGCCCGACGCAGCTGTTTCGACCGGCGATCCTGCCGAGCTGACGGTCGAGACACGTGCGGACGTTGGACGGCGCGGACTGCAGTAGCCGCGTCATCGCGCGCGCCGCCCCAGTGTCCGTCGTCGCGGCGGCGGGGTTGAACACGTACGCGCGATCGTTCGAGTAGCCGTCGCCGTTGATGTCGCCGGCCACGTCTGGCGTGAACGGCGTGCCGGACTGGATGCGCGCCTGGAGCCCGATGTTGCCGAAGGTTCCCTGACTTCTGTTCAGGTTCAGCGTGATCACGTGCCTGGCGATGCTGCCGCGCGACCAGGTCACGACGCGGGGATCACCAGCCGCGCTCTGGAACCCCCGGAATTGCTCACGCGCGTCGTTGTACGTGTACGAGAGCGACGCGTTCATGAACACCGCGTTCGGACCACCGATGAAAATGAATCCCGGCGAGTAGCCGAGGGTGAGGCCAAGCGACCGCACCTGACTTCGCAAATCGGAGCGTGCCTCGTTGACGTGCGCAAAGTCGGGCGACACACGTGAGTCGCTAAACGCCGCCGCACCCGTGGAGGGTACGATGCTCGCCGACGACACGTACACCGGCCGATCCCCCTCCGCCGCGAGCGCGAACCGCGAGTTTGGCGCGAAGTTGAGATCGTAGTTGCTGACGTTGTTCCGGTTGATCGCCCACGTGCCGTTGGCGCCGAGCCGGAACTTCGAGCTGATCGTGTAGTTCAGGTTGAGCGCGGGGCGCCAGCTCTCGTAGAACGTGTAATTCGGCGCGAACAGTGTGACGGGAGGCGCGGACTGGGCAAATGGCGTCGAGATCGCGCCGTTCCCGCACTCGGTGGGAATCGCCGAGCTGCTCTGCTCGAACGCGCGCCAGTCGGGCAACGGCGTCGCGTCGCCCACGCAATAGAGCTGTTGGATCGCGCTCGGCAAACCCGTCTGCCGGGTGTACGCATCGAGCGCCCGTGTCGACAGCGTGCCGCGATACTCGCGCACGCCGCCGCTGATGCTGGCACGGCGGCCGAAGGGGATGCCGTTCAACTTCATCGGTCCCAAAACCGGCCAGTTGAAGCCGATCATCGGCATGACGCGCGTACCGTTCGGCACGCGATCGGTTCGCACGCCGAAGGCCGATTCGACTTTGGGGTTGTACGCCGGCGTGACGCCGAAGCGGTTGGTCTCGAGCCGCAGGCCGTATTGGACGACCGGCTTGGACGGCGGGATCTGACCGAATTGTATCGTGCCCGGCGTGACTGGATTGTACGTATCGCCGATCCCGATGGCGCCGTTGAAACCCGTGCCGCTCGTGTGCAGGCCGGTCAGAGTTCTCGAAAAGCTTGCCGGCGTGCCGTTCTCGAAATCGGCCAGCGAGTTGAACACGAAGTTCCCCGCGCCTGTATCCTGTTTGCTCGAGTAGCCGTCGAACGTGGCATCGAGCGTGAGCGCCACGGAGTGGTGACGGTCCCAGGTGTTGTAGGTCGTCACGTTCCGGAATCCGGTCGACCAGGTCTGGCTCGTGTTCCGCGGACTGGCGCTGCCGCCGACCCGCGCCATCGACAGTCCCACACCGTCGCCGAGGCCGGAGGCAAGGAGCAGCGTCGCGGACGGGAGATCGAGATACGGGTCGTTCTTGTCCTCGGCGCCGCCGACGCTGACCGTGGTTTCATTCAGCGTGTTCCGCGGCAGATACTTGGCCGCGGTGAACTGCGCCCATCCATCGCGATGGGTCAACTCGCCACCCGACGAGGGGACCGATGTCGCGCCGATCATGGCCCCGCCGTTCTTGCGGAAGGTTCCGCCGAACTCGAGATAATAGTCGTCGATCGTCGCGGTGTTCTGGATGAGCAAGCCCGGCTGCGACGGCGGGACGTTCGGCTCGAAGTCAAAGCGGAACGCCAGACTTCCCGACGTGTTCTCACGGCCATTCGGCACACGCGACGTCCGAACCGGGATGCCCGCCGTGCCGAGCAAGCCGAGCAGCCGCCGCACGGAATCGGCGCTCATGTGCAGCGCGGCGAGCGACGCCGGATTGGCCGACTCGAGGCTGGGCAGCGTGCTCGCCCGCCGAGAGAACTGGTAGGCGGTGGAATAGAACGCCTTGTCGACGGCGATCGGTCCGGCGATGGACCCGCTGGCAATCTGCTGGCCGTATTCGGTGCCGAGGTTGGAGGAGACATCCGACGTCCACTGCAGGGCCGGTGCATCCAGCGTGATATGCGTGGAACGGCTGATCGTGTTCGTGCCCGGACTCATGCGAAGCGACTGCTGCACGCCGGCAAAGCCGCCGCGCCCGGGATCGTACGATGCGCTGATCACGGCGAGCCGGAAGCCGTCGCGCGGCACCTGGGCGCCGAAGTTGATTCCGTTCAGGACGAGCCCGTTCTGGTCGCTCCCGATCCCAAAGGCCGAGACATTGAGTGTCCCGTCGACGCTGGGCGTGACCGAGATGCCGGGCAACGTGGCGAGAATCGCCGACAGGTCGCCGGTGACGTCGCCGCTCAGACCGCCCGACAAACTCTGATAGCTCGTAGTGCCGCCGGTGCTGAAGTCACCAGCGAAGTCGGAGCGCGGAGCCTTGGGTCGCTCCCCGACCGATCGCACCGCGCCGAGCTGCGCGGCCACGGGCGTCATCTTGAAGTCTGCTCGCGGCATCGTTCCGTCGGCGGCGCGGCTCACGACTCGGCGCTGTGGCGCGTGGCCGAGCATCGTGACCGCTACCATATACGTGCCTCCGCCGTTCTCGAAGCTGATCGAGTACGCGCCGGCCGAGTCGGTGCGTGTTGGCTTGGGGACCTTGGCCGCGGTGTCCATCGCTGTGACGACCGCGTTGCGTAGCGGCGTGCTGTCGGCGGCGATGACCCGGCCCCGAATGACGTCGGTGCGTTGGCCCGCCGCCGGCATCGCGGCCAGAGTCAGCAGGCTCGCGACGAACAGGGAACAGCGAGCCAACAGGGAGTGGGAGGACATGGGGCCTCTGCGGTGAGCTCGATGGCTGCGCATTTCGCGACGGGACGGCGCCTCGCCACATCGCGACCGCCGCGCATCATGACGACTCTAATACGGATTTGGATTCAAATTCGCTCGATCGTTGAGTAGAGATGGATTAGACCATTGAGATACGAGGCGTGCGCCGGCGGTCAAGCGGGCCGGAGCGGCGATGAGAGGCCGAGATGGGGAGACGACGATGGGATAGTGACCGGGTGGGATCGCTGCGCCTGCCAGGGAGTGCTTAGGCGGTGAGATCGTGAGTGCGGGAGACGCGAGACACGGGCCGAGGTGGCTCCAGCGCGCCGCGGACTGCGATCTGCAAACGGCGGCAGTGTGGCCATTAAGGTGGGTACCTCGCAGCTCCCGCACTCGCCCCTCAGACCTATGCCCTCCCTGACCGGCGCGATGCACCCGCCTTCGCGATGCACTCAGCAGTCCGCCATTTTCCAACCCCCACACCACACCCAGCCGTCCGCGTCTTATCGGATGCCGCTCAGCGCGCCCCAGGCCCGTAGCCACTCATCGCGAGCAACTCGCGTACGTTCCCACCACGCGCCGTGATGATGTCGCGGATCACTTGCTTCTTGTCGGCCGCCTTGTCGTAGTACGCCTGCGCGATCCGGTACCCGATGAAGTACCCAAGATCGTTCGGCTTGCCGTCCGGCGGCCTGCCGTACATCCAGGGAAAGAAGTTCGTGTCGTCGAAGTGCTTGCTGAACTCCGCCCACAGTTCGGCTTCGTGCGCCATTCCGTATTGATGCGCGGCGTTGTTGATCTGCTTGCCCGAGATCACCTCACCCAGGAAATCAGCAGTACCCTCGAGGAACGAATGCTCGAGCAGCTTCTGATTCTCGTAATGCTGCTGGTAGTGGATCAACTCGTGCGACACGATCGCCGGCAGGCTCGCCGGATCGCGGTACATCTCGGCGCCGATCAACAACCCGTGATCGCTCGAGGTGCCGCCGGAGTTGAACCGGCCGATCACGAAGTACACGTCGGGAAAGACCGCGTCGGGATACAGATCCTTGAGCTTGTGAAACGCCGCGCGAATCGCGGCGTCGGCACGTGTGACGTCGAGGTTCGCGGCGCGCACCGAGTCGTACGTCGCCCGATGGTCACGGACGTACTGCGCCAGATCCTCGGCGCTCATGATGCGGCCGCCGATGAAATCGCGAACGCCGACGCTGGCCTTCTCGAGATACTCGTGCTGCAGGTATTCGGCGAGGCTGTCCGGCGGCGCGCGATCGATGGCGCTCCAGAACAGCTTGATGTCGCTCGTCACCAGCCGCGCGGAATCGGGGTTCGCGCTTGGCCTGGCGGCGGGCGACTTGGTAGCGGCCAGGCGATTGGCCGCGGCGCGCGAATCGTCGATGCGCTGAACCGGAGCCATGATCGTCGCCGCCGCGGGCGTTCCTGGACGTGCCGCCACCAATGTGCCGTTCACGGCCGCGATCACGACGCCGCCAAGCTGCTGGCCGTCCGGCGACAGCGCGACCCGGAACACCGCCTTCTGCGCCCGCGCCGGAAGCTGCAGGATCAGAGAATCCTTAACCGCGCCGATCGAGTCGAACGTGATCGGCTGTGGGCTCTGGGCGGGGATGAGGAGCGTTCCCTGCCATCCGCTCGCCGTGGAGTCGAGCGTGATCTCGATCCGGAACGAACCCTGGCGCGGCAGTGATGCAACGCCCGCCCAACGTCCCGTCGGCCGAGCCGCCTGAGCAGCGGCCACCGCGGGGGCGGATACGACGGTGATCGCAAGCAGCCGATTCATCAGTCGATGACAATGTCTCATGACAACGTCCATAGAGGTGTCATCTTCGGATGATATGTCACGGTACAACCGCTCGACAGGCGTCTGGCTCGAGCTACCTCTCGCGTGCCTTCGAGCTACCTGCCGTCGCGCGATGGCAGTACGACCATTCCACGCACCACCGCCAGTTTGCTCTCGACGGCTTTTTTCGATTGCTCGAGCCAGCCGTACAGATCGGTGGACATGACGAAGCTCTTGCGCCACGTGCCGCCCGATTTGCGCAGGAGAACGCCGCCCCGCATCCCGCGCGCAACGTGCAGCATCGCGCCGTACGCGATGGAGCTCCTCGCCGGAAAGGCGGCGATCGCGGAGAGCCCGGCATACTGGGTGTAATCGCGCCGATACCAGAGGCGGCCGAGCTCCACGACGGCGTCGGTGCTCGTCGTCAACGAATCGGCCCGCCGCCCGCTGATCTCTCCGCCGACGGACAGGTGACCGACGAGCCACTGCCCCTTGGCGGGAAGAGAATCGTGTACGCTCCCGCGAAAGAGGAACAGCTCCAGCGGCTGGCGCGTGTAGCCATACGCGCGATAGTTCGCCCACGACGTATTGAGCCGGCCGAGTCGCGCGATCGCCGCGCCCTCGAGCGGCTTGGCGAGCCGAAACAGCACCACATCGACGCTCATCGCACTCCAGCAGAGCGCCTTCGCCTGATTCGCCGTGAGCCCGGCGAGCTCGATCGCCGGCCGCCGGAAGAGTCGGAACGCGTCGACGCCCTGCACGGGGAGGAATCGAATCGTGCGAATCGAATCGGCGACGAACGTCACGCGCGTCGGATCGCCCGGTCCAGGCAGCCGCGGGAGAACGGCGAGCACCGAGTCGATCTGCGCCAGGAAGATCGCCTGCTGCTCCGCCGCGACCCGCGCCGCGACGAAGGCCTGCACCGCATCTTCGCGCAATCCGGCGACGGCTGTGCTCCACTGCTCGTTCCGAACGTCATCGGCGTACCGGGCTCGCGACAGCAGCGGGTGGACGCGATCGATCGGTCCGGCGCCCTCGGCGCGAACGTTGTCGTCGTAGACAGCGCTCGAGCAGTACGCCGCGCCCGCGATCTGCGCGCGCGCAGTCGCTGCAACGGTGGTGCATGCGAGCGCGCACCCGAGGAGTCGCGCACTCATGCGCCCATCTCCACGGCGCACGCTGCTCGCGCATCCTGGAGGACGCGAACGGCGCGCGAGGCGACGTCGAAGAATCCGGTTGGGGTGTCGTGAAGCGGCTGGGAGAGAATCGCTTTGAGCTGCTGCCGCACCTGTGCGATCGCCGTCGGACAGGGCGTGCCAGGCGACCCCTTGTAGGCGTCGATCGCCGGATCGCGACGCTTCTTCCAGGCCTCGTTCGGCCACAGGCGCTCGAACAGCCGCAGGTGACAGATCGGATTGTCGAGGTAGTGCGAGTAGCCGTGGACGTTCCAATCCTTGACGTCGATCGCAACCTCGTCGCGGTACCCGCTCGCCGGCCAGTCGTGCAGGTCACCGCGAAACGTCTTCACCGCCGCGATGGGATCGAGCTCGTGCCGGAACGAGAAGTACGCCGCGGTCATGCCTCCCGGCGACGGATCGGCGTCGACCGGCCGATCGAGCGAGGTGTACGCGCCGAAGTTCGTCTCGAGGATCGACGACACGTTGGCGCAGGTGACGATGCTCGTGATCTGATGCGTCCCCGGTCCGAACGCCGGATCCTGGGCGAGCGTGGCGATGGCATCGTGCAGCACGCACGTGCCGAGGCTGTGCGAGACGAAGTGCACCGGCGTGTTGGCGCCGTTGTCGAGATCGGCCTTATGCCAGGCGGTCGCGATCTGCGTCGCGATCTCGTCGCGGATGGGCACCGTGAACTCGGCGACATACCGATAGAGCAGCACGTCGAGCACATGCGTCCAGAAGAATTCGCCGGCCGCCTGGACCCACCCGGGGAGCTTCGGGAGTACCTGCGGATCGGAAAACGCGAGCTGTGCGACGAGCGGCAGCCATCCCACCTCACTCGGCGACTGTTGCGTCCATTTCGCGCGAATGTCGTCGAAGAGCTGATGATACGTGAGGGGCACGACGAGCACCTGGCCAGCCTTGGGCGACGAGAGCACGAGGTCGCGGTCGTGGCTGAAAGGCTTGGCGCTCTTACGGAGGCCAGGGATCACCTCGGCTGACCACGTGGGGTCATTCGCCGCGCGGGCGCCGGCGCCCATGCCATGGATGAGGAAGAGGAGTTGGTACATGGGCCGTCCGCGTTCGATCGTGCCGCG
>DATISA010000228.1:0-63049 GCA_035469245.1 Gemmatimonadaceae bacterium
CCCGTGGCATTCCAGGCGACAGTGATGAGAATCGACGGAACGAGGGCGAAAGCCAGCAGGATCAGGAAGAGGCGGCCGCGGAACCCGACACGCTTCACGGATGCTCCATACGAGGTCGTCGAGGCACCGGTTTCGCGGTCAAACATACAGATTGTCGAAACCCCCAACCACCCTGACAGCTACCCGATGAAGATTCACACCGACTACCTCACGTTCAACACGAAGCGCCGTCAGGAGATCATCGACATCACCGAGCAAGTGGAGCGTTGCCGCGCCGCCGCGAACATCGACGAGGGCATGGTCCTCGTGTCGGCGATGCACATCTCGGCGTCGGTGTTCGTCAACGATCACGAGCCGAACCTCTGGAAGGACATTCTCGACTGGCTGGAAGAATCCGTGGCGCCGTGGGATCCCGATCGCTATCGCCACAACAGCGGCACCGGCGAAGACAATGCCGCGGCCCATCTGCGCTCGATCACCATCGGCCACGAGGTGATCGTGCCCGTCACCGCCGGACAGCTCGATCTCGGGCCGTGGCAGCGGATCTTCTACGGCGAATGGGATGGCCAGCGCCCCAAGCGGGTCATCCTCAAAGCCCTCGGAGAGTAGCCTCTAGCATGGCTTTACGTCGCACAAGGGCCTAAATTGACGGCTTGACCCGCAGAGTCATGCATGAATTCTAGACATCCGCGCCTGCCGACCCGGGCGCAAAGTGCCCTCATCCACCGGGGTCCGCAGGCGCTGAGCGCCGCCCCGCACGTATCCGCGCCGATCCACGCGCCTAACGCCGCGCTCCTCATCGACTTCGACAACGTCACGATGGGCATCCGCTCCGACCTCGGGAAAGAGCTGCGGAGCCTCTTGTCGTCGGAGATCATCAAGGGGAAAGTGGCCGTCCAGCGCGCTTATGCCGATTGGCGCCGCTATCCGCAGTACATCGTCCCGCTGTCGGAAGCGTCGATCGACCTGATCTTCGCACCTGCATACGGCTCGTCCAAAAAGAACGCGACCGACATCCGCCTCGCGATCGACGCGCTCGAGCTCGTCTTCACTCGTCCCGAGATCGGCACGTTCATCCTGCTCTCCGGCGACTCCGACTTCTCGAGCCTCGTCATCAAGCTCAAGGAATACGGCAAGTACGTCATCGGCGTCGGCATCCGTGAGTCGTCGAGCGATCTGCTCGTCCAGAACTGCGACGAGTACTACAGCTACAACGCCCTCGCCGGCCTCGTGAAGGCATCCGAGGAAGAGCCCACGCGCAAGTTCGATCCGTGGGAGCTGGTGACCGAAGCGGTGCAGCGCATGAAGCGCAACAACGACGTCATGCGCTCCGATCGGCTCAAACAGGTCATGCAGGAGATCGACAGCACCTTCGACGAGAAGAATCTCGGCATCTCCAAGTTCTCGCGCTTCTGCCAGGAGGCCGCACAGCGCGGACTGCTGTCGGTCACGAAGCTCGACAACGGTCAACTCGAGGTGGACTTGCCCGGCACCACTCCCCGCACCGAAACGCGGGCCAGTGGACTTGGGGAGGCTCAGGCATCCAAAGTCGCGCCAGCCGCCGATACCGAAGGCGCGGCCACGTCGGAAGAACGGGGGCGTCGCGGGCGCCGCGGCCGTGGCCGCGGCAGAGAGCGGGAAGAGCGAGAGCCACGCGAGCCACGAGAGCCACGAGAGCCACGCGAGACACGCGAGCCCGTGGAATCGCGCGAAACGCCAGAGGCGGTGGCTGTAGTCGCCGAGCGCGAAGCACCGGTCGCCGAGCCGGCACCTGCACCCGAGGCGAAACCGGGAGCCGAGCCGCCGATCGGGGCCGCTGGCGAGCGGCTCACTCGCGCCGAGGCATTCGATCTGCTGCGACGCGCGGTGGGCGAGTTGGCGCCGGGTGACGAGACGGTCCGGGCGAGCGACGTTCGCGCGAGAGCGCGCCAGCTCCTGGGCCACGATTCGGAAAGCCTGAGCGACCGAATGTTCGTGCGCATTCTCAAGGACGCGCACGACGAGGGCATCATCGATCTGCGTCGTCGCGGGAACGATTTCGAGGTTGCGCGCGCCGCCGAAGCTGCGCCGGTCTCCGAGCAACTCGAGCGCAGCGAGCGCGCGGCGGTGAGTGCGACGGCAGCACCTGCGGCGCCGCCAATGCCTCGTCTGGGCATGGGCCCGCGCGGCTCCGGCTTCCGCGGACGCCCGGGCGCACCGCCGCCCGAATTGCTGTCGATTGGCGTCGTGGAAGACATCGCGCCGGTCCAGAAGCCCGAAGCCCCGAGCGCCGAAACGAACGGCGTTGAGCCGTCGCCGGCCGCCAAGCGTGGACGTCGCGGTGGGCGCGGCAGGAAGCGCCCCGCCTCGACGGCAGAACAACAGCCGGCCATGGCGGCTGCCGAGGCGAGCACCAACGGTACCGCGACACGCGGCAAGCGCGCCGCGAAAAAGGGTGGCGGCAGGCGTCCAAGGAAAGCCGCGGCGGCCAGCGACGAATGACGAATGACGCCGCGCCTCGTGCGCGGCGTTCTCGTCTTGCGCCGCCGCTTCCCAAATCCTTCTACGATCGCGACACCGAGCTGGTCGCCCGCGACCTGCTCGGCGCGATCCTCGAGTGCCACACGCCCGAGGGAATCGCCGCCGGGCGCATCGTCGAGACCGAGGCGTACCTCGGCGAGCACGATCTCGCTTGCCACGCCGCCGTGGGGCGCACCGTGCGCACCGCGCCACTCTACGGACCGCCGGGCATCGCGTACGTCTATTTCATTTATGGAATGTACTGGTGCTTCAACGCCGTCACGCGCGCCGAGCACGATCCGAGTGCGGTCCTCGTTCGCGCCGTCGAACCGTTGACGGGTCTGGAGTTGATGCGTCGTCGCCGCCCGCATGCGCGTCGCGACCCGGATCTCACGAATGGACCGGGAAAGCTGTGTCTCGCGCTCGGAATCGACGGACGGCAGAACTGGAATCCGCTGCAGCGGCCGCCGCTGCTGATTAGAGCCGGTGAGTCCGTCGCCGACAGCGACGTGCAGGTGACGCCGCGCATCGGGATTACGAAGTCGGCGGACTGGCCGTTGAGGTTTGTGGTCCGAGATAGCGAATACGTGTCGGGGAAAAGGCGAACTGCTAACGGCGGGCGCTAACTGCGGAGGTGCCTAACGGCGGAGGTGCCTAAGAGCGGAAATGCCGAACGACGAAAATGCCTAACGGCGTGAAGAGCGGAACCACCAAAGAACGGGAACCTGCGAACCCGCTCTTTCCCGCTGTTTGTCAATTTCGCTCTTGACGACGTTCGGCGCTTTCGCTTTTTGGCACCTCCGCCGTTCGGCACCTCCGCCCTTCGGCACCTCCGTTGTTCGCGCCCGCCCTTTGCAGTTCGCCCTCACAAAAAAGCCGGCCCGTTTGGGCCGGCTCTTTTTTCCCTCATCACACCTCTCTAATTGCGATCGATCGACGTCCCAACATTGTACCGTATTCCGAACTCCAGCGTGAAGTTCCACGGCCGCCCGTTGTAGAGGAGGAAATCCTGCTTCACGGGATTCGCCGTCGCCTGCACGAACACGGACATCGGTGCGAATCGGTACTGACCGCCGCCAATGAGGAATGGCGACACGCCGACCTTGTGCTGCTTGATGTCGTCTTCGGCCGCGGCGAGCTGGTCGAGGCTCGCGAAGGGCGGCTGCGGGTTCGCGGTCGCGATCTGGCCCAGCGTCAGTCCGAGTCCGGCGTACGGGTGGAATCGGTTGTGCTGACCGGGGAAGGCCATGAGCGCGAAGTCGACCTTCCGCATGTTCTTGAGGTCGACCACGCGGAGACCGCTGTCGGCCGGCGAGCTGGGATCACGAAGCGTGAACGACTGCTGCGTGAAGAAAGCCTGGCTGAACGAGATGTACATTCCGCCGCGCGAGCGCGTGATCAGCCAATCGACTCCGGCGAGCGGCGCCTCGGTGTACGAGGAGGCCGTGTCGGCCAGAGTGAAGCCGCCGCCCTTGACGCCCCAGAACCAGGCGTCCTTGAATTGACGCCCGTGCTGCGCGCCGGCGATGGTGGGGAGCGCCGCTGCGACCGCTGCGGCGGCCGTCAGGGCACGGATCGTTCGCATACGACTCCTCGGGAAATGATGGACGCAGCCGTTCATTCGGCTCTGTGTGTCGGACGACATAGCCGCCCAAACAGTCACGTTCGCTTGCGCCGGGAGCCCAAATTGCGCGTCGCCGCCATCATGCCGAAGCCCGCGTCTGGCCGAGCGGAGTGACCCGCATCACATTGCGAAACAGGATGTCATCGATACTGCCTGGCACCCGCGTTTTCGACACGCCCGTCTACGGCACCGTGTTTGGCGACCGCGCCAACGTCGTGCACCGCCTGCACGAAGGCGATCCGCTCATCCTCGTGCCCGATCCGCCGGGAACGGATGAACCGAGTGTCTGGGTGCATGCGCCGGGCGGCGACGTCGTGGGACATCTGTCCCCCGACATCAACTCCTGGCTCGTGCCGTGGATGCTCGACGGAGGCCGCTGCGGCGCCGTCGTCGCGCGCGTCCGCGACGACAGCGTGGCGAGCTACAAGCGGCTCATCATCACCGTACGATGCCGAGTGTAGCGCCCACTTTCTTGAACGCGCGTACCGCCTCGTCGATGTCGTCGCGCGTGTGGCCCGCCGACAGCTGACAGCGTACGCGGGCCTGCCCCTGCGGCACCACGGGGTAGCCGAACCCGGTTACGAAGACGCCCTGCTCGAGTAAGAGATCACTCATTTGAATTGCCGCGGCCGTTTCGCCGACGATGATCGGGACGATCGGCGTCTCGCCCGGCAGCGGCTTGAACCCGGCCTCGACGATCTGCTCGCGGAAGTAGCGAGTGTTGTCGCGCAGCCGCGCGACCCGCTCGGGATGCTGCTCCAGGTAGTGGACCGCAGCGAGCGTACTCGCCGCAACAGTCGGCGGCAACGCGTTCGAGAACAGCTGCGGTCGTGAGCGCTGCGTGAGATAATCGGCGAGCGCCGACGAGCCGGCGACGAATCCCCCCGCCGCGCCGCCCAGCGCCTTGCCCAGTGTCGACGTGATGATGTCGACCTCGCCCAGCACGCCAAAGTGCTCGGCGGTGCCACGACCGGTCTTGCCAAGCACGCCGGACGCGTGGGAGTCGTCAATCGCGACGATCGAGTTCGTGTCGCGCGCGATCTGGAGAATGTCCGGCAGCTTGGCGATCGCGCCTTCCATGGAGAAGATGCCGTCGGTCCAGATCATCCGGCGCCTGGCGTTCTTTCCCTCGGCGAGCTTGGCGCGGAGGTCGTCCATGTCGCCGTGCCTGTAAACCGCGGTCGTGCACTTGCTGATCGCCTTGGCGAGGCGCATCGAGTCGATGATCGACGCGTGGTTGAGCGCATCGGACACGATGAAGTCGCCTTCCTGCGCGATCGTCGCCGTGAGCCCTTCGTTCGCGTTCCAGGCGGAGACGAAGCTCAGCGACGCTTCGGCGCCGACGAAGCGGGCGAGCGTCTCCTCGAGCTGGCGGTGAATCGTGAACGTACCGCAGATGAACCGGACACTCGCCGTGCCCGCGCCGTACCGGCGCAGGGCGTCGATGCCGGCGTCGATCACCGACGGCTCGTCGCACAGACCGAGATAGTTGTTCGACGAGAGGATCAACACCTCGCCGCGCCCTTCCATCTGGACACGGGCCGATTGCGGCGAGTCGAGGTGGTTAAGCCGCTTATAGACCTTGTCGCGCTTGAGCTGCTCGATCGTTTCTTCGAGCGACGCGGTGAATTCGCTGTTCAGGGCCATGTCGGTTGTCGATCAGAAGATTCGCGCGGCTGCCCTGAGTGGGCTGACACGCGTGGTCTGGTTGGTCATCGATGCTCGGTCACTACTGCTTGGGTTGATCCCTAAGAACGTCGCATCGGGAGCAAACGGCCTGAGCGGAGCCGGAATGTGCCGGATCGCTCCATGTAGCGTGAGCTGCCGTCGCGCAATGGGCCCGGATGAGGATTGTTGGAAGAGGCGCTCGGGCAGTCCGATACGCCTGGAGGCGTATCCGACAAACACGTCTCGGTCGGTTGCGAGACGAGGTGCTCCCGCGAATGGAGCAATCCGGCAATTTTGAACGGTGTACATCCGGCCCTTTGGCAGCAACCGACGTTCTGAGTGAAATGCCCGAGCGGCTGTGACTGAAACTCCGTGAATGACCGTAGAATAATCGCCAAAGACCGCTCGCGGCGCCTGCGGAAGCGTGTCAGCCCACCTCGAAAATTACCTTGCCCGCCGTGCCCGATTTGATCGCGTGGATCGCGTCGTCCGCTGCCTCCAGCGGGAAGCGGTGAGTGATGACGGGCGTGGGGTCGAACTGCCCCGATCGAAGAAAGCGCGTCATCATCAACCACGTGTCGTACATGCGGCGCCCGACGACTCCGTAGACCGTGAGGCCCTTGAACACGATCTCGGTCGCGAAGTCGACGTCGACCGGTTTGGACGGGATGCCGAGCATCTGCACGCGTCCGCCAACGCGCACCAGCGCGAAGGCCTGATGGATGGCCGACGGAACGCCCGACATCTCGAGCACCACGTCGACGCCGAGCCCTTCGGTGTGACGCTTGACCGTCGCCTCGACCTCGCCGGGATGGACGATGTCGTGCGCGCCCATTCGCTTGGCGAGCGCGAGTCGCGTGTCGTTCACGTCCGACGCGATGATCCGGGACGCGCCGGCGGCCTTGCAGATGCCGACGGCGAAGATGCCGATCGGGCCGCATCCGGTGACGAGCACGGTCGCGCCGGGGATCTCGGCCGTGAGCACGGTGTGAAAGGCGTTCCCCATCGGATCGTGAATGCCGCCGATGTCGAACGAGACCGCGTCGTCGAGATGCCACACGTTAGTAGCCGGCATCGCGATGTATTCGGCGAAGCAGCCGTCGCGATCGACGCCGATGATGCGCGTGTACGGACACACGTGCGAGTTGCCCGTGCGGCAGAGCAGGCAGCGGCCGTCGACGATGTGGCCTTCGGCCGTGACACGATCGCCGGCGTGCACGTCGGTGACGAGCCGCCCGACCTCGACGACTTCGCCGGCGAACTCGTGGCCGACGACGATCGGTGGCTTCACGCGGCCCTGTGCCCAGGCATCCCAGTCGTAAATGTGCACGTCGGTGCCGCACACGCCGGCGCGTCGCACGCGAATGAGCACTTCGTCTTCTCTGATTGTCGGCTCGGGAACGTTGCGAAGTTCGAACCCCGGTGCCGCCGATGCTTTCACCAACGCTTTCACGCGCGCGTCGCTCCGCTGCGGTTGTGTGTGGACATCATGAGATTGCGGTCCGCGTCGTGTTCGATGCGCCACCGCGCACGAAACGTCGCACCGACCATTGATCGATGGAAGTGCGACGCATCGGCGCGTCTATTGCGTGCGGTATAACGCATTCCTATATTCGCGTGAGCGCATCGACGGCACGCACTGCACGCGTTGCGCGCAAATCGCACGGAACGCACGAGGGTACTGCGTGGGTCAAACTCGACGAGAGTTCATCAAGTCGACAACAGCAGCGCTGGGCGTCGCCGGATTCGCCGCTCACTCGACAACCGGTCGCTCCGCGACCGACGCTCTCGTCTCCCCTCCACAATCGCCGTACTCGCCGCTCGTCGCCGCCGAGCCGAACGTCAAGGAGCTCGCGGCCGTCGCGCTCGAGGCCGCGAAAAGCGCCGGAGCCGGATACGCCGACGTGCGATTCGTGCGCAATCGCAACCAGAACATCTCGACACGCGAGCAGCGCGTCACGAACGTCGCCGACAACGAGACGTACGGGTTCGGCGTTCGCGCGCTCGTCGACGGCGCCTGGGGATTCGCGGCGAGTCGCGAGCTCACGCGCGACGAGGTCGCGCGCACCGCGCGCCAGGCCGTCGCGCAGGCGCGCGCCAATCGATCGGCGCTGGTACGACCGGTCGTTCTCGCGCCGGCACCGGTCGTCGCCAACGGCACGTGGAAGAGCCCGATCGAGACCGATCCCTTCGACGTGGCGATCGAGGACAAAGCGTCGCTGCTGCTCGAAGCCAACAAAGCGGCGCTCGCCGTCAAGGGCGCGCGCTTCGTCAACTCGAGCATGTTCTTCCTGCGCGAGGAAAAGACCTTCGCCTCGAGCGAAGGATCGATGACGTTCCAGGTCATCTATCGCACGCAGCCGTCGATGACCGTCACCGCGGTCGGCAGCGGCGATTTCGCCACGCGCGAATCGGTCGACGTGGCGCCGCGAGGATTGGGCTACGAGCACGTGCGCGATGCCAGGCTCCTCGAGAACGCGCCCAGGTGGGCGGACGAAGCGGTGCAGAAGCTCAACGCGAAGTCCGTCGACGTCGGCCGGTATGATCTCGTGCTGCACCCGTCGCACCTGTGGCTCACGATCCACGAATCGGTGGCGCACCCTACTGAGCTCGACCGCGCGATGGGCTACGAGGCCAACTACGCGGGCACGAGTTTCGTCTCACCGCCGGAGAAAGTCCTCGGCACGCTCAAGTACGGCTCCGAGCTCATGAACATTCGCGGCGACCGCACGCAACCCGGCTCGCTGTCGGCGTGCGGATGGGACGACGAAGGCGTCAAACCCGAAGAGTTCGACATCATCAGGAAGGGAACTTTCGTCGACTACCAGACGACGCGCGAGCAAGCGCTCTGGCTCGACTGGTACTACAAGAAACTCGGCCGCCCCACTCGATCGCACGGTTGCTCGTACGCCCAGACGTGGGCCGCGGTGCAGTTTCAGCGCATGCCGAATGTCTCGCTGCTGCCGGGCGACAAGGATCTCGGCTGGGATGACCTCATCGCGGCGACCGACCGCGGGATCGCCATCATTGGCGACGGCTCGTTCTCGATCGACCAGCAGCGCTACAACGCGCAGTTCGGCGGCCAGGTGTTCTACGAGATCAAGGGCGGCAAGATCGTCGGCATGCTCAGGGACGTCGCATACCAAATGCGCACGCCTGACTTCTGGGCCGGTCTCGACATGGTCGGCGGGCCGAAGAGCTACTTCCTGGGCGGCGCGTTCGGCGACGCCAAGGGACAGCCGGTGCAGGTGAACGCCATCAGCCATGGCGCGCCGGTCACGCGGTTCCGCAACATCAACGTCATCAACACCGGGCGCTCGGCATGACGACGCGCTCGCTGCTCGCGCCGGCGCGCTATTTGTCCCGCGAGGAATGCGAGGCGATCACCAAGCGCGCGCTCTCGTTCGCCGGCGCCGACGAGACGCGCGTCGTGGTGAACAGCACGAACGTCAGCAACACCCGGTTCGCCGTCAATCAGATCTCCACCGGCGGAGACGCGTTCGACTCCGTCGTGACCGTGATCAGCCGATTCGGCAAACGCAGCGGATCGTCGTCCACCAATCAGCTCGACGACGACGGACTGCGCGCCGTCGTGCAGACCTCGGAGCGCGTCGCCAAGCTGAGCCCGGAAGATCCCGAGGCGATGCCGGAGCTCGGATCGCAGACGTACCGGAGCGGCGTGAATTGGAGCGAGGCCACCGCGTCACTCGATCCGGATGCACGCGCGCGCGCCGTGAAACAGATCGCCGATCCCGCAAAGACCGCGGGCATGGTCTCGACGGGATTCATGGAAGCGATCACCGGAGCGCAAGCGATCGCCAACTCGAAGGGTCTGTTCGCTTACAACCGGTCCACCGCATCGGTGCTCACGACGACCGTGCGCACCAACGACGGCACGGGATCGGGCTGGGCTGGCGCGACGCACCACGACTGGAGCCGTATCGATCCCGCGTCGCTCGGCGCGCGCGCGACGCGCAAGGCGCGCTCCTCGGTGAATCCCGTCGCCATCGAGCCCGGTCGCTACACCGTGGTGTTCGAGCCGACCGCGGCTGGCAATCTCGTGCAATTCATCGGGCGCGCGCTGAACGCGCGCAGCGCCGACGAAGGTCGTTCGTTCTTCTCCCTTCCCGGCGGCAAGAACAAGATCGGGCAGAAGGTCGTGGACGAACGCGTCACGATCGTCTCCGACCCGTACGATTCGGACGTCGCCGCGTCGCCGTTCAGCGGCGACGGGCTGCCGACGCAACGCGTCGTCTGGATTGAAAACGGAGTCGTGAAGAATCTCGATTACGACCGATACTGGGCGCAGCGGCAAAACCGCGCGCCGACGGCGGCAGGCACCTCGATTCGCATGAGCGGCGGCAGCGCGTCACTCGAGGACTTGATCGCCGGGACACGACGCGGCCTGCTGGTGACCCGCTTCTGGTATTTGCGGCCGGTGGATCAGCGGACGATTCTGTACACCGGCCTGACCCGCGACGGGACATATTTGATCGAGAACGGCAAGGTCACGAAGCCCGTGAAGAACCTGCGGTTCAACGATTCGCCAATCTTCATGCTCAATGCGCTCGAGGAGTTGGGTGTCCCCGAACGCGTCAGCGCCAGCGAAGGCGGCGAACCGGGGCAGGCGATCATGGTGCCGCCAATCAAGGTGCGAGATTTCAATTTCACCAGCTTGAGTGACGCCGTATGATGGAGCGAGACCACAGACTTCACGCGCCTGTACTCAGGCGCGCGTAGCGGCGGCGGACCGGGAGGGGCGAGTTCCCCGACCGTGACGACGTCGTCTCACCGATCCACCGGGGGATCGGCTGAGAGCACCAACCTCCATACATGGAGAGATCACCATGGCTGCAAAGAAGGGTGCCCGTAAGGGCGGACGTAAGGCCGCGAAGAAAGGCGCCAAGAAGGGCGGTCGCAAGGCCGCGAAGAAGCGCCGTTAGTTGTTTCTGGTTCTTTAAAGAGAGAAGGCCGGCATTGTTTGCCGGCCTTCTTTCTTGTCATGCTGGTTGGTACGATGGACGCCAACTACAACTACTCAACGCAGAGACGCAGAGGACGCGGAGACGCAGAGGGCTCGGTGTGGCGTGCTTGCTTGGTCGTGGTCTGGACGGATCCAAGAATTGGAGAAACCAAATTCTGCGGATCCATCGGATTGGACGGAGCGCTCCTCTTGGCGGCAGAACTCCATGCGCCACGGACTAGGATCTTTTTGGGAACTGCCGCTCGGGACGCCACACGTAGCCAGTCCGAGCGGCAGTCACCAAGAAAAGTTCGTCCGGGCTCGTGGGAAGAGGCGCTATCATCATTCACGGTATCCACTGCGTCTCTGCGTCCCTGCATTGAGTAGTTGCAGTTGCCGTCACTGCGCGTATCGCGCGATCGCCAGATCGATGATCCGCGCCACGAGCGCGTCGTACTCGAGCCCGGAGCGTTGCGCGGCTCGCGCGAACTCGGCCTCTCGCTCGAGATAGCAGTTCGGGTTGACCTCGATCACGTAGATCTCGCCGGACGGCGACACGCGCAAGTCGATGCGCCCGTAGTCCTGCAGGCGGAGCGCCTGGAACGCTTCGACGGCCACGCTCTGCATACGCTCTTCGAGCTGCGGATCGAGTGCTTCCGGAAAGACCGAACGCGTGCCGGCGAACTCTTCGCCCGCGCCCTCGCCGTCTGTTCCCCATTTCGCGTCCCACGTCGAGACGCGCGGCTGCCCTTCGGGAAACCCGGAGAAGTCGAGCTCGATCGCCGGAAGCGCCGCGGCGTTGACGTTGCCCAATACGCCGACGTAGAACTCTCGCCCCTCGATGAACTGCTCCACGAGCACGGGCTGCTGATACTCGGACTGCAGCGCGTGAATCTGGTCGAAGAGGTCCTTGATGTCGTGCACGACCGATGCCGAGGTGATGCCGAGCGAGGCGTCCTCCTGCGGCGGCTTCACGATCACCGGGAAGGTGAGCTTGTCCGCCCAGTCGACGGCGCCGCGATTCAGGGTCGCGAACTCCGGCGTCTGAATTCCGTGAAAGCGCAGGACCTTCTTGGTGAGACTCTTGTCGCCGGCGAGCATCAATCCCGCGGCGCTCGAGCCCGTGTAGCGGCAGCCAAGGAGACTCAGAAGCGCCGCGACATTGGCTTCCATCGCGCTCTTGCCGGCAAACGACTCGGCGAGATTGAACACCAGATCCGGCGCGTCGCGACGGAGCGTCTCTACCAGCGGCTCGACGTCGGACGCGACGGCGAGCTGCGACACCTCGTGGCCGAGGTGGGCGAGCGTGCTGCTCAGCTGCTCGATCAGCGGATCGACGGGCGGCTCCAGCGCGTCGGCCGTGTGCAGCATCACGATCTTCATATCGGCGACGGCTCGGGTCGCGTGGTGCGGGTGGGACGACGAAGCGTGTGATGATAGCGATGGTTCATCACGACCGCCGTTCCGAACGCCGTGAGCTCGACCAGTGCCGGCGCTTCGAGGCCGCCGATGCGCAGCTCGAGCGTGCCGGCGCGATGCGCCAGGTAGTCGACGAACGAACGCACGACGCTCGGGCTCTCGCCCGTCCAATAGGAGACGCGCGATACGATTTCGCGAAAGTGTCGCCGGATGAACCACTGCGCCGACTCCCCGTCGGGCGAGTCGCCGGGTGACACGAAGATGCGTCGCAGGTCGGTGTCGAACTGGCGCTCGTCGCTGATCGGCAGCCGATCGTCGGTCGACGCGTAATGCTCGGCGACCGTGTATCGCATCGCTTCGACCGGCAGATCGTCCTCCTCGGGCGCGGGCGGCGTCGGCTTGAGTTCGGCGACCTCGTGCATCACGCTGTCGACGTACTCCAGCTTTGCGAGCGCGGGCCACCCCGCGTAGTCACGACGCCAGTCGTAATCGGGTGTCAGCCACACCGCGAACGTCTCGGCGAAGTCTTCATCGGGATGCTTCTGTGCGTACCAGCCGAGGATATGCCGCACGTAATCACGCGAGAACGGATCGGCGCGGTAGCGCTCGCGGTACGGCCGCGAAAACGGTCCGAACACACCGCGCCAATCCGGACGGTCGTAAAGGCGGAACGCGTAGTTCATCGCGTGCCCACACTCGTGTCGCATGAAGCGCATGGATTCATAGTCGTCCTCGACCGCGGCCGACATCTCCGCCTCGATCCGCTCGAGCCTCGGATCGACCAGGTAGAACGGGACACCGATGAGCGGCGTGCCATCGGGACATCCCCACTGGTCGCTCAAGTACACCGGGGGGTGAAACGAGACCCCCTTCGCGTCCAGCTCGGCATACAACCTGTTGGCAAGACGCTCGACACGTGAGTCACGTATCGTCAGCCCGAGCTCGGAGATCTTCCGTCCGAGCAGTGCTGCGCGTTCCTGTTCCCAAGTTGGCTGGTCAGTGGTCACGGCGACCCGTTGGGTAATCGATGTACCCTATTATCTAACGCCGTGGCCCATAAGAAAACCGGCGTCTCGGGGGGAGACGCCGGTTCGAGATGAATCGCGCGGGGCTACGCGACCTTTGACTCGCGCGGTTCCTCGGACGGTTCGGGATCTGGCGCCCACATGTAGGCGAACATCGCCGGTGCGGGCTCCGGATCCGCCCCCCGGGAAATCACGATCCCGACAGGCTCTTGGGTAAGGACGGCTGGATCTGCCTTCATATATGTATGTGTCCGGGGGGTGCTGGTTTGCGACTGATCCCGCGTAGCCCGGGCGGCGAGAACGGGTCGCCGCCGCGGGGCTGCCAAAACCGATCGCCTATACGATCGCGAACGGGCCTTAAGCACCAGCAGTGCCAAATTGATTGTCGAGATGCAAGTCATTCTGGAGTAACGCTTTGGATCACCAGTGACTCCGTGCTGCCTCCGCGTAGTGTGTCGCCGAGACACAGGACGCTTTGACACGGGCGCATCAAACTGCGACGCGCGCAGGGAAATAGGGTCAGACCCCATTTCAACCGCTTTATTAAATGGAGTCTGACCCTATTTGTCGCGCTGTTCTTGTCGCTCGCCGTTCGGCCGCGATCCTGGACGCTACGCGACCCCTTTCCGCGCAAAGAACGTCTTCGCCCGCCCATCACTCCGCTCCACCGTGACCTCCCAACCTTTGTACCGGGTCCGGAGTTCCTCGAGCGAGACGTTCGCTTCATTCCGACTCGACGCGGTGATGGTCTGCACGAGATGGACTCCACCATCCATCGTCGCGCTCTGGAGCACGCGAATGACTCGCGTTCGCTCGCTGGGCGACAGCCCGTCGAGGGCCGACGGATTCACGATCACGGCATTCAGCGGAAGACCAGTCGATGGCGTCCACGAGGCCAGGTCTCCGATCTCGGCGTGCACCCGCCCCGCGAGGCCCGCGCCGATCGCCGCCTGCATCACGCGCTCGAGCGCGTCGACTTCCGGCGCGAGGGTCGTGACGTCGCAGCCGTTCGCCGCGAAGTAGAGCGCGGACATCTCGTCGGCGGCGCCGGCGACGAGAACCCGCCCCTCGCTGGACGGCTGGAGGGCGCGTACGAGTACGTCGTCGGGTCGGAGCCCCCAGTGCTCGGGACGGCGCATCTCGTCGATCAGCTTGATCCGCCGGCGTCGCCACGTGTCGTAGGCCGGCAGACGCAGGCGCTTGAAGATGATCTTGTCCACTTCGTCGCAGAGCAGCAGCTCGGTGAGCGCGAACTGCGGCTCGGCCGAGAGCGCCGTTACGGCCTCGTCACCGATGCCAAGGAGAACGCTCCTCGGCACCGACTCCTTGTAGTTCTCGATCTCCTGCTCGACGAACAGCTCGTATTCGTGCTTGAGCGAGCGCGTCGGTCTGTGCGGGGACGGGGAGGCCATGACAGATCGAGTCGCGAGAAGATGCGCGTAACCTAGGTCACGCCGACATGTTCGCAAGTGCTCATGCAGGCTCCACGTGTACGGTAACCTCCGACGTGCCGAACTCACGCTCGATCGCGTCTTCCACCGCGTCGGCGAGTCGGTGCGCTTCGTCGACCGACGTCCCGCCGGAGACGGCGATCGTCACCTCGGCGAAGAGCTGACCCGACGCCGTCGAACGCGATCGCACGCTGCGGACGTCGTGAATGTCGGGCAAGGCGAGCACGACGTCTTTGAGCCGGCGTGCTTCGATCGCGCGTTGGTCCACGAGGATCGGAATCGATTCCCGCAGAATCTGGAATCCACTCCAGGCGATGATCAGCGCGACCGCGATGGCCAGGACGGCATCGAGCCACAGCCAGCCGGCGTGCGACAGGGCGAGCGAGGTGAGCGCGAGGAGCGTGACGAGAATGTCGCTGCCGGTGTGCGCGGCGTCGGCGAACAGGAAGGTACTGGCCAGCCGTCGGGCGCGCTGCCGCTCGAACCACACCACGAACACGTTGATCCCGAGCGTGGCCGCGATGATCGCGAGATCGGCCGGGCTCACATGGTGCGGCGCGCGCCGCGCAACGAGCGCCTCCACGCCTTCGCGCAGCAGTTCGAAGCAGGAGATCGACAAAAAGCCGACGATGCCGAGCGCGCCCAGCGTCTCGAACTTGTCGTGGCCGTACGGATGATCCTCATCGGGCGCGCGCGAGGCGAGGCTCACGAGCGAGATCCCGATGACGTTGTTGAACATGTCGAGGCCCGACTCGAGCGCCGCACCGAGCACGGTGAGCGCGCCCGTGTGGATGCCGACGATGATCTTGATGACGGCGACGACGGCGTTGAGCGCGAGGACGACGAGCAGCGTCCGCCGGACAGCCGGCGAGCGCGTGCTCTCCCACTGCCTTCGCCGCGCGTCCCCCCCGCCCGATTGAGTCGATGGGCTCACCGCTGCAACTTGCGCAGGCTGGGAACGGAAGGTCAACCGCCGAGGTCCATGCCTGAACTGCCAGAAGTCGAGAGCGCCGTCCGCCGCCTGCGGCGCGCGCTCGTGGGAAAACGGATTGAACGCGTCGCGCTTGCGCATCGTTCGCTCAAGCGACGGCTGTCGCCGTCGCGGCTTCGCTCGCTACGCGGCGCGCGCATCGAGTCTGTCGAACGGCAAGGAAAGCACCAGCTCATTCTCCTCGACGACGGCCGCGTACTGCACGCCCATTTTCGCATGACCGGCAACTGGCACCTGGATCGCGCCACCGATGCGCTGCCGCGCTTCGCGCGCGCCACCATCGTGCTCGATGATGGCTCACGAGTCGTGCTGGACGATCCGCGCGCCCTGAGCACGCTCGATCTTCATCCGGCTGGCTCATCACCCGATCTGGGGCTCGGTCCCGAGCCCAGCGATCCATCGCTCACCGCTCGCGCTTTGCATGCGACGCTCGCCAAACGACGCGCTCCGATCAAGCCGGTCCTGCTGGATCAGCGCGTCATCGCCGGGTTGGGAAACATCTACGCCGCGGAGTCACTCTGGCACGCCCGCATCGCGCCGACCGCGCCCGCGTCGTCGCTCTCCGTACGCGACGTCTCTCGCCTGCTCGCGGCGATTCGCCGAGTGATCGATCGCGCGACTGGCGCGAGGTACACCGACGAATCGGTGAATCGGCTGGCCGTGTACGATCGGGAAGGGAAGCCCTGCAGACGGTGCGGGGCGAAGATCGAGAGGATCGTGCAGGCGGGGAGGTCGACGTACCACTGCCCGAACTGCCAGAGAGCGAACGGCAAGGGGCGGGCGCGAACTGCGAAGGTGCCAAAGGGCGGAAATGCCTGAGAGCGGAAATGCCGAACGGCGGAGGTGCCTAACTGCGTGAAGAGCGGAAATGCCAAGACGCGGGAAACTACGAACTCGCTGTTTCACGCCGTTTGGCATCATCGCTCTTCACGGCGTTTGGCATTCTCGCTCTTCACGCCGTTTGGCATTCTCGCAGTTCGGTACTTCCGTTCTTTGGCATGTCCGCCGTTTGGCACCTTCGCAGTTCGCGCCCGCCCTTTGCCGTTCGCATTCACTCGACTTGCAGCAGTGCTCCTTTCAGGTATCCCGTTTCCGGAATCGTCACCACTTCTGGATGATCCACTGGCTGCGCGGTGAGCGCGCGCAGGACGACTCGGCGGCCTGAGTCCGCCGCGGCGGCCTGGAGCATCTCGAGGAAGAGTGTCTTCGTGAGATGGAAGCTGCAGCTCGCGGTAAACAGTAGGCCGCCTGGCGTGAGCAGGCGGAGCGCGCGGAGGTTGATGTCCTTGTAGCCGCGGATCGCGGACGGGACGGACGTGCGCGTCTTGGCGAAGGCGGGGGGATCGAGGACGATCGTCTCGAACCGCTCGCCGGCGCGATCGAGCTCACGGAGATAGTCGAAAGTGTCGGCTTGCACCGTACGAACGTTCGTCAGGCCGTTTCGCGCGCAGTTATCGGTGGCGCGCGCGAGCGCGTCGGCCGACACGTCGACCGCGGTGACCGATTCGGCGCGGCGCGCGAGATGGAGCGCGAACGAGCCGTGATAGGCGAAGCAGTCGAGCGCGCGGCCGTGCGCCACCGAGCCGACGAGGGCTCGGTTGTCGCGCTGGTCGAGAAAAGCGCCGGTCTTTTGCCCCGTCCACGGCGCGGCGAGAAATCGCACGCCGTGTTCGCTCACTTCGATCGTCTCGGGCACCGCGCCGCGCAGGAGCTCCACGTTCACGGACAGGCGCTCCTTGGAACGGAGCGTTACGTCGTTGCGCGCCAGAATCCCCGTCGGCTGCAGCATCTCGTCCAATACCTGTACGATCGTCTCACGAAACGCTTCGATGCCGGCGCTCATGAGCTGCACGACGAGCCAGCGGTCATACCGATCGCAAATCAGGGATGGGCACGCGTCGCCTTCACCATGGATCAGGCGATACGCCGTCGCAATGCCGCGCAGAGAATCACGGCGCTCGATTGCCGCACCGATCCGTTTCCGCCACCAGCCGGCGTCGAGTCTGGCACGGGTGTCGTGATCGACCATCCGGAGCGAGATCTCGGACGCTGGGCTCCACAGCGCGGTGCCGATCGGTTTGCCGCGCTGGTCGTGCACGGAGACGGCGCCCGCATCCGCGCCCGGACGTGCGACGACGTCGCTTCGATAGATCCATGGATGGCCGGCCTGCCATCGGCGGGCGCCCTTGCTGGAAACGACGGCGACGTCGTGAGCCGGAGGCCGACTGTTGAGTGTGTTCGACACGGCTGTTCGATGAGAGAGAACGCGCGCTCGCCGCGGGGACGAGGCGGCTGGATTCAGTAATTCCGGAGGCTTGCGGCGTGCCGAGGCTGCTCTTACGTTCCCCGCGCCCACACCACCCGTTAATCCATCCAGGGCCCCTCACCATCGAGCGAGGCCGCCCCGGATGCCGTTTGTGACCATTTGTCATCACATCGGAGTTAATTAATCCGGCGCGTCCATGCCACGCGCCGGACCGTCTCACCACAGTGCCTGACAAACTAGCCGCCAGGGGTTCGTTGGCGGATTTTGTGGTTTTTTGTGCGTCGTCCCGATCGGCAGCAGAGCCAATTGCGCTCCGGGCGGCGCGGTCGTTCGAAGTCGAGAAGTTGAGGTCGCACGACAGCCGCTTCGGCGGCAAGACGTTAGGTGCGCTGCTGCAGTTCCCCTTTTTTCCTAATTGAGGGAGTGAGATGACCACCAGCACCACGACACGTGTGTGGGCTACGGCCGGGGCATTGCTGAGCATTCTGCTCGCGCCGCCTACGGCAAGAGCCCAGACGCAGTCCGCCGTGATTACCGGTAAGGTGACGAGCGAAGTCGGCCAGCCGATCTCGCAGGCCAACGTCTACATCAACGACCTGTCCGTGTCAGTCGCGACGAGCGATCAGGGCGTCTACACGATCACCATACCTGCGGCGCGCGTCCAAGGGCAGGCGGTGAATCTGCGTGTGCGTGCGATCGGCTATCAGCCGGGCGTGCTGCCGATCCGCGTTACCGCGGGCACGCAGACCCAGAACTTTTCATTGAAGCAGGACGTCAACCGCCTCAATGAGGTCGTGGTCACGGGCGTGGTCGGGGAAGGCACCGAACGTTCGAAGGTGCCATTCGCGGTCGGTCGCGTCACCGCCGAAGATCTCCCGGTACCGGCACTCGATCCGGTGCAGGCGCTCGCCGGGAAGGTCGCCGGCGTTCGTATTGGACAGATCGGCGGCGCACCGGGCAGTACGCCCGAGATCATGCTTCGCGGTCCGACGTCGATCAATGGCCAAGGCCGAAACAACGGTCCGCTGTTCGTGGTCGATGGCGTGGTGCTGAACGTGGGCAGCTTCGATGAACTCGGCGGCCTCGACATCGAGTCGGTCGAGGTGGTAAAGGGCGCCGCTGGCGCCTCGATCTACGGCGCAACGGCGGCGAACGGCGTCATCGTCATCAAGACGAAGCGCGGCGCGAGCCGCGACGGCGTCCAGTTCAACGCCCGCACCGAGTACGGGTTCAGTGACCTGAACAGCTTCAGCTACGGAATGCCCATCAACCACTCGATCCAGCTCGACGAGACCGGCACGCGGTTCTGCGTCGGTGGTTCGGGACCGGTCTCGCCCTGCTCGCGCACGGTCAACTGGATGTCCGAGGTGATGCGCATCAACAGCGTCAACTCCGACACGGTCCGCACGGGCTTCGGACTGCAGTACGGCCAGCCCGGACTGGGCAGCGGTGACTTGTTGAACGTCTACCAGGCCAACATCTGGCCGGTGAAATACTACGACACCATGGCCGAGATGGCGTCGCCGGGTGCCGTCGCTCTGCACTCGCTCGACGCGACGGGTCGCGCCGGCGGCGTTCGATACTACGCGAGCGGTTCGTACACCGACGATCAGGGCGCCGTTCGTGGACTCAACGGCCAGCAGCAGCGACGAGCGCGCGTGAACCTCGACTACGACGTGCGCAGCAACGCTACCGTGTCGATCAGCACACTGTACGATCGCGGCACCACGGACTTGCATGGCGCCAACTTCGGCGGCCTGCTTCGCGGCGCCACGCCGGGCACCGATTACCTGGCACGCGACAGTCTGGGCCGTCCGATTCTGATCGGTTTCGGACCGCAGTCGCGCCCGACGGGCAACGGCAACGGCGGCTACTTCTACAATCAGGAAAACCAAATTCTGTACCGCGTCTCCGACCGGTTCCTCGGCGGCCTGACGTCGACCTACTTCCCGGCGGATTGGGTCACCTTCGACGGCACGATCGGTTACGACAATCGGAGCCGTATCGACCGCGACTACCACGTGAAGGGCTATCGCACATCGAGCATCAGCACGACGGGCCAAACGAACAACTTCGGCGCCGGGAACATCGGCCAGCGGCGCGAGGAAGCGTTGAACGGTGCGATCGGTGCCACGTTCCGGCACACGTTCACGAGTGACCTCAACGGCAAGCTGCAACTCCGCGGATCCTACGAACAGGATCAGCTGGAGAACGATGGCGCCTCGGGCGAGCAGTTCATCGTGAAAGACGTGTTCACGCTCTCCAACACGAGCACGAACAAGACGGCAACGTCCAGCACCCAGATGATCAAGCGGATGGGCGGGTTCGCCGGCGCCAACGCCGAGTACAAGAACCGCTACATCGTCGATGGGACGTTCCGCTATGACGGCAGCTCGCTGTTCGGGGCGGGCAACCGCTGGGCACCATTCGGCCGCGTCTCCGGCGTATGGCGCATCTCCGAGGAGCCGTGGTTCCATGTGCCACACCTGAGCGACTTCCGTCTTCGCGCGTCGGACGGCACCGCCGGCAACTCGCCTCAGTTCAGCGCGCAGTACGAGACCTACAACTGCAATGCAACGGGCTGCACGCTCGGCCAGGCCGGCAACTCAAAGCTCAAACCGGAAACGACGCGCGAGCTCGAGGCCGGGACCGACTTCACGTTGTTCGATCGGCTGGGCGTCGAGCTCACGCACGTGAACACGACCACCGAGAACCAGATCCTCCCGGTGAATACGCCGGCAGCGCTCGGCTTCTCCACGCAGTGGCAGAACGCTGGGACCCTGGCGGGCAACACGTGGGAGGCTGCGTTGAACCTGCCGGTGTTGAACCGGCGCAATTTGAGCTGGACGATGCGCGGCACGTGGGATCGAACGCGCACATACATCACGCAGCTCTTCGTGCCGGATTTCTTCGCGACTGGCGGAACTGGCCAAGGCACAGGCAGTCTGTTCTTCATGACGGCGAGCCGCGAGAAGGACAACGGGTGGCAGAAGAACCAGTTCGGTAACATCTGGGGCCGCTCGTTCTACAAGGGCTGCGGCTCGCTGCCGTCGTCGGTGCAGTCGCAGTGCGGCGATGGCAAGGCCTACCAGGTGAACAATCAGGGTTGGGTCGTGTGGGTGGGTGATGGCAACACCTGGCGCGACGGCATCACGAAGAATCTGTGGCAGACCAAGCTGCCCGCCGCGCAGTCGCCGTGGAACTTCCCGCTCTACTTCGGCCACCCCATCGTCAAGCGTCCGCTCAAGGGGCAGCCGGGAGAGGGAGTCGGCGCGCTGCACATTCTCGGCAATACGCTGCCGGCCTTCCGCCTGACGTGGAACAACACGATCCAGTACAAGCGGCTCACGGCCTACGCGCTGCTCGACGGGACGTACGGCAACTACATCAACAACCAGGGCGAGCAGTGGGGACTGCTCGACTTCAGCTCGAGCCACTTCGATCAGGCCGACAACAACGTGGAGACGGCAAAGCCGGTCGGTTACAGTTGGCGCGCCGGCGGATCTGAAGGCGCCGGCAGCGGCGGATTCTACGACCAGCTCGGGCCGAACAACTACAGCGTCGAGAAGGCCAGCTTCTCGAAGTTGCGCGAGGCGAGCCTCACGTACCACATCGGCGCGCTGAAAGGTCTTGGCGGCGATTGGACCGCTGGCGTGATCGGCCGCAACCTGTACACGTTCACGAAGTACACCGGTTACGACCCCGAGACGGGCGCTTGTCAGAGCACGGCGAGCTGCGTGACGGGATCCGGCTTGGTCAATGCGACCGACGCCTTCGACTTCCCGACGCTCCGCCGGTTCACGTTCACTCTCTCTACGCGCTTCTAAGGAGCCGCTGATCAATGAGACGCAAACTCATTCCTTACGTCGCGCTCCTGGCTGCGTTCGGCATCGGTGCGTGCACCGACAAGTCGCTCGAGGTCACGAACCCGAACGCCGGTGAAACGCAACGCGTGCTCGGCACGCCCGACGACGCGGAGAAGCTGCTCGGCAGCTACTACAAGCGATGGCATGCCGGCTTGTACGGCGGGGCGAATCCGGCGCCGCCGACGACGTTCGAGGGCATGTTGAACATCATGTCCCTGCAGAACTTTTCCAGCCTCGCGAACAACTGCCAGAACCAGCGCTACCCGTTTACCGGCGCGACGAACTCGAACGCTCCTGGGAACGTCTGCGACGGCGAACAGTCGAACGAGTACTTCATTCTCAGCGAAGTGACCCGCGTTGCGTCGAACTTTCTCACGAGCGTCGCCGGCGGGTTGAACATGGGCAGCCCCGCCCGCGAGTCTCGCGATAAATCGTTCGCCGAGTTCCTGCGCGGCATTTCGCTCGGTTACATGGCGCTGTTCTACGATTCGGCTGCCGTCGTGGCGCCCGGGCAGGCAGGGGATGACCCGGGAAAACTCGTCGGGTTCAAGGAAGTCATGGATTCGGCGTACGCCGCACTCCAGCGGTCGATCGATCTCGCGAATGCTCCGGCGGCTGGTGCGAACGGGTTCCCGATTCCGGCTGACTGGATTCCCACAAGTCCGGCACTGAGCGCCGCGGAGTTCGTGAAATTGGTCCGCTCGTACCGTGCCTTGTTCCGAGCGAACGTCGCTCGTTCGGCCACCGAGCGAAAGGCGGCCGATTGGGCCGCAATCATCGACGACGCGAAGAACGGCATTTCCGCCGACCACTACAACACCACCAGCACGACGAACGGTCCGGGTGGCGGCTGGATCCGCCAGTTCGATGGCGGCAGCACCTGGCATCAGATGCCGCCGTTCATCATCGGCATGGGCGATGTCTCCGGCAACTACGAAACCTGGCTCAAGACGGCAGTCGGCGAGCGCGGCGCTGGGAACAACGGCTTCTTCATGACCACGCCCGACCTGCGCTTCCCGCAGGGCGCCACGCGCGCCGAGCAGCAGGCCGATTTCACGATCCAGAGTTGCGAAGTTCCGGGCGGCCAGTCGAATCGCTCGTGCAAACGGTATTTCGCCAACCGTCCGAACGGGTCGGATCAGTACACCGGGGTAGGCTGGGGTTGGTCGAACTACAATTTCAACCGGTTCCACTGGTGGGTGACGAAGGGCGATGGTGGCTCGGCGCTCAACGGCACACTGCTCTACTTCCCCAAGACCGTGCTGGACATGTTGCAGGCGGAAGGGCTGATCTACCAGCAGAAGTACGCCGAGGCGGCGGCGCTGATCAACCTTACGCGAGTCAAGAACGGTCTGCCGGCCATCACGGCATTCGACGGCACGTCGCCGGTTCCTGGCGGCGCGAGCTGTGTCCCGAAGCTGCCGCACGGCAATGGGCCATCAGCCACGCTCACCTGCGGCAACATGTTCGAGGCGATGAAGTGGGAAAAGCGAATGGAAGAGGCGTACGTCCAGATCGGCTCGTGGTTCCTGGACGCCCGTGGGTGGGGTGATCTGCCCGAAGGCACGCCGCTCTTCTTCGCGGTGCCCTTCGAGGATCTGCAATCACGCGGCTACCAGCTCGGCGACATCTACGGTGCGGGGGCCGGCGCGGGGAATGCTCCGAACTCTGCCTCGGGTCCGTCGACCTACGGCTGGTAGAAGGCTGCGGTGAAGCGACGGTTTCAGCTTTGCGTCATCGGCACTTCGGTGCTCGTGGTGGGCTGCTATGCAATGCAGCCCACCACGACGACGGCTCCGCAGCCCGGCAGCATCATCGGCCTCGACATCAACGACGCGGGTCGCGTTGCGCTTGGCGGATCGATGGGGCCGGCAATCGCGCAGATCGAAGGACGTTTGGTTCAAAAGGACACGAGTGAGTATGTCGTAGGAGTACAGACCGTTCGGTTGCTGCAGGGTGGCGAGCAGACGTGGCACGGAGAGGTTGTTCACATCAAGTCGGACTATGTGACAGCACTCTACGCGCGTCACTTCTCGGCCGCGCGATCGGCGGCATTGGCTGCCGTCGGCGTGGGTGCGATTGCGGCGATTGCCACGCGGTCGCTCATCGGGCTGGGCACGGGCGATCAGTCTGGAAAGCAACCTGGGGATACAGCGCATACCCAACGACGTCCGCGGCCATGATGCCGCGCGACGCAATAACCTCGAGGGAGCATTACATGCGACGGATTTTCCAACTTTCGATGCTGTGCTTAGCCGCTGGCGTCGCGAGTGCGTGCAAACCCGACCAAGTGGTCACGAGCCCCACGATCCCGTCCGCGGGCGTTCGGTTCATCAACGCGGTGCCCGATACGGGCGCTGCATATGGCATGGATTTCCGGTTCGTCGACATCGTCGAGAACAGCGCGGCATTTCGCGTCGCGTTCAGGAACAATCCGCAAACGTCGGGCGGTGTGACCGCTTCCTCGCAGATCCAATACAAGGCGGCGCAAGCGGGATCCCGGCACTTCCGCATCTTCTTCGACGACACGATTCAGGCGATCGCGTCGACGGTATTGAAGGATTCAACCGTCAACCTGGAAGCGACCCACAACTACACGTTCCTCCTCTGGGGTAACGCGCGGTCGACGGGCGCCGACAAGATGCGTCTCACGGTCATCGACGAGACCGTGGCGGATCCAGGCAACCAGGTTGCGCTGCGCGTCATCAACGCGACGGGGACCCCGATCGACGTTCGCCAGTATGCCGCGACGGGCACGCTCCCAACCGCCGCCACGTGGGCAAACGTCGGCGCGTACGGCATCTCCAACTACGTGAGCGCCTCACCTGGCCAGGTGAAGTACAACGTGCAGCCCGCTGGCGGCGGGACAGCGCTCTTTTCCGATGCGTTGGCGTTGATCGGTCAGCCCGTGGGCACTCAGACGGCTGGCTGCACCGTCGGACTCGATTGCGATGTCACGCCCGGAACCACAGTCCCCGGCTCCGCGGTGACGTTGATCGTCTTCCCGCGATCAGTGGCGGGCAGCAAAGCCCCTGCTGCTTTCACCACGCCCGGCGGTTCGTTCATGTGGGACCGCCGACCGCCGCACTCGTGCACCGTCTCGTTCGGGTGCTGATCGGCATCCAGCCGCGGCGGAGTGAGTGTTGGGTATGAAGAGGGCCGCCAGGTCTCGGCTTGGCGGCCCGAGCTGTTTATGCAACGCTGAACGACACGGCTCCGGCACAAGGCGGGTACACCGCCAGCTCCTTCGTTCGATGCGAATTCGAGCGTTCGCTCTCGTCGTGGTTGCGACCGCCACCGCGTGCACGGGCGCGGGCGGTACGGGCCGCCGCATGCCATCGCCCGAGCGAAATCTCCTGACGCGCGAGGAGATCATGAACTCGAATGCGTGGCAGGGAGATCTGTATCAGGCCATTCGCAGCCTGCGGCCGAATTTCTTCATGACGCCGGCGAGCGTGCATTCCAGCGGCTCCAGCTCGTCGATGCCGCTCGCCGTGTACATCGGCAGAATCCGCCAGGCCGGCGTAGAGTCGCTTCGAACCATCGCGGCGACGAGCGTCGTGCAAGTCCGCTATCTCGACCCGACCGCGTCGCAGAACGAGTTTGGGCCGATGGCGAGCGGTGGCGCGCTGGTCATCACGTTGTATGATCCGTCCAAGATCCCCAACGCGATCGGCGAGTTCTAGAGTCGTTGCTCTCGGGCTGCCGGCGGCTGGCGCGCTCCTGTGCCGGCGTTTTCCTTTAGGTCATGAGTAGTTCCGCTGCGCCGCGCCATGCCGCGTCAACGCCGTCTATCCTCAACCCGATCCTCGATTTCCTGTTCGTCGGCGGGTTGTCGCTGATCGTATTCGTGCCGCTGCTGTTGAGCGGACGAACGGACCTCGTGGTGATCGGCGCCGGCGCGCAGGCATGGCTCGCGGCCACGATCAACATGCCGCACTTCATGGCGTCGTACCGGCTCGTGTATCGAAGCCGGGACATGATCCTGAAGCACAAGTGGGCGTCGATCTACGTGCCCGCGATCCTCGCCGCGTACATCGTGGTCGCGCTCATTGTGGCTCAGAGCTCGCCGGCGCTGGTGATCGTGCTCGTCGCGGTGTCCAGCGCGTACCTCGCCTGGCACTACACCGGCCAGGTGTGGGGGATGATGGCGTCCTACTCGTACCTCGAGGGAACGCGCTTCGAGCCGCCGGAGCGACTGCTCATCCGAACCGGGCTGCGCATCCTGCTCGCGTGGCAGGTCGTGTGGTTCCTGTACACGCAGCTTGCCAATCCATCCAAGGTGCGGCCGCTGTACCTGCTGATCAGCGCCGGCACCGCGGTCGCGTTCGTGCTCGGCGCGATCGGGATTGCCAAGGTTCGGGCGCGCACCGGCCGCTTCCCCCCGGCACGCGCGCTCGTGGCCTGGCTGGCGCTCTTCGTGTGGTATGCCGTGATGGCGCGCGATCCCAAGGCGATCTTCTGGGTGCAGATCGCCCACGCGATTCAGTATCTCGCGTTCCCCATCCGCGTCGAGGTGAACCGCACGTCGAGCGAGCCGCGCAGCTCGCCTCGGCGCGTCGCGGTGCACATGGTCCTGTACGGGGCCGGACTCCTCGCCGTGAGCATTCTCGTGGCGAAGGCCGTTCCCGCGAGCGCCATGAGCGTGGTCGGGAACGTGTTCGGCGAGGAGCCGGGTCGCGCCGCGCCGATCCTCTTGCTCATGTTCATCAATGTTCACCACTACTTTACCGACGGCGTGATCTGGAAGATCAGCAATCCCGAGGTGCGCCGCGATCTGTTCGCGCACGTGAAACCGGCGGAGCGCTCGAAGCCCGGCGTCGCGATTCCCGCGGGCACGAACGACCCTGGCAGGCGCGGCCCGACACCCAAGAAGCGCGCGGGCGCGAAGCGCTGAGCGCCGTCAGCTCCCGAGCCGCGACTTCAGGATTTCTATGAAGCGCGTTTCCAGAACGCCCTTCGAAGAGCACTGCGAGTATTCCTGGGCGAACGTTGCCGGCCGTCCCACCGCCTCGAAGGTCATCGTCAGTGACGAGGTATTCGCGTCGGTCGCGTGGATCGTGGCGAGGAATGCCATGCTGACGTCGTAACTGTCGGCATTCGGTCCGATCTGCGTCGAGTTGCCGCAGTCGATGTAACGGCTGAGCGGAACGTTCTTCAACCGCCCGCGCACCTTGAACCCGGTATTGCCGGCGGTCCGCCTGGCGGGATCCATCGTGCCGATCGGCACCCCGAGCGAATCGAACACCGATGGCATCACGCGCCAGACGCGCTCCAGCGGATAAGGCAGCGCCTGAACACTGGTGGCATCGTTGGCATGCAACTGGAACGAGGCGGCGGTGCCCCCGGCGGCGACCACCTGCACGGTTTGCGTCGTGGGCTTGCTCGACGTGGTTCCAGCGGAAGCGCATGCGGCGACCGCAGCGGCGAGCGAGAGCGTGGCAGGAACGCGCATGGAGATGCCCGGGAGGTGTGTCGCATGACGATGCATGCTGGACCTCCGGCTGTCCAGCACCGGATATTCACAGGACGCCCGTTAGCGTTTGTTATTGCCGCAATCGCGAAATCGAAATATGATCAAGCCTGCGGACGCACCGGAGTTGACATGTCCCGCACGCCCATCTCGATTCGCGGCTGTTGTCTGACCGTCGCGCTCGTCCTGGCGCTGCCACTCGCCGCTCGTGCGCAGACCGTTCGCGGAGTCGTCGTCGACGCCGGCGATCGCCCGGTTCCCGGCGTGGTCGTACTGCTCATCGACGGCGGCTCGGTGGTCGCGGCGCGGGCGCTGAGCGATCCGCGCGGTGAATACCGGGTCGTCGCGCCTCGCGCCGGCACGTATCGCTTGCGAACGCTTCGCATTGGCTACCGGCCTGTACTATCGGCGCCGTTCGTTCTCGCCGCGGGCGGCGAGATCGCGCAACGCCTCATCCTCTCCGGGCTGCCCATCGCGCTCGACACGATGCGCATCGTCGATCGGAACGTCTGCCGGGCGTTCACGGATTCGGGCGCGGCGACGTTCGCGGTGTGGGAGCAGATCCGGACCGCGCTCACGGCCGCGCAGCTCACGGCCGCCGGCCGGATGATCTCGGTGACGACCATCGCCTACGAGCGAACCGCCGGCGCGCGGCCCGGTGTCAACGAGGGCAACGTTCTGCAGCGATCGGCCGCCATCACGACGGGTTACGTGACGCAACCATGGCGCGCCGTCGGATTGGACACGCTTCGGCGGCTCGGCTACATCGTCACGCTGCCCGACAACTCACTCGTCTACTACGCGCCCGACATCGATGTGCTGCTCTCGAGCATGTTTGTCGAGGACCACTGCTTCCGACTGGTGCGCGACCGCCGGCGTGCGGATCAGCTGGGCATCGCGTTCGAGCCCGTGCCCGACCGCGGGCGCCTGCCGGAAATCCGTGGCACGATGTGGGTCGACCGGTCGTCGTCGGAGCTCAGAGGTGTGGAGTTTCGATACGCCAACGTGCTGCGGGAGCAGGCGGACCGCGCCGGCGGGGCGCTCGAGTTCGTCCGGCTGCGCGACGGAACCTGGGCCATCTCGCGTTGGGACATCCACATGCCGATTCTCGAGCAGGTCCTGTTGCCGGGTCGCGTGCCCGAAATGCGTGTGAGCAAAATGCAAACGACCGGTGGCGAGCTCGCGCTGGCCAGACGCGGCGGTGATACGCTCTTCACCGGCCGACGAGTCGCTCTCGCCGGAACCGTTCTGGACTCGGCATCCGGCGACGGAATCGCCGGAGCGCGCGTGCGCCTCGTCGGCACGGCGTACGAGGCCACTACGAACTCCCGCGGACGGTTCACGATTCCCGGCGTGCTGCCCGGCCGCTACGAAGTCGAAGTCCACACACCGGCACTCGATTCCCTGAGCACGTCACGGCGATGGCCGTTGTCGCTCGCGGATGCGGAGGACCGGCTCGAGCTTCGCGTCCCCGGCGCGCGCGATTAGCGATTCCTGAATCCGTACTTCGTCCAGACCAAAATCATCCCGCACTCCGGCTGCATCCCCACTCGCGAGTACTTTGCCGGGATCTGTGCTGCCGTGGGATACACCTCGACGGCAGCGACCTCCCGCGGGAAGAGATCCAGCAGGTGCCCGAACATGGCGAGCGCGCCGTCGATCCGAACGTCGGGCGCGCACAATCCACCGCGGCCGTCCGCGACCGAGATGCTCAGCGTCGAATTCCGTACCTGCACGTTGAGACTCGGCGCAGTCCGAAGCGCGTTCACGAACTGGTCATATCGCATGATCGCCGTCGAGTCCATCGAATAACCGAACCCGCCCTTGCGGCGCTCGGCGAATTCAGCGGCGAACATTCGGACGCCTCCGCCGATCGCCGTCGTGCGCATGCCGGCAATTTCGACCGCCTTTCGCAGCTGCACGGTGACGCTCGTCGTCTCGCGCGCGGTCACGTCCACGACGGGTGTCGCGGGCGCGGCGCCGATCGCCAGGACCTCGAGCTGGCGAGTCCCCGGGATCACGCCGCGCAGCGTGAAATGTCCCGTGGAGTCGGTTCGGATTTCCGGAAGACCATCCATCGACACTCGCGCGTCAGCGATCGGCTGGCCGATGTCGTCGGTCACCACCCCCCCGACCGTGCCTGCGCTCGCCGAGTCGGCGGCGACGGGGCCGATCGTGAGGTCGCGCCTCTGCACACGCGTCCCGACGGGCGGCAGTCCGATCATCCCGCTCGCGCTGGAGTCGGTCGCCGCGCGCATACGCAAGCCGAGCTCCGTAGCAACCCCGCAGATCGCATAGCCTCCGTTCGCGTTTGAGCGCGTTTCGATCTGATATCGCCGCTCGACGATGCGTCGTGTCTTCTTGTCGAGGAGATAGTCGGACCAGGTGAGGACGACGCTCGCATCGGCCAGGGGAGCGCCGCCGCCGGCATCACGAATCGTCCCGTAGACGATCCCGCTGTCCGGGGGCACGTGGCGGCGGCCGCATGCCACCCTCCACAGAGTGGAGAACGACGGAACGGCAAGCCGAACCTCGTCCTGGCCGTCGGTAATCGTGGCGTGCGCCGACAGCCCGGCGAAGCCGATCGAGTCGAGCACGGCGTGATGCACCGTGAACGTGTACGCGCCAGGTGACACGCTGTCGAACCGAAAGCGTCCGCGCTCGTCGGTGTTCATCGCCTGTCCGCCGGCCATGCTGACGAACGCGTTGGGCAGCGGCTTGCCGCGCAGGCTGTCGAAGACCACGCCGCGCACCGCCACGATGCGCCGCTGGGCGCTCGCCGAGTTCGGCAACGCGAGCGCGCCGAGCATTGCCCAAGACAAAGCGCGACGCATCATCATCGGCGGGTGGGATGAGTGACCGTCCGAGCTGCCACCACGAGCTTCGCCTATTGTATGCATCGGCGGCGCGAACTCCGCAAGCTCAACGTTCCGAGGGAAACGCGCGATACAGATTTGAATGGTGGAAGCCTATCATCCTGACCTTTCACTCTCCAAAATCAGTTGGTTCGATGCCGGAGCGGTTCGGTGTTTTCACCTTCAAACCCGCGAACCATGCGCGCCACGATACGAATCCTCGCAAGTCTCTCTCTGATCCCAATGGTCGCATCCGCCCAACGGGGCGGCGGGAGCCGAGTGCGGGGTGATCCGAAGGCCGACTGGCAGTCCGTCCTCGGCTCGAACAGCGGGGGCATCAAACTCTCGAATCGAGATGTCGAGAACATCAGCCCCATCAAACTCCTGATCGACAAGCGAAAGGATCTCAAGCTCACCGATGACCAGCTCAATCGCCTCAAGGAGTTCGATACCAAGCTCAAGGAGGAGAACAAGGACTCGTTCCAGGCGCTGGACTCGCTCAGGCGCATGGCCCAGCCACCCGCCCACGAACCCAACGACGACGACCGGTCCCGAATGATGACTGGCCGCCGACTCATCGCGGCCACCGTCGCGACGATTCGTGAGCACTACGACGCGGCGCTCAAGGACGCACTGCCGCTGCTCGACGAGGGCCAGCAGAAGACCGCGAACGAGCTGCTCGACAAGCAACGCCGCGAGGCTGAGGAAATGCTGCGCGACAAACTGGGCGGCCCGGGACGCGGCGGCTGAGTGCTCGAGCCGTTCGGCCCCGTTCCTCGATCATGACGCCGCGCGTCGCCGCGCGGCTGATCGTCCTGCTTCTGGCCGGCGGGGCCTGCGAACGCGCGGCCAAGACGCCGCCGCCCTGGCATCAGGAGGCCGGCTTTCGATGGCGCGAGCTGGACGTGCCGCGCGGAAAACCCGGCTTCACGCGCATGGAGTCGCGCCGGACGGGGATCCGGTTCGAGAACACGGTCAGCGATTCGGCGCTGCTGGGGAATCGCATTCTCGGCCAAGGGGCGGGTGTCGCGCTCGGCGACGTGGACGGCGATGGGCTGGTCGACGTCTTCTTCGCCCGGACACAGGGCTGCAACACGCTCTATCGCAATCTCGGCGGCTGGCGATTCGAGGACATCACGAGCGCCGCCGGCGTGGGCGCCTGCGACCGATACTCGAGCGGCGCCGCGTTCGCCGACGTCGACGGGAACGGAACGCTCGATCTGATCTTGCTGGCGACGACCGGACCGAACGCGATCTTCCTCAACGACGGCCACGGGCACTTCACCGAGCGCCGCGACCTCGGACTGGATCCAGCCGGCAAAGGCGGGACGACGATTGCCATGTCCGACGTGGACGGCAACGGCCATCTCGATCTGTACGTCGCGAACTACAAGCCGTATACGATCCTGGACAGTGTGCCGCCGCAGATGCGGGGATACAGCCAGGTGGTGCGGCAGGTCGCACCCGGTAAGTACGAAGTCGCGCCGATGTTCCAGCGCGATTACAAAATCGTGATGCGACCGGACATGGGTGGCCTTCGGCTGTCGGAGCGAGGTGCGCCTGACGACTTCTACCTCAACGACGGCCATGGCCACTTCACGCGCGTGCCGTTCACGTCCGATCGATTTCGCGCCGCGCAAGGCGGGGCGCTCACCGAAGAGCCGGAATCGTTCGGGCTCAACGCCAAGCTCGTGGACCTGAATGGAGACGGAGCGCCGGATCTCTACGTCAGCAACGACTTCGAGGACAAGGATCAACTCTGGTACAACGACGGGCACGGGCACTTCCAGCTCGCTGACTGGACCGCACAGCGGCAACTCAGCAACTCCGCGATGGGCGCCGACGTCGCCGACGTGAACGGCGACGGCATGCCGGACCTGTTCGAGGTCGACATGCTCGCCAACGACACGCACCGTCGCAAGACCGAGGAGCCCACGCACACGGCGCTGCCCAAGCGTCCCGGCGACATCGAAACCGTGCTGCAGCAGCAGCGGAACACGCTGTTCATCAATCGTGGCGACGGCACCTTCGCCGAGATCGGCATGTTGGCGGGCGTCGCGGCGACAGGGTGGTCCTGGTCGACGATGTTCATGGACGTCGATCTCGACGGGCGGCAGGACATCCTCGTCGCCAACGGCCATCTGTGGGACATCATGGACGCCGATGTCGGCGAACGTCTGCAGGCGCAGGGTGGCGGAGCCGCGTGGCAGCGTGAACGGTGGCAGTTTCCCAAGCTCCCGCTCGCGAATGTGGCGTTCCGAAATACGGGCGATCTGCGGTTCGAGGATTTGAGCAAGCAATGGGGCTTTGGTACTGAACCGGACATCTCGCACGGCATGGCCGCGGCAGATCTCGACGGCGACGGCGATCTCGACGTGGTCGTGAACCGGCTCGGTGCTCCGGCCCTCGTGCTGCGCAACAATGCATCCGCCCCGCGCGTCGCGGTCCGCCTCGTCGGCGACGCGCCGAACACGCGAGCGGTGGGCGCGAAGATTCGTTTGCTCGACGGCGCCGTACCCGTGCAGGCGCACGAGGTTGTCGTGGGCGGACTCTATCTGTCGCACAGCGACTACGAGACGGCCTTCGCCATGGGCAAGTCGGACAGCGCGACGCTCGTCGTCGACTGGCGCGACGGGCGGCGGACGATGCTCACGGGCGTCCGGCCCAACCGACTCTACGAGATCGCGACCGCCACCGCCACGTCGCGCCCGCCGAGCGACACGAGCGCGGGCGACAAGACACCGCTGTTCGAGGACGCGACGCCGCAGCTTGGCGGGCACGTGCACGCGGACTCGGCGTTCAACGACTGGTCTCGGCAACTGCTGCTGCCAAACGCGCTGTCGCAGCTCGGGCCGGGTGTGGCGTGGTTCGACTACGATCGCGACGGCTATGAGGATTTGCTCATCGGCGCCGGCCGCGGTGGCAGGCTCGGCGTGTTCCACAACGATCGTGGCCGGCTGACACCGCGGGCGTCGCAGGGTCCCGTGGCCCCGGCCGATTTCACGGGCGTGCTCGGCACCGCTGCCGACGGCGCCTCGCGCATTCTGGCCGGAGTCTCGAACTGGGAAGGCCAGTCCGTTCCGTCGGCGGTGAGCGTGGCGGTGTCCGGCGGCTCGGTCGCATCGGCGACCGAAATGGCCGCCCCTCCGCGCGTATCGGCGGCCGGGCCGATCGCGCTGAGCGACTACGACGGCGACGGCCGGCTCGACCTGTTCGTGGGCGGACGAGCCATCGCGAACCGCTACCCGGCGCCCGCCTCGTCCACGTTATATAGGAACGTAAATGGAAGTTTCGTGATCGACGCCGCGAACACCAACGCGCTGCAGAACATCGGCATGGTGTCCGCGGCAACGTTCGCGGACATCGACGGCGACGGTCACCCCGATCTCATCCTGGCCCGCGAATGGGGACCGCTGCTGCTCCTGTTCAACCGAGATGGCCGATTCGTCGCCGCGCCGAGGTCGTGGGGGCTCGAGCGGTGGACGAGCCGCTGGATCGGCGTGGCTGCGGGCGATCTCGACGGCGATGGCCGTCTCGATCTGGTGGCCACGAGCTGGGGCAGAAACACCGTGACCCAGGTCGACAGCGCGCATCCGCTCGTGATGGTGCACGGCCCGATTGGCTCGGGCGCGGAAGAGGAGATGCTTCTCGCGCAGGACGACGCGCGAGTTCACGGCCTGGCACCGCTCACGAGCTATGCACGCCTGCGCGCCGTGATGCCCGATTTGGCTGGCCGGCTCGGCACCTTTTCCGCATACGCCGATGCGACCCTCGACGAGGTGCTCGGCCCCCACAAATCCGATGTGAAGCGTGATACCATCGTGACGCTCGACCACATGCTGTTCCTCAACCGAGGCGATCACTTCGAAGCCCGTCCGCTTCCGCTCGAGGCGCAGTTCGCGCCTGCGTCATACGCGGGCATCGCCGACTTTGACGGCGACGGATTCGAGGACGTGTTTCTCAGCCAGAACTTCTTTCCCACCGCGGTCGGAATGCCGCGTTACGATTCCGGGCGCGGCCTGCTGCTGCGCGGCGACGGCAAAGGTGGGCTGACGCCGATCGCCGCGGCGCAATCTGGAATTCGGATCTACGGCGATCAGCGCGGCGCCGCGTACGCCGACTACGACCACGACGGCCGGCTTGATCTGGTGGTCTCGCAGAACGGCGCGGCGACGCGCCTTCTGCACAATCGCGGCGCAAAGCCGGGACTCCGGGTACGGTTGCTGGGACCGGCATCGAACCCCGATGCGATCGGCGCGCAGGTTCGCCTGGTCTACGGCGACCGGATGGGGCCCGTCCGGGAGATTCAAGCGGGGTCGGGCTACTGGTCGCAGAATGGGGCGGCGCAAGTATTCGGGCTGGCGGGCCCGCCGAGCGCCGTGTGGGTCCGCTGGCCGGGAGGAGACGTGACGCGAACGCCGGTGCCGGCTGGGGCGAGCGAGGTTGTGGTGAAGCGGTAGCTGCTGCAAGAAACGGCAATCCGCGAGCGCCACGTCAACGCCGCAACCGTTCCTCCTGCTGTCGCTTCAACGCCGTCGCGCGCGTGAGGTACTCCTTCGCCTCGACGTGCGCCGAGTCGAGCGCAATCGCGGCTCGGAAATGGTCGATCGCTTCGTCGAACTTTCCCTGGCGCGCCAGAGCCACGCCCCAGTTGTGATGCGCGTCGGCGTTTTCCGGCCGCAATCGAAGCGCGGCCTCATAGTGCGCAATGGCATCTTGGGGCCTGTTCAGGCGGACCAATGCGTTCCCCCAGTTCACCTGCGCATCGGAGTTGCCCGGATTGATTTCGAGCGCGCGCTCGTAGTGCTGGATGGCGGCCGTCACGTCGCCTTGGCGCGCGAGCACAATCCCGAGGTTGTTTTCGGCGTCGTCGAAGACGGGTTTGAGCTCGAGCGCCTTCTCGTATTGGGCGATTGCATCCGTGTCCTTGCCCTGGCGCGCCAGCCCCACGCCCAGTCCGTTGTACGCCTCTGCGTAGCCGGGCGCGATCTCGATTGCGCGGCGGCTGTGCTCGATGCCTGCATCGACGTCGTTTTCCCGGTACAAGACATTCGCCATGGCACTCTGCGCGATCGACGACGTGCTGTCGACGTCCAGGACGCGCGACCACAGCGTCTTCGAGTCGCGCCATACGGTGGATTGTGACCACGTCAGCGACGACAACGCGAGCACGATGATCGATCCGCCCGTTGCGACGAGCTGTGGTGAGAGAAATCGAACGGCCGACCACAATGCGCCAGCCGCGAGCATCGCCAGCGCCGGCGCGGCGAGGTAGGTGTAGCGATCGGCGGAAATCTGGGGCCCGTTCTGCACGACGCCGAGCATCGGCATTGTGACGACGACGAAAGCAGCGACGCACGCGCTCGCGCCGGGCCAGCGGCGCCGTGTGAGCCACGCGGCTGCGACGAGGGCGACCGTGAACACGGACCCCGCCACGTATCTCGCCGCGGTCGCGTCGACGTGCTGCGGCATCTCGTACAGCGGCGACAGGCCAGTCGGCGCAATCGTCTTCCACACGTAGAAGAGAAGGCTGTACGCCGACACCGCGAGCTTTTGGCTAAAATCCAGCTGAGCGGGCGGATGCAGCGCGACGATCGACAGCGCCGCCGTTCCCGCGGCGAGGACGGCGAATGGCGCCAGCTCGGCGTACACGCGTCGCGCCGCCGCACTCCACCAACCCACCGCTCCGCCGATGCGCCGCAGCGGGTATACGTCGATGATCAGCAGAACGGCAGGCAGCGTCATCGAAGTCGCCTTCGACAGCAGCGCCGCCGCGAATAGCGCGAGGGCGGCGACATACCACCGCCGGTTGCTCGAGGCATCGCGCCACCTGAGGTATGCGAGAATGCTCGAGAAGTAGAACAGGCCGGACAACACGTCCCGCCGTTCGGTTACCCAGGCAACGGACTCGACACGCAGCGGGTGCACGGCAAAAAGCAGCGCGGCGAAGGCCGCGGTCAGCCGGGCGCCGCGGCCCACGAGCACTTCTGCCATCAGCCGCCGCGCAACGAAGTACACGACGACGGCGCTCGCCGTATGCAGCAGCAAATTGGTGAGATGGTAGCCGGACGGGTTCATCCCCCAGAGCTCGTAGTCCAGCCCCAGCGTCATCCACGACAGCGGAACGTAGTGTCCCATGTGGAACGTCGTCCACATCCAGTGGAGCTGTGCCGGGCCGAGTCCGCGATAGAGCGGGTTATCGACGAAGTTCTTATCGTCGTCCCACGCCACGAATCCGTCGTGGAGGACTGGAAGGAAGGCGACGAGCGTGATGAGGGCGACGCCTGCCGGAACGAGGACCGACGCGCGGCGACCCCGGCGCGTCGCAGTCAAATGCCCGGGACCCGGCTCCAGACTACGATCGTCCCGCAACCGGCATTGCTCGTGTTTCCCTGCCAGAACTGCGCTGGCGTCGTGGACGGTCCATGGTACAGCTCGATCCCCTCGATGTCGTTCACCGGGATTTCGTCGAGCTCCATGTTGGGGGCCCGCTGGCCGTCAACCCAGAGCGTTGGCTCGCAGTCGCGCCGCATCTTCGCAGTCCCCATGAAGCGGACCGTCATGCCGTATCGCGTGCGCTGTAGCGAGACACCAGGCATGTTCAGCGCGTCGGTCGCCAGCCTGGCGTGGCGTGCCTCGAGATCCTCACGCGTCACGAACGAGCCGATGCCGCGCGCGCGGCGCACGTAGAAATCCTCGACCATTTGCCGGCGCCGGCGCTCGCCCGCCGACACCTCGATCGCCGAGAGAACCTCGGGCTGTGCGACGAGTGTCACCAACACGGAGTCGTTGCTGCCCCCGGTCAGGAACATCGTCTCGCGCTGCGGCTCGTAGCCGATGCGCCGAATCGATACCTCGACCGGACCTTTCGGCAGCTTGTTCAGTGTGAACCGTCCCAGGCTATCGGCACGCGCGACCAGGTGCAGGGCGATGATGCTGACGTCGGCAAACGGCACGGGTGCGCGGCTCGCCGAATCGACGACCACGCCACGAAGCGTGCCTTGCGCAGTCACCGCCGAGGGGAGGATTGCCAGGAGGCCGAGCAGGCCCGCGACGGCGAGCTGCTTGCGGACAGCGCCGCTGTACCGCGACCGCATGCGTGGTCCCTTGGCTTGGCTCACGGGAAGGACTTTCGAAGGTGCGACCGGCCCAAAATATGAGTAGGGACTGGTGTCCGCCACTCCATCAATCCACTGCATGAAACCCCAGATCCCTCTCGCACTCGCTGTTGCCGCGGGCATCGTGGCCCAGCGTGAGCGGCGCGCCCGCCAAGCCATCGAACGGTTCGCCGCCGCCAGCCTCGAGACAGTGCTCAACGCCATCGAGGCGAATGACGCCCAGACTGGCGAACACGTCCGTCGCGTGGCGGCGTACGCACTCGTCATCGCCGACGCTGCCGGTCTCGACGAGCGACAACAGCGTGCCGTCGAACGCGTCGCGCTGTTTCACGACATCGGCAAGATTCACGAAGCGCTGTTCGATATCGTCCACGATCCCACCGGCCTGTCACCAGCCGAGCGCCGGGAAATCGCCACACACCCACGGCGTGGCGCCGAAGTGCTGGCTCCGCTCGCTGCCTTCTACCCCGAGCTACCCAGGGGGGTTCTGTCGCACCACGAACGGTGGGACGGCAAAGGCTATCCGCGGCACCTCAAGGGCGCGAACATCCCGCTCGAGGCGCGGATCGTCTCCATTGCCGATACCTTCGATGCACTCACCCACAACCGGCGCTATCGCCCCGGGCAGGGTCTCGATACGGCCGTCGAAGTCATCGGCGCCGGTCGAGCCAAGCAGTTCGATCCCGACCTGATCGATCTCGTGATGCTTCCGCCCGTGCTCGACCGGCTCGCGCGAACGCACGTCCAGCAGCACGAGCGCGGCCGGTACGGTGGACGGCGCGACGGCCAGCGGGAGCGCGTGCCCGACGTCAGCTTCCGCTGGCGGTCGCGCTCACCTCGACCGCGACGTGTCGGCCCGGCGGACGACCTCGACTGAATCCCAGGCGCGGCGCGCCTCGAGCTTTGCCTGTTCGTGGCCCTTGAGGTCGCGCCTGAATTCGTGGTGGCCGTCTGGGAACGCTACGAAGAACACATACGGCACATTCGCCGGATAGAGCGCCGCCTCAATGCTCGGTTTGCCCGGCGACGCGATCGGGCCAGGCGGGAGTCCGGTGTGCTTGTACGTGTTGTACGGCGAATCGACCTCGAGATCCTTGTAATAGACGCGCGCCACGTGCTTGCCGAGCGCGTACTGGACCGTGGGGTCCGCCTGCAGTGGTATCCGGTCGCGCAGTCGGTTGAGGTAGACGGCCGCGATCACCGGCCGCTCCTCCGGCAGCCTCGCTTCCTTCTCGACGATCGACGCCAGTGCCATCACGTCGTTGCGCGAGAGGTGCAGCGTGTCGAGCCGTGCCGACCACTCGGGCTGCCACACCTGATCGAAGCGCCGGACCATCGTGGCGATGGCCGCGCGCGCGCTGGTCTTGTCCGCGAACACGTAGGTGTCGGGAAAGAGGTAGCCCTCGAGCGTCGGTGTCGGGATGTCGAGCGCGTGAAGCAGCGCCGTGTCGCGGACCGCGGCCTCGACCGAGTCGTGCGGCACGCCGAGCCGCGACTCGAGCAGCGGACCGATCTGGCTCAGCGAGAATCCCTCGGGAATCGTTACGACGTGGACGATGCCCTTGCCGCCGCGCAATGCATCGAGCACGAACGCCCAGCCGGCGTTCTTGTGCAGCAGATACGTGCCCGCCTTGACCCCGCGGTCGCCATGCCTGAGCGATGCGTAAATTCTAAAGAGACTCGGATAGCGGAGCACCCCGGCCCGCGCGAGCGAATCCGCGGCGACGCCCAACGTCGTATGCTGCGGAATCGTCACGCGTACCGCCGGGCCGTTGCCGGCGCCGCTGCCACAGGCCAACAGCGAGGCCGCGAGCGCCGCGCCGGCCAGCGAACGACACGCGCGCTCAGCTCGCACGATTCAGCACCTGCTGCAGCAGCACGCTCGCGGCGAGTGCGTCGACGTCGCCTTTCCGTCCCCGCGTCGAGCCGCCCATCTCGCGAATCGACCGCAAGGCGACCGCCGTCGTGTACCGCTCGTCGACGAGCTCCGCGGTCATTCCGGTGCGACGCTCGAGCTCCCGCGCGATTGCCCGCACCTCGGTGGATCGCGGCGTCTCGTCACCGTTGCCGTCGAGCGGCAGGCCGATCACGAACCCGCGCGCCTCGAGCGCTTCCGCCCGTCGAATGATTTCGGCGATCGGCGGCCGCTTTCCGGCGCGCCGCACGATCGCGCCCACAGGCGATGCGATGGTGCCGGTTGGATCACTGATCGCCAATCCAATGCGACGCTCGCCGTAGTCGATCGCCAAAAGTCGGCCGCGGTTGGGCATGTTCGAGGGCTCGAGGGGTTCGAAGGTTCGAGGGCTCGAAGGTTCGACGGTTCGACGGGCTGCGAGGCCGGTCTTTCGAGCCCTCGAGTCCCTCTAGCCTTCGAGCCCTCGAGTCCCTCCAGCCCTCGAGTTCATCCATTCACCATCTGCTGGAAGAACTCTTTGTTGTTCTTCGATCGCGACATCTGCTTGATGAGAAATTCCATCGCTTCAGGCTCGGGCATGTCGGCCAAGAAGTTTCGGAGCAAATAGACGCGATTGAGCTCTTCCTGGGTGAACAGCAGCTCTTCCTTCCTCGTACCAGAACGACCGATGTCGATCGCAGGATACACTCTCCGCTCGGCGATCTTGCGGTCGAGCACCAGTTCCATGTTGCCCGTGCCCTTGAACTCCTCGAAGATCACCTCGTCCATCCGCGAGCCCGTCTCGATGAGCGCGGTGGCGATGATCGTGAGCGAGCCGCCGTCCTGGACGTTCCTCGCGGCGCCAAAGAAACGTTTGGGCTTCTCCAACCCCTTCGCGTCCACGCCGCCCGACAGGATCTTGCCCGACTGCGGCGTCACCGCGTTGTGCGCGCGCGCCAGGCGGGTGATCGAGTCGAGCAGGATCACGACGTCCTTGCCGCTCTCGACCAGGCGCTTGGCCTTTTCGATCACCATGTCCGACACCTGAACGTGCCGCGACGCCTCCTCGTCGAACGTCGACGCGATCACCTCGGCATCGACGTTGGCGATCGTGTCGGTCACTTCCTCCGGCCGCTCGTCGATCAGCAGGATGATCAGCGTGACTTCCGGGTGGTTCTCCCGAATCGCGTTCGCGATCTTCTGCAGCAGGATCGTCTTGCCGGCGCGCGGAGGTGACACGATGAGCCCGCGCTGCCCTTTGCCGATCGGCGCGATCAGGTCCATGATGCGCATACTGATGTCGCCGTCCTTCGTCTCCAGGCGGAGTCGCCCTTCCGGATAGCGTGGCATCAGGTTGTCGAACGGAATGCGCGCCTTGGCTACCTCGGGCGCGTCGCCGTTGACCGACTCCACCTTGAGCAACGCGAGGTACCGCTCCCACTCCTTGGGCGGACGGACCTGTCCGGAAACGGTGTCGCCGGTACGCAGATCGAACCGCTTGATCTGGGACGGCGAGACGTAGATGTCGTCGGGCCCGTAGAGGTAGTTCCAATCCTGGCTTCGCAGAAAGCCGTAGCCCTCGGGCAGGATCTCGAGCACACCCTCGCCGGTGAGCACGACGTTCTCATCGAGCAATTGTTGCTCGATGCGAAAGATGAGATCCTGTTTTCGCAGTCCGTCGCCCTGGTCGACGCCATGGGCGGCGGCCATCGCTTGCAGCTCGGGAATGGATTTGCGCTTCAGCTCTGCGATGTTCACGGACGTGCCAACGACACCGGCAGGCGTCACCTGTCCAGCGGCGGGTGAAGGAATGGAAGTAGAGGAGCGCGAGGGACCGGGCGGGAGCGGGGGGGCGGGGGCGGGGGCGGGGGCAAGAGGCTCGGGCTGCTGCCGCGCGATATCGGCTGCAGGCGGAGCTACGCGCAGGCGCCGCGGCGAATGCGGCGGGCGAAGCGAGGATCCGAAGTGCATGCGAAGGTATCTGTGCCGCGAAAGAGGGTCAAGGGCGCTGCGGCCTAGAAGGCGATGTAGCGCAGGGGATGCTTCTTGATGTCCGCCATGAGGGAGTCGAGCGCCGCGAGGTTGTGCCGCACTCCGATCGTGATCGCTGAATCCGCATGAAGCCTGCCGATCGTGCCCGTCGGGCTGCTCGCCAATCGCCTGACCTCGAGCAGCTCGAGCCGAGTTCTGGCGATCTCGCGAGTCAGCGTGCTATCTCGCCGGAACCGGCCGAGCGAGTGTTGATCCGAGGAGAGGAGCTTGCGAATGGAATCCACTTCGGCCATTGCGTGTTCCGCTCGCTGCTGCAGTGTCGACCTGCCGCCGAGCGCCAAACCGAACGTCCCGTCGGATGTTTGAAGCCTCGTCATCAGGCGTTCGGTGTTGCTTTGGACGCCCCGCATATCCGCTCCGCCGCCTTCTCCTAGGAAAGCGCCGACCGTTCCCTCCGCGGATCGAATCTGGGCGCCGAGCAGCTTGACGTTCGCCACGATCGCCGGGAACTCGCGTGCGGCCAGCGTGGCGTCCGACATGACGGACTCGACGTCGCTCTCCGCGGCGCGAATGGTGTCCCCATCGGCCAGCCCCCGAGCCGCGGCGGTGCCACCACTCATATACACCACTCGGTCGCCGATGAGCGTTGCGCCAGACCGGATCGTCACTCTCGAATCCGCTCGGATGTCCTGTCGAACGTCGTCGACGACGTCGAGGGCGAGAACGAGTCGCTCGCTGGGGGACTTGGACACCGGCTGGAAGTCCACGGCCTTTACGAGCCCGACCTTCTGCCCGTCGAGCCAGACTTCGGTCCCGCGAATCACCCCGCGCGCGGCATCGGTCGTGACGAAGAGCCGGAAGGTCTTGCCGTGCAGGGCGCCCACACGTGCGAACGTGAGGATCAGCACGGCAACGATCACGACGGCACCAGCCGCCGCGAGCCCGATGCTCAGATCTTTCCAGCTGACCCGATGTGGCATGGCCGAGCTGAGCAGAGCAAGGGCTGGGCCGGGCCGGGTTGGAGGGTTGGAGGGTTGGACTCGAGGGCTCGTTGATCGAGGGGCTCGAGGGCTCGTTAATCGACAAGCCCTGCCTCCAGTCACCCAGCCTTCGAGCCCTCGAACCCACCAACCCTCGAGCCCTCCTACGCGCGCGACAGGATTCGAACCTGTGACCTTCGGCTCCGGAGGCCGACGCTCTATCCAGCTGAGCTACGCGCGCGGGGTGGGCGGCCGTGCTCGCGCCGCTCGGTTCGAGCGGCGGGTCGGATGCCCTTGAACAAGATCACCGCTTTCAGCCCCCCACTCAAGGTCTTCGCGACCCTGCGGTGTCCGATTTCGCGCTCGGAATCGGCGGCGGCACCCAGAAATCGGGCATCGGTTTCGCCTGATCCGCGATATCGCGCGCGAAGAACAGCGAATTGAACACCGTCCGGAACGTGCCCGTCGGCTGCCCGCGCCACTGCGGCTGAAAGCCGAGCAGCACCACGTGGCCACGGTCGTGCTTCACATCCAGCGCGGCGGCAAACCCCTGCATGTACTGCTGGCCGTTCAAAAAGCCCGACCGGAGCGGTGACACGTCCGAGGGAAACTTGGCGAGCACCGACCCGTTAAAGCCGTCCGTCGTCGTGAACACGGGGCTGTTGAACACGAACACGTCGGCGCGCGGCGGCATACCGGCCATCACCGGCTGAGTGGGATCGGTGACGACCTGCATGATCGATCCACCGGTGAAGAAGTCCCGTCGATTGACCCCCGCAACCACGTTTCGTACCGGCAGCCGCAGCGCCGTTGCCAGTGACGTCGCCCCCTGATTCCACGCGACGACCGTTCCGCCGCCGCGTACGAACTCGTCGAGCGCGCGGACCTCTTCCGCCGTCGCGCTGTCGGCCGCCGCGCCGCGACCACCGCGACCGCCGCCGCCCGCCCCACCGCCACCACCCCGGCCACCACGTCCGCCACCACCAATGCCCTGCGACGCCGTGACGATTACGTCGAAGCGAGCGCCCAGGTTACCGGCGCGAACGTCCGTCGGCGTGAGCAACGCGTATTTGTAGCCGTAGGTGTCCAGCAGCCATTCGGTCCATCCTTCGTCCATCACGCCGGGCGATGATTTGTAGATGGCGAATCGTGTCGGAGCGGCGGTCAAACCCGGCACGGCCGCGGCGGACGCGCGCTCGGCGTGCACGAACAGCTCTTTGACCCACGCGTCCGCCTTTGCGGGGTCCAAGCCCGCCACGACGTACCGTGCGCCGGCGCTTCCCCCTGCGGAGGCCGGTGCGTAGCGCAGCGTGGCACCAGCCGCAAGCGCGCGGGCGATCAGCTTGAACGAATTGTTCTGCGCCGGATCGAGGAGGAGCAGATCGCCGCTGCCGGTGATCTCACCCGGCAAGGGGACGATGCCCGCCGCTTGAGCGTTCGTCGTGAACGGCTCGTCCGGATCAGTGTGCCAGTCGACCGGCTTTCCCTGAATGGCCAAGAGCGCATTTCGAAAATCGTCCGGCAGCGGTGACTGCGCCTCGACGACCTTCACATTCATTTGATAGGGCAGCGTCCAGCCCGCGGCGTCGTACGGCGTGTCGTCGCCCAGGTCGGGATACTTCTGTGGCTCGAAAAGCTCGCGAACGAGTTGCGCGAATTCCTGGTCCATCGGAATGACCCACGTCCCCCTGGGGTAGGTCGTTCCGTTGTACGCAGCGTCGCGGCCGAGCTGCTTCACGCGCACTCCCATGAACGCCATCCGCTGCAGCAGCTCGGCGGGCGCCACGGGATCGTACTGAGTCTGCGGAATGATGTACGCGTATGGCGGGCTCTTTCTGAATTGCGCGATCGTGTTGCGCGCCGCCTGGTACCGGTTGTACAACAGCTCGGTCTTGAACTTCGCGGCGTAGTTGAGCGTCGCGAGATCGGCCGTCACCATGTAGTTCACGGCGTCGCGCAGTCCCCATGTTCCCTCGGCCCACGGGCTCACGTAGAGCGAAGTCGGTCTCAGGTCGCGGTACGCCGGCGGAAGACTGTCGACCGTCGTCGTGCGTGGCGTCGCGCAATTTCCGCCCTGCGTCTCGGTCCACCACGCGGCGATGTTCTGATACATCGGCATGTAGTCGATGTAACCCGGATACCAGGCGTCGTACGTCTCGAGTTGCGACACCGCGCCCGGCTGGCCGTTCGCGTCCAGCTCTTCGGCGATCCGAGTGCCGATTGCGTTGACCTCGCGCGCCATGATCGGCGGCACGCGAAGTCCGACCGGATCGGCGAACGGCGGCAGCCAGATGCGGGTCGGGAATGGCGACGACTGATGCTGAACGTAGATGATGTCCGGCTCCCACTCCCGCCACGTGCGCTGGATGACTCGCGACTCGATCACGTTCAGCATGTACGAATCACGATTGTTGTCGTGGCCGACGTACTTCTGGTAGAGCTCCATCGGCGCGGCCGGCTGGCCGGGATTGGCGTCGCGTGCGCGGCACCAGTTCACCACGATGTCCTGACCGTCCGGGTTGATCGATGGCCAGAGAAAGAACACCACGCTGTCCAGGATCGCTTTCATGTTTGGCTCGGCGGCGCGCGACAACAGCTCGTACGCGACCTGCGGAGTATGCTGCGAGCCGGCGATCTCCGACGCGTGAAGCCCGCCGCTGATGTCGACGATGGCACGCCCCTGGGACGCGAGCCTCCGCGCCGCGCTGTCGGTCACTCCTTCGGGATGAGCGAGTCGCATGTTCACGGCGCGGATCTGATCGAGTCTGGCGAGGTTGGCCGGCGACGAGATGATGGCCGCCGTCCACGGCTTGCCAAACGACGTCTTGCCGACGGTGATCAGCCTGATCCGGTTGCTTGCAGCCGCGAGGCGCTTGAAGTAGTCGATGGACTGGTCGTAGGTAAACAACTTGTAATCGGCCCCGACCGGAAACCCGAACACGGTCTCCGGACTCGGGAGCGGCTTGGTCGTCTGCGCCGAGGCCGGGTGGGCGATTCCGGCGAACGCCAACACCGTCGCGGCGGCAACGGCCGGCCAGCGGCGGAAGACATCAGAGAGCATCGAGTTCTCCTCGCTATGGAGGTGCGCTGTGGGCGGGGCGAGCACGAGCGAAGATGCGCGCCGGCTCGGCCCAGCACCAGTGACCACGCTGTCGTCTAAGACATAGCGCCTTACCGGCGCCCTGCGAATTCCGTTCTGGAATCTTGCATGTGACGAAACCGTGAAGCCGAGCGGTTCTTGACGTTGTCCAGGCGGGTCCTTAGCCTCCGTCGCTCGACGCCACTCTACCACCGATCCGCGAGTCGCGCGGAAGTCCAACAGCACCGAGCATGCTGGCGCGCGACGCTGCAGACGCAGATCGCGCCCGCAGGGCTTACTGATCGTTCCGTGCACGATCTCTCCGGAGGAGATGATATCATGGATTTTGGGAGCTGGAGATCACGCGGTGTATTGACTGCCGCGTTCGTGCTACTGGCCGCGGCAATGCCGCTTGCGGCGCAGGGCACCATAACGGGTCGCGTGACCGCGACGGGCACGGGACAGCCGCTGGTCGATGCGCGCATCCTCGTGATCGGAACGACGCTGGCGACCACCACGGCCGAGGATGGGAAGTTCACTCTCCGGAACGCGCCCGCGGGGAACGAGCAGCTTCAAGTGCTGCGCGTGGGCTACCAATCGCAGAAGAAGGCGGTGACAGTGGTGACCGGCCAGACGACCACCGCGGACTTCACCCTCAACGTCGCCATCGCGCAGCTCGAGGAGGTCGTCACCACGGCCACCGGCCAGCAGCGTCGAGTGGAGCTCGGCAATGCAGTATCGACGCTCGGTGACGTGCCGAACCGGGTCGAAAACGTCCCGACGCACAACCTCAGCGATCTGCTGATCGCCAAGTCGCCTGGCGTGACGCTGCTGCCGGGCACGGAGCTCGGTGGGGCGCCCACCGTTCGCATTCGTGGCGTGTCATCGATCAGCCTGAACAACGCGCCGATCTGGATCGTCGATGGCGTTCGCTATGCCGCCGACGGATTGCGATCCGGCACCGATGTCGGGTTCTCGCTTCTCAACTCGCTCAACCCCGAAGAGATCGAGGATATCGAGATCGTCAAAGGCCCGTCGGCCGCGACGCTGTACGGCACCGACGCGGCGAACGGCGTCGTCGTGATCACCACGCGGAAGGGCCGCGCCGGCAGCACTCGTTGGAACTGGACCGCCGAAGGCCGCACGGTCGACGATCGCGTGCCGTACCAGGCCATGTACGCCAACTTCGGCCATGATCCGAAGACCGGAAAGGTCATTCGCTGTCAGCTCTCGTCGATGATCACGCCGCAAAATCCGACCGGCACGTGCCAGTCCGACAGCGTGACGAGTTACAACTATATGAAGGACCCCGAGAACACGTTCGTGCACCTCGGTCACGGGAGCCTGTTCGGCGGGAACGTGAGCGGCGGCAACGACGCGGTCCGATTCTTCGCAAGCGCCGACCTCGACAACGAGACCGGCCCGATCCAGATGCAGGGCTTCGAGGTCGCGCGCTTCGACTCGATGCACGTGAACGTGCGCGACGAGTGGCGCCACCCCTCGGCGCAGCAGCGCGCCTCCTTCCGCGGCAATCTGTCCGCGTCGCTCAGTCCGAAGTTCGATCTGAACCTGACCAGCGGCTTCACGCAACTCTACAATCGCATTCCGCCGGAGAGCGATCTGATCATCGCGCTCTACTACGTGGGTATTCAGAACTACGGCTACAAGGGCTGCCCTGGTGGCGTGAAGCCGTGCGGCCTGGACAAGGATCCGCTGCAGACCGACGGCGTCCCCCTTCACGACGCCTATCAGTGGGCGCCAGGCGACATCATGCAGGTCACACAGAACTCCGGCGTGCAGCGTTTCACCGGAAGCTCCACGGGAACGTGGCGGCCGCTGACATGGCTGCAAAGCGACGCGACCGCCGGTGTCGATTTTTCGTCGATCAACTTCTTCCAACTGTGTCGGCTGACGGAATGCCCGCCGCAGAGCGCCACCGCCAAACAAGGGCGCGTGACCGACAATCAATCCAGAGAGCGCAACTTCTCCGCAAAGGTCACGACCACTGCATCGTGGGACCCGCGCGCCTGGATGAATCTCAAGTCGACCGTCGGCGCCGACTACGTCAATCAGGAGAACGACTTCGCCAACACCAACGGCACGACCCTGCCGCCGGGAGCGTCGACGGTCTCTTCGGCCAGCATTCGTGACGCCTCCCAGCGGCAGCCGACCGCGGTCAAGACGCTCGGCCTCTACGTGCAGGAGCAGGCCGGCTTCCGCGACCGGCTGTTCGTCACTGGCGCCATCCGGACCGACCAGAACAGCGCGTTCGGTACGAACTTCCAGCAGGTGTACTACCCGAAATTGAGTGTGTCATGGATTCTGTCCGACGAGTCCTTCTTCCCGCGCTACTCGTGGCTGAACCAGTTCCGGTTCCGGAGCGCCTACGGCGCGAGCGGCGTCCAGCCGCGGCCGACGGACGCCCTCGTGACTTACTCGCCGGGTACCGTGGCGCTCACTGGGCGCACCGATAGCAAGGAGCAGGACGTATCCGGATTGACCGCGAGCCAACCGGGCAATGCGAACCTCAAGCCGGAGCGGTCGGCCGAGCTCGAGAGCGGGTTCGATGCGCAGTTGCTCAACAACCGCGTGCACTTCGAGTACACGTTCTGGACGAAGCAGACGAGCGACGCCCTCGTGCAGGTCAGCCTTTCGCCGTCGTCGGCTGCCTCGCAGCTCACACCGCTGCTCAACGTGGCCTCCACCAAGGGCTGGGGCCACGAAGCGCAGATCAACGCGCAACTGCTGCAGCGCCGGAACTTCGGCTGGGACGTTCTCGTCAGCGGGTCGCATTTCAGCAACAAGGTCGTCGACCTGGGCTCGGTCTCCAGCACCTGCACGCTGCCGAGCGGACCGACCGTCGCATGTCTGATCGTCAACAGCGGCAGCACGAGTGGTCAGGCGCGCGAGATCGCCGGCCATCCGATCTTCGAGCAGTGGTATCGGCCGTATACGTACAAGGACGAGAATGGCGACGGCATCCTGCAACGCAGCGAGGTGCACGTCGATCCCAACTTCGCCTCGTTCGGCTACCGTGTTCCGCGCGACATCATTTCGGTCGTCAACGGCTTCGATTTGTTCAACCGTCGGCTGCGCGTTCAGGCGCTGTTCGACTACAAGGGTGGGAACAGCATTCTCGACGGAGCGAACAACTTCCAGTGCAACACGAGCCCGTTCGCTTGCCGCGATACGCAGGACCCCAACGCTCCGCTCGATCGGCAGGCGGCGGCGATCGCCAAGACCTACGGCACCACGGTCGGCGGCGTCAACTATAAGTCGTCGGCCGGCTATTTCGTGAGCGATCAGTTCTGGAAGTTCCGTGAATTCTCGGCGACGCTGCAGCTGCCGAAGCTCGTGACGGATCGGCTGCGTGCCTCCAATGGCTCGACTGTCGTCTTCGGCGCGCGCAATCTCCATACGTGGTCGTCGTGGACAGGCATCGATCCCGAAGCGAACTACGGGACCACGCAGACGGAGGCGCAGAACGAGTTCCAGACCACCGGAGCGCCGACCTATTTCACGCTCCGTCTCAACCTGAAGTACTAACCCCCAATCGAGGACGATCTCATGCACAACGCTACGAATCGCGCTCGATGGGCGATCGCGCTGTGCGCCGCGGCGACACTTCTCGCCGCGTGCGCGAACTGGAAAGATGAATTGCTGCAGCCACAGAACCCCGGCATCGTCGATCAATCCGCTGTCGGCTCGCCGGCGGCGGCGGCGGCGCTAAAAGTCGGAGCGATGGGTGCGCTCAAGCGCGTCTACGCCGACCCCGCCCCGACGGGATTCGCCGGCTCGTCGATCTGGGAAGCGTCGGGTTTGATGTCGGACGAGTTCATGAATTCGGACTTCCAGAACTCGCAAAACGACGTCGACGCGCGCACGATGAGTCCGGACAACACGGTCAGCGACTATACCCGGTTGACCCAGGCCCGCGGCTACATTCGCGATGCGATCGCCGCCGAGCAGCAGTTCGAGCCGCAGAAGACCGCGGACATCGGCGAGTTGCACATGGCGCTGGCCTTCATCGAGATGACCCTCGCCGAGAACTTCTGCAACGGCATCCCGCTCGGCTCCAACGACCGCGGTGTCGTCGACTACTCGGCGCCAGATTTCAAGCCGTTTACCTATGCGGAAGTGTTCGACATCGCGTTGTCGCACATCGATAGCGCGCTGACGATCGTCGGGGCGGCAGTCGACTCGAACAGTGTCGCCGTGCGCAACGCCTCGCTCATCGTCAAGGCCCGCATCCTGGTCGACAAGGGCGGCCAGTTCCCGCAGGCGGCTGGTCTGGTAACGGGGATCCCGTCGAACTACCAGTACCTGTTCATCACCCAGGCATCGACCAACAACGACGACTCGGGACTCTGGATTCTCAACAACTCGATCTCCCGCATGTCGGTCGGCGACAGCACCGTGACATACCTCGGCAAGACGGTCCGAACGTTCAACGTCATTCCGTTCGCCTCGTTGAACGATCCGCGCGTGCCGATTCTCAAAGGCACCGACGCCAAGCTTTCTTCCGAGGATGGATCGACGCCGCTGTTCATTCAGCAGGTCTACAAGGGTCGCGACGACCCCATCCCGATGGTATCCGGCATCGACGCGCGTTTGATCGAGGCGGAAGCGAAGCTCAGCGCCGGCGACTTTGCGGGCATGATGACCATCCTCAATGCCTTGCGCACGGCGCCGCCGAAGATCGCAAACTTCCAGCCCCTTACGATGGCCGCGCTGCCAACGCCAGGGAACAAGGACGCGGCGATCGATCTCTTCTTCCGCGAAAAGGCGCTTTGGCAATTCGCCCGTGGCCAGCGTCTGAGCGATTTGCGGCGTCTCGTCCGGCAGTATGGTCGCTCGCAGGACAAGGTTTTCCCGACCGGCGACCACTACAAGGGCGGCAACTACGGAAGCGACACGTCGTTCCCGGTGCCGGACGCCGAGCGCGTCAACCCGCAGTTCACCGGCTGTCTCGATCGCAACGCATAGCACGAGTTCGAGCGGTTCCGGTTCACATTCCGAACAGCCCGCGACCACTGGCCGCGGGCTGTTCGGTTTCGCAATTGAGAATCGGCGTGTCGAAACGTATGATGTCATCGACAACGACTCTTCTCTCGAGGCGTCCATGAAGTGCCCCCGCCCGCTTCACCTGCTCGCGGTAGTCACGCTGGCATTTGCGCCGATCTCCCGCACCGAGGCGCAGCAGCCACACGCTGTCGGCAAACCGACGCTGACCAGCGCCGACTACGCCAAGTGGGAGACACTCGGCAGCGGCGCGATCTCTCCCGATGGGAAATGGATCGCGTATGATTTCCGCCGAGGAAACGGTAGCACGGAGGTTCGCTATCGAGCGGTTGACGGCGACAAGGAGCAGACCGCGTCATCGTCTACCAACCCGCAATTCTCGGCGAACGGTCGCCGGCTGCTCTATACCATCGTTCCCGACACGGCTGGAGCTGGCGGTCGTGGTGGACGCGGTGGACGTGGTGGCGGAGCCGGGCAGGCGAACGGCGCCGCACCGGCCCCCGCCAATCACAACAAACTCGGTGTTGTCGATCTGCGCTCGGGCGCGACGACGGTGTTCGACGACGTGCAGTCGTACTCGCTGAGCAATGACGGCTCGCACGTCGTGCTGCGCCGGTACGGCGTGCCCGGTCGCCGCGGCGCGGACGTCATCGTCCGCGACTTGGTGGCCGGCGCCGACCTGACCTTTGGCAACGTCGCCGAGCAATCGTGGAGCGACGACGGCCAATTGTTGGCCATGACAGTCGATGTCGACGGGCGAACCGGGAACGGCATTCAGCTGCTCGATGTGCGAAACGGCGCCATTCGGTCGCTCGACGCGAGCACCAGTCTCTACACCGGGATTCAGTGGCGCGAGCACAGCCACGACCTCGCGGCGATGCGCAGCCGCCCCGACAGCGAGTACGTCGACACGAGCTATGTCGTCATCGCCTGGCGTGGGCTCGGTAGCAGTGTCGGCGGTCCGGGGGCGAAGGCCCTATACGACTTCTCGAATGACGCGGCGTTCCCCAAGGAACAGCGCGTCGCTTCCTATCGTCGGCTCGAGTGGTCGGACGATGGAAGCCGGCTGTTCTTCGGCATCGCGCCGCGCGAGCTCAAAATCGTGCCGATCCGCCGCGCGCCGGGCGAGTTGCCGCCGGCCCGTGTGCAGGTCTGGCACTGGAAGGACCTTCGCGAGTTCCATCAGCAAGAGGTAAACGGCAATCAGGATCGGCAGCGTACTACGCTCGTCGCCTGGCGCGTCGGGGCGCCCGCGATCACCCGCCTGTCGGCCGATCCGCTCGAGACCCTGCAGTTATCCGAGAATGGCGCGGCCGCGCTCGCGGTCGACGATGCTCCGTACGTCCGAGAGACCATGTCGGGCCGGCCCTATCGCGACGTGTACCGAGTCGATCTCGAGAGCGGCAAGCGTGAGAAAGTCCTCAGCAAGTCGCTCTATGGCGCATCGCTCAGTCCCAGCGGGCGCTACGCCGTGTATCAGCAGGGCGACCAGTGGTGGTCGCTCGACCTGAGCACGGGAGCGCGCTCCAACCTCTCGGGCAGCGTTGGCGGAACGTTCGTGAACGCCGAAGACGACCATCCCGTCCCCGAGCGGCGGGCCTACGGCCTGGCCGGATTCACGACCGGTGAGAAATCGGTGCTGCTGTACGATCGGTTTGATCTGTGGCAGGTGAACCTCGATGGGTCCAAGCCCGTCCGCCTTACGCGCGGTCGCGAGGACTCGACCGTTTACCGCTGCGTCACCGACGGCGGCGGTTTCGGCCCCGGCGGTGGACGTGGAGGATTCGCGGCGGCACAGCGGTCCACGCCCTGCCAGCCGGGCAGCGAGTCGCACACGATCGACGTTTCCAAACCCCTCATGCTCTCCGCCACCGGTGAGTACGACAAGAAGAGCGGGTACGCGCGGCTGTCCATCGGCCAGCCGGCCAAGCGGACGGTCTGGCTCGACAGGATGGTGACGGGACTTCGCAAGGCAAAGAGCGCCGACGTCTATATCTTCGAGCAGCAAGCGTTCGAGGAGTCGCCGAACTACTACGTGGCCGGCCCGAGCTTCGAGGCCAGGCCCGTCTCGCACACGAACGCGTTCCAGAGCGACTACGCGTGGGGCAGGCAGGTGCTGATGGACTACACCAACCAGCGCGGCGACAAGCTCCAGATGATGCTCACCTACCCGGCGAATTACGAGCCGGGCAAGAAGTACCCGATGGTGGTCTACTACTATGAGAAGCTCTCGCAGGGCTTCCACCAGTACGTCACGCCCAACGAGCGAAATCCGTACAACACGTCCGTGTTCAGCCAGAACGGATACTTCGTTCTGCGCCCTGACATCGTGTTCCAGAAGCGCAATCCCGGATACTCCGGCCTCGACTGCGTCACATCCGCCGTGCGCGAAGTGCTGAGCAAGGTGCCGGACATCGACGCCGCGCACGTCGGCAACATGGGCCACTCGTGGGGTGGATATCAGTCGGCGTTCTACGCCGTGCACAACGCGGGGATCTTCGCCGCGACCATCGCTGGTGCGCCGCTCACGGACCTCATCAGCATGTACGGCTACACGTCGGGCAACTCGGGCCTGCCCGAGACCGGCCACTACGAGACGAGCCAGGAGCGCATGGAAGTTCCGCTCTGGGACGACCCCCAGGCCTACATCCGCAATTCCACGGTCTACGCAGTCGACTCGCTGCACACGCCGCTCCTGCTCGAGGAGGGAGACGCGGACGGAAACGTGAACTCCTTCCAAAGCCAGGAGCTCTACAACTTCGGCCGGCGACTCGGGAAGAACGTCGTGTATCTCGTGTACGAGGGCGAGAATCACAATGTCGCGCGTCCAGAAAGCCAGGCGGACTATCTGCGCCGCCAGCTCGAGTGGTTCGGCCACTATCTCAAAGGCGAGCCTGCACCGGCCTGGATCACCGACGGCGAGACCTACCTCGCGCGTCAGCGAATTCTCAAGGACGGTGCAGGGGAGGCCGTCACCGCTGTGCAGGCGGGTGCACCTGCTGTCCGGCCGGGTCCGGGGCGCCCGTAATCGTTTTACGGAGCGCCGGTGTCCGACCGGCGCTCCGACGGCTCGCGTGCGTCGCGATCGGCATGAGCATTCCGAGTTCCCTTACGCGCGCGTCCGCCTTTCCCTGAAAATTCAACTCTCCGATTAACAGCCGAGCCGCCGGTCCGTCTGCACGGCAGGCTCGCTGTTGTCGCGTGCCTTTACTCGCGAATTGGAGGATCCGTGCGCAAGCTGCTCGCAATCCTGACAGGCGCGCTTGTGGCAATGCCCGCCGCTGCTTCGATAGGCCAAACACCCGAACAGACGAGCGCCAAGCCGCGGCCGGGTCCCGTCGCGCGCGTCGTCCGCGCGTCGCTCCGTGGAATCCAGTTGACCGACGCCGAGAAATCCGGCATCGCGACCGTGCGCAAAACATACGCGCCGCAGTTCAAGGCGATCGCCGATTCCGCGAAACCGATCCGCGTCGCGCTACGCACCGCGAGACAGCAACACGACACCGCCGCGGCCCGGGCCGCGATGCGCGAGCTGCGCGCATCGCGGCGTTCCGGTGTCGCCGTGCTGCGCCAAACGCTGGTCGCGATTCGTGCCTCGCTCGCGCAGGAGCATCAAACGCAATTCGACGCCAACCTCGTGCGTGTCCGCCGACTGCTGCGTCGAATCAGTTGACGGCCGCTGCTCCGTTCACGGCGAGGCGTGCCGCGCGCGATCCTCGAGAACCCGCCGAACGTCGTCCAGACCCATGCCGAGCGCGCGCAGGGCGACGAGCGTGTGGTATAGAAGGTCGGCCGCTTCGCTCGTCGCGCGCTCGCGATCACCATCCGCCAGTGCCAGCACCAGCTCGGCGCTTTCCTCGCCGAGCTTCTTGAGCCGAAGGTTGCGGTCGGCGAGAAGGCGCCGCGTGTAGCTCGAGGAGGTATCACGCTCCTCCGCCCGCGCGGCGATCACGCGATCGAGCGACGACAGCGTGTCGCCCTCGAATGCGGCTGTGCCGAAGCACGACGCGGAACCGGTGTGGCACGCCGGACCGGCCGATTCGACGCGCGCGAGCACCGCGTCGCCGTCGCAGTCCGCGGCGAGCGACAAAACGCGTTGCGTGTTGCCGCTCGTCTCGCCCTTGTGCCAGAGACCGCGGGTTCGCGAGCGATAGTGCATCTCTCCCGTCGCGATCGTTCGTTCCAACGCTTCCCGATCCGCGAAGGCGACCATCAACACCGCGCCCGAGCGCGCGTCATGCGCCACCACGGTCACCAGACCGCCGCCCTTTTCAAAATTCAGCGCGCCAATGTCGAGAGTCAGTCGCCCGCTCACTCGGCGCCTCCAGGATATGGAACGTCGAGCAGCGCGCGTGCTTCGCGCGCCAACGCGGCGTTCGTCGCCACCGCGCTCTTTCCGAACGGCGTCACGCGACCCCTGCAGTCAGTGAACACGCCGCCCGCCTCGCGAATCGCCGGAAACAGCGCGGCGGCGTCCCAATCCGAGAGCACGCCATCGATCATCACCTCGGCGCGTCCCGTCGCTACGAGCGAATACCCGTAGCAGTCGCCCCAATCGCGCGCGACCACTGAGCGGTCGGCGAGGCGATTCCATCCCGCGCGGCGCTCCGGTGTTCCCGGGAACCGATGATCGGTCGTGACGACCGTCGCCTCCTCGACCGCGCCCACCGTCGATACGCTGCACCGGGCGCCGTTCCACCACGCGCCGCGTCCGACCGCCGCGGCGAGCAGTTCATCGAGGGCGGGGAAATACGCCGCTCCGGCCAGCACGTCGTCGCCCTCGCATACCGCCACGAGCGTGCCCCACAGAGGCACGCCGCGCACGAACGATTTGGTGCCGTCCACCGGATCGATGATCCAGCGGCGAGCCGCACTCGTTCGCACGACGCCGAACTCCTCGCCCACGATTCCGTCACGCGGAAAACGCGCGCCGATCCACTCGCGTGCGAACTCCTCCGCCGAACGATCAGCGATCGTGACCGGCGACCCGTCCTGCTTCCGTTCGATTGACAGCGCCGACTTGAAGTACCGGAGCGCGACCCGGCCAGCCGATCGCGCAACGTCGGCGACGGCCTCGAGCAGGAGAGAGGGTTCGTCGCTCATGCGGAAATCCTCATCGCGATGTCCGCATCGGCCAGCGCATTCTTGATCGACTGCACTGTGAGCTCACCGTCGTGCAGGATGCCGGCGAGGAGCGCGGCGTCCGCGCCCGTGCAGACGAGTGCGTCTCGAACGTGATCGGCCGAGCCTGCGCCGCCCGACGCGATGACCGGCACCGGAACCGATTCGGCGACGGCCCGCGTGAGCTCCAGATCGTATCCCGCCCGCGTGCCGTCCCGGTCGATGCTCGTGAGCAGGATCTCGCCCGCGCCTCGGTCGACGCACTCCCGCGCCCATTCGACCGCGTCCAACCCTGTCGGCGTCGATCCGCCGCGCACGTACACCTCCCATCGGTCTGCCACTCGCTTGGCGTCGATGCTGGCCACCACGCATTGCGCGCCGAATTGCGCGCTCATCTCGCTCAGCAACTCCGGCCTCGCGACTGCCGCGGTGTTGACGCCGACCTTGTCCGCGCCGGCCCGCAACGCTGCCGACGCATCCTCCGCCGAGCGTATCCCGCCGCCCACCGTGAGTGGTATGAAGAGCCGCTCAGCGGTGCGACGCACGCATTCCAGCAGCGTCTTTCGCTCCTCGATGCTCGCCGAGACGTCGAGGAACACGATCTCGTCGGCGCCCTCGGCTTCGTAGCGGCCAGCCAGTGCAACCGGATCGCCGACGTCGCGCAGATCAGCGAAGCGTACGCCTTTCACCACGCGATCGCCGGCGACGTCGAGGCAAACGATCAACCTCCGAGTCAACGTCATCGCCGCACCTCGAGATCGACCGCGCCTTTCGTGCTGAAGACTGCCCCCGCCCCCGCCCCCGCCCCCGATTCACACATGGCGTCGCGAAGCGCCATACCGAGCGCCTTGAATGCGGCTTCGACGACATGGTGACGATCGTGGCCACGCAGTACGCGGAGATGCACCGTCGCGCGTGCGTTGTCGGCGAACGACCGCATCCAGTGGTCGTACGTTGCGCTCGGCAATGGCCCGCGATAGTACGGGCGTCCGCCGGTATCGATCGCGCACTGCACGAGTGCGTCGTCCATTGGAATCGTCCGGTCGCCGTACCGGGCTGCGGCGGCCGGAAGATGCGCGGCGAGCGCGGTTCCGAATGCGATTGCCACGTCCTCGCTCACGTGGTGCCGCAAGTCGCCCGATGCGCTCACGCGCAGGCCGAGGCCGGCGTAGCGGGCCAGCGTCACGAGCATGTGGTCGAGGAAGGGGATGCTCGTCGACACTTCCAGGATCGAGCTGTCGTTCACCAGCTCCACCCGCACTTTGGTCTCACGGGTCTCGCGCCGAACTTCCGTCATTCGCTGAACTCCTCGGCGACGGCGCGCGCGTTCAGCGTGCCGGTGTAGAGAGCCATGCCGATGACCGATGCTGCTGCGCCGGCAAAATCCAGCAATCGCAGATGCTTGATCGATGCGATGCCGCCCGAGGCGATCACTGGACATGCGGCGCGATCGGCCACCATCTCCACGAGCTTGAGGTCCGGACCGTTCATCCGTCCCTCCACGTGCACGGCGGTCACCAAGAGCCCGCCGAGCGCGAACGCGTTCAGTCGCTCCACGGTGTCGGTGATGTCGAGTGACGTGGTCATTGCCCAGCCATGCGTCACGATCTGCCGTTCGCGTACGTCCGCCGCCACGATGATCCTGCCCGGATATCGTGTCGCCACCGATTCCAACCAGGCCGGATCCTCGATCGCGCGAGTGCCTACGATCACCTGATTGGCGCCCGCGCCAAACAGTTCGTCGACGCGTTCGCTGCTGCGAACACCGCCGCCGACCTGCGCGGCGATCGAGGTCGCGGACAGCAGCTCGTCGATCACGGTCCTGTTGTCATCGTGGTCGTCGGCGACGGCGGCGTCGAGATCCACGATGTGGACGCGTTGAAAGCCGGCGAACTCCCACTGATCGAGCGCACGCCGGGGATCAGCGATGCGAACCCGCTCCTTGTCGAAAGAGCCGCCGACGAGTTGCACGCATGCTCCGTCGCGGAGATCGATTGCCGGAATCGCGATCATTGTCTCGCCTCATCCAGGAAGGCCCGCAGAAATCGAACGCCGGCGGCGGAGCTCTTTTCGGGGTGAAACTGCACGCCCAACGTGCGGCCGGCACGGATCGCCGCCGGAAACCGGTCGGCCTCGTGCGTGCTCCATGCGATGACAGATCTCGAATCCAGCGGCCGGCAGACGAAGCCGTTCGCGTAGTACGCCGTCGACAGCGGCGCGGCGTCGAACACGGGATCACGAGCATCGTCGATTGTGTTCCATCCGATCTGCGGCCTCCGCGTGGCTCGCAACGACGACACGCGTCCGGCGACCACTCCCAGGCCGCGACCGGCGCCTTCGTCGCTTTCGTCGAACAGCAGCTGCATGCCCAGGCAAACGCCAAGCGTCGGCAAGCCTGCGAGGATCGCGCGTCGCATCTCGTCGCGCGCGACCTGTGTTCGCGCGGCCGCGAGCGAGAAATTGCCCACGCCGGGAAGCACCAGCACATCGGTCTCGAGCGCAGCTCGCGGATCGGCGACGACCGCGAGCTGCACGTCGTCGACCGACAGAGCCTTGGCCAAAGAATGCAGGTTGCCGGCGCCATAGTCGAAGATCGTCACGCGAAGCATGCTAGCACCTCGTGCAACGCGTCGAGCGCTGGCGCCAGCAGTTCCCACGGTCCGACCGTGATGCGAAGTGCGTCGCCCCCGGTCGCCGCGAGGCTCGTCCCGGGTGCGCAAGTCAGTCGCTCGAATGGCCGTACGGCGATCCCACGGAGGCGAAGCTCGTATGCGATCCGCCCGGCGTTCGGCACGGGCGCGAGCACGAAATTGGCGCTCGATGGCAGCGCCTCGAGCCCCAGGGTATCGAGCGAGTCGATCAAGCGGGCGCGATTCGCAATCGCCGCGTCCACATTCGCTCGAACCCACGCCATGTCGTCGCGCAGCGTCGACAGAGCCACGCGCTCGGCGATCGCATTCACTTTGTAGGGCCCCCGCGACTTCTCCACCTCGCGAATCAGAGTCGGCGCACCGACCGCGTAGCCCACGCGCAGCCCGGCCAGGCCGAACGCCTTGGACATCGTGCGCGTGATCAGCAATCGGTCGCTCCGCTCGAGCAGGTCCGTCACGCTGCATCCGGCAAACTCGGCGTACGCTTCGTCGACGATCACCAGACCTGGCGCACGGTTCACTATCTCGTCGATGGACTTCGTCGAGAACGATGCGCCGGTTGGATTGTTCGGGGAACAGAGGTACGTGATCCGCGCCTCCGCCTGCAGCGTGCGCTCGACGTCGATGTCGTACGTCGAGGTCAGCGGCACGAGCACCGGTTCGAGCGAGTTCATGCGGGCGAAGATTGGAATCATCGCAAACGACGGATCCGGAACCGCTACTCGATCGCCCGGCTCGGCGAAGGCGCGGATCGCCGAATCGAGCACGTCGTCCGATCCGCAGCCCGTGACGATCTGGTCGGCGCCGACGCCGATGTACTCCGCCAGCGCGTTCTTGAGCGAGCCCGCGTAGAGCTCGGGATACCGAGTCATCGGCGCGCTCGCCACCTCCCGCAGCGCACGCGCGGCGCTCGGCGGCGCGCCCCACAGGTTCGTGTTGTCGCTCAAGTCGATCGCGCACGGCCGTCGATCGGGTGCGTAAAGCGAGATCCCGGCGTAGCTCTCGCGGCCGAGCAGTCCACTCGCGTTGCTCATCGCTCGCCCCCCGCCGCACGAGCCGCGAGCGCATGCCCTGGAAGCCGCTCCGCCTTCGCGAAGGCGGCCACGTCGGGCGCGAGCGACGTCGCTGCCGTTGTCGACACTCGTTGGTACGTCGTCCACCGAAAGAAGTCGAGCACGGACAAACCGGAATACGATCGGGCCAGCCCACCGGTGGGTAGAACGTGGTTCGCGCCGGTCATATAATCGCCGAATGCCACCGACGAGTTGGCGCCGAGAAAAACGGTTCCGGCATTCCGGATTCGCGGAAGTAGGCCATCTGCATTCGAGACCAGCATCAGCAGGTGCTCCGGTGCGTACTCGTTCGAGAATGCTATCGCGTCATCGAGTGAATCGGCGAGCAGGATCCCGCCGCGCTCGGCCAGCGCCTGGATGATGATCTCGCGTCGCGGCTGATGGTCGAGAAGCGAAGCAATGGCCTCACCGATCTCCTCGGCTACTCGCTCGTTCGTCGCGACTGCCACGACACAGGCGCGCGGATCGTGCTCGGCCTGCGCCAGCACTTCGATCGCGGCGGTGCGCGGATCGCAGGATTCGTCAGCGATGACGAGCAACTCACTCGGACCTGCCGGAGAGTCGATTGCCACCACGCCGGCGACCTGCAGCTTTGCTTCCGCCACGTAGGCGTTGCCCGGCCCGACGATGCGGTCGACGCGAGGCACGGTCGCCGTTCCGTATGCCATCGCCGCGATCGCGCCCGCGCCGCCGATCGCGAACACTCGATCAGCGTCAGCCAGCGCGGCGGCGGCGAGAATCACGTTCGACGGCGCACCGTCCGTCTCCGGCGGCGAGCACACGACGACCTCGCCCACGCCCGCGACCCGGGCCGGAACGGCGCCCATCAGCACACTGCTCGGATACGCCGCCCGCCCGCCGGGCGCGTACACGCCAACGCGACCCAGTGGATCGGGCCGGCGGCCGACGATGACGCCCGGTTCGGTTTCGCACTCCGCGGTCGTCGGGATGAATGCCTCGTGCGCGCGGCGGATGTTGTTCGCCGCTCGCTCCATGGCGCGGCGCAGGCTTGGGTCCAGAGCGTCGAGCGCCACGCGCCAGCGGACGCGAGGTACTTCGAGCGAGTCGAGATCCACGCGGTCGAAGCGGCTGGCAAGCTCGCGCAATGCGGCATCGCCGCGCAGACGAACGTCGCGCACGATGGCCGCTGTCTGCTCGCGAATCGCCGCGTCCGACGAAGTCGAGCGATCGAACAGCGCCGTGCGCTCGCGCGGCAAGAGATCGGCAAGCCTGCCGTTGAAGCGGAGTGTCACCTTCGCGACGGCCGTCATGGCATCAGCCTCTCGATGCGGGTCACGAGGATCCCCTCCGCCTCGAGCGACTTGAGCTCGCCGACGATGCGGTAGACCTCCGCGGCCGGAACGACTGCGTGTACCGCCACGTGGCGCCCGCTGTTCATGATGTCCACGACCGTCGGCCCGTTCAGGCCTGGCAGCACCCGCCGCACATCGCCGAGCCGGGATCGCGGAACGTTGGCCATGAGATAACGCTGCGTCCGCGCGCGGAGCACCGACTGCAATGCCGCCACGAGCTCATCGAGTGCTCGGGCCGACGCGGCGCAGGTCTGATTGGCGGCCACCACCATCCGCGCTGACGACTCGAGCACCGTCGCAACCTCGTGGAGGCCGTTGACGCGCAATGTCGACCCCGTGGACACGAGATCCACGATCACGTCGGCGATGCCGAGGTGTGGGGCTATTTCCGCGGCGCCGGACACCGGCACGATCTCGACCCGTTGATTCGCCGCGGCGAAGAATCTCTGCGTGAGGCGCGGGAAGCTGGTCGCCACGCGCGCGCCGGCGGGGATCGAGTTCACGTCGCCGATTCCGCTCTCGTCGGTTGCCGCAACGGCGAGCCGACAGCGGCCAAAGCCCAGGTCGGCCAGCGTCTCGAGCTCGCGGTCGGACTCGGCGATGAGGTCAGCGCCCGTGATCCCGGCGTCAGCGGCGCCGTCGGCGACGAACTCCGGAATGTCCTGAGCGCGAACGAAGATCGCCTCGAAGATGTCGCCGAGCGACGCCGTGAGGGCGCGCTCGCCGCGGGCGCGAATGTCGAGGCCGGCGTCGGTGAAGAGCTCGCGCGCCTCATCGGCGAGCCGGCCTTTGTTGGGAAGTGCGATGCGTAACATGGGAGATGGGCAAAAAAAGAGCGGCCCGTCCGGTAGGACGGGCCGCAGCGTGGCTGTGCTGTGTTGGATGCTACTCGATCATCCGCAAACGCACGCCTCGCCCCGACCCGTCAGGCCGTGGTGATGGAGTGCATGATGATGCGTGCGAGCGAGCGGCATGGTCGTAACGTAAGCCGCCGGGGCACATGCTGTCAAACAGGAGCCGATGCGTGCTGGCCTTCGTGTTGCGCTCGGTGAAGGCTTGAACACCAACGATAGGAGGACAAACGAGCACCTATACCGTCGGCTACTTCGTCGGCAGCCTCGCGCGTGCGTCGATCAATCGCAGGCTTGCCCACGCGCTCACGCGTCTCGCGCCGACGACGCTCCAGATGAGAGAGATCCCCATTGGGGAACTGCCGCTGTACAGCTACGACTACGACGCCAACTATCCGCCGGTCGCGCGCGCGTTCAAGGATGCGATCGCTGCCGTTGACGCCGTGCTGTTCGTGACGCCCGAGTACAACCGATCCATCCCCGGCGCGCTCAAGAACGCCATCGACTGGGCCAGCCGCCCATACGGCCAAAACTCCTTCAGGCGCAAGCCGTCCGCGGTGATCGGGACGTCGCCAGGGAAGATCGGCACCGCGGTCGGCCAGCAGCATTTACGGAGCATCCTCAGCTTCTGCAACTCGCCGCAGATGAACGCCATCGAAGCGTACATCCAGTTCGAGCCGGGACTCATCACCGATGACGGCGAGGTCACCGTCGCGTCGACCGCCGAATTCCTGCGCAGTTACATGGCGGAGTTCCAAGGCTTCATCACCCGAGTTTACACGGCGCTTCCCCGAGCTGGAGCGTGAGGGCGACGAAGTTGTAGAGGAGGATCTCCCGAGCAGGGGCTCGGGCTGTTGGTCGCTGGTGGCTCAGGCTGCCGACACGTGCGAGCCGGTACGGAAGAAGCGCAAAGTCCCGCCAACACCATAAGTGCTGACGGGACAATGCGCTCACTCTTGAAAAAATGGTCGGGGCGACTGGATTTGAACCAGCGACCTCCTGCTCCCGAAGCAGGCGCTCTACCGGGCTAAGCTACGCCCCGACGAGTGTCCTTCTCACCACGCGTTTTTGCGTTTGTTGCGTGGAACGCGCCCAGAGGAACTCGAATCCCCAACCTTCTGATCCGTAGTCAGATGCTCTATCCAATTGAGCTATGGGCGCATGTATGCGAACGCTAACGTCAGCGATTCGGCGAGTTGTACGGGAAATCCCCGCAAAGTTCCAGTGATTTCGCGTACAGACATTCAAGGTATTTCTGATGAATAATCGAGTCAAGCTGAACTCCTCGCGCACGATACGAACTCCAACACTGCGAACGCGATAGTCGTAGCTCGACAGTTCGACGCTTCGATGCAGAAAACCCCACGGCATGTAGCCGCAGGGCGATGGGCGGTACAAGACTCGAACTTGTGACCTCCACGATGTCAACGTGGCGCTCTAACCAACTGAGCTAACCGCCCTCCCTCCTGTTACCGCTCGAGAGCGGGAAACGGGACTCGAACCCGCGACCCCAACCTTGGCAAGGTTGTGCTCTACCAACTGAGCTATTCCCGCGTGTTGAACCCGGAAGCGACCAGCTCGTGGCAGCCAATGGCCTGGTGCTCACGCATCTCTGGTCGCGGCAGGTTTCCGAGTTACGATGCTGCTCTCCGACGAGGCGTCCAGCAGTCCAGCGCGCCACGCCATGGAGGCGAGGGGAATCGAACCCCTGACCTCTTGAATGCCATTCAAGCGCTCTCCCAACTGAGCTACGCCCCCTCATCCTTCGCTGCGTCTCGATCGCGTATCCGAAACTCGGACAGCAACTTCGCCAGGCGCCGGACAGGAACCACGAAGTATAGCCGAGGGTATAGCG
>DATISA010000229.1:0-3339 GCA_035469245.1 Gemmatimonadaceae bacterium
CTGCGAGTTGCCGGAGTTCGTCGGGGTCGTGGCCGCAGTCATAGCACGGCGCGACCTCACGCGTTTCGAGCAGCGTGTAGCAGAGGGGACAATGGGATTCAGACATGAGAGTGATGCGTGTTGCGGCCTAACGCGGAGCTCAGCTGCAAGCGGCCGAAGCTCCAGGCAGGAAGATGTTGACGGATTGCTAAATCGTCCAGGCGCCCAACCGCAATGCTTCCGACGTGCTCGCGCCGGTCAGCTGCAGCGGTGGGTTATGCGGGCGACGTACGCCGCCAGCAGCAAGGAGCCAGGCCACGGATCGAGGTGGACGCCGGATGCCCGCGCGTGTGGGCCGGCGCACTGCCGAGCGCGACACCCAACAACTCGATCGGGATCTGAAGTGGCCGGCGCGCGTGCTCGCGCGAGCTGAGGCTCTCCAAGGCGAGCCCGGGCCGGCGGACCGCGACACCGTCACGGCTGACGAGCCGTGATCTGGCGGTGGGATGCATGCGCGACGACGAATCCCATTGGCCTGCCTTCGCCCGCCTAACGCTCAAGCTAGTTGGTATGAAGCGGCTGGACCTCCACGGCAACGTGGTGGCAAGTTCGCCCCACAGGATATGAACGTGCTCATCGTCTCGCGACGAGGCACAGACCGGGAGGCCAGCCAATGGTTACGATAGGACTGGATCTACACAAACGCGAGAGTCAGTTGTGCATCGGCCACGACGAAGGGACGGTGGAGGAGCACCGCATCGTAACGAGCCGGGAGCGTTTCACCGCGGTGCTCGGCGGTCGCTGGCGGGCGCGCATCCTGCTCGAGGCGAGCACCGAGAGCGAATGGGTGGCGCGGCACTTGGAGACACTGGGGCACGAGGTGATCGTGGCCGATCCGAACTTTGCGCCGATGTACGCCACGCGCTCACGTCGGACGAAGACCGATCGGCGCGATGCGCGGACCCTCATGGAGGCATGCCGGCTGGGCGCGTACCGGCCGGCCTACCGGCTGTCGGACGAGCGGCGGCATGTGCGCGCGGAACTCGCGGTGCGCGAGGCGCTGGTCCGGACGCGCACGCGGTACATCGCGTTGGCGAAGGCATTGGTGCGCCGCGATGGACTCCGGGTTGCTGCAAGTGAAGCGCATCTCGTGGCGAAACGCATCGCCGCGCTCGAGCTGTCCGACGGGTTGGCGGCCGAACTGCTGCCGCTGTTCCAGGTGCTGGCCCCGATCAACGACCAGATCGCGGCGGCGGATCGACGGCTCGCGATCCTCGCGCGCGACGATGCGGACATGGCGCTCCTTGCGACGGCGCCGTCGATCGGGTCGGTGACGGCGAGTGCGGTCGTCGCCACGGTGGACCAAATCGAGCGCTTTGCCTCGGCGCATCAGTTCGAGGCGTTTCTCGGCCTGGTGCCCGGGGAGCGCAGTTCCGGGGAGAAGCGCCGCATCGGGCGGATCACGAAGGCCGGCAACGCGCGCGTGCGCTATCTGCTGGTCGAAGCGGGCTGGCGGATTCTCCGCGCGAAGGATGCCGACACGGTGGCGCTACGAGCATGGGCGTTGGCCATCGCGGCGCGGCGCGGCAAGCGGATCGCCGTGGTCGCGGTGGCGCGTCGGCTCGCGGGGATTCTCTATGCGATGTGGCGAGATCGCCGGCCGTACGATGCGACGCAGCTCCGGATGCCGCGCCCACGCGTCACACTGGTGGGGTAGGCGATCAGGCCGCGCGGGAATCGTGGTGACTGAATCAGGACCGGCGAGCGCGTCGCAGCTTATGGCCGCGCGTGAGAGCCGAGAGCTAGTTGGCGCCGTCCGGTCCTTCGCACCACCCAAATGCGCCGAGGCCAACGGGCCTCATCATCGAGCGCGAACAGAAGGCTGAGCAGCACCTCGAGGACGGCGCGGACAATTGAGGGGTTTGTACGGCAAGGGCATGTAACCCTTGACGCGGGGCACCGCTTCACAGAAAGCTGCGAGCGAGTCAAATAAAAGCGAGCGAAGCGAGCAATCCATAGATCGCTCGTCTGCTTCAGCGTTCGTTAGCCAGCATGCGCGTTGGACTGCACAGGCGCCTCGCGAGACCAATCCAAGAACATTCGCAGGATGCGACCAAGCATTGCAGGCCCGCCGGCACCACGGAACTGCGCTTCAACCACTTTGCAGTCGATCCAATCTTGCTCAGAGGCGAGATCCGCCGCTGCAGGAAAGATGCGATTCTCGAGCCCCGTCTCGGCGAGATCGATTTCGACATGCCAACCAGGATTGTCCAGAGTGCCGATGCTCACTCCGTACGTATGCTCCCAGTCGCCGTCGCACTGCGACAGATACCAGCGTTGAAGTTCTTCGAGTTCACCGTTCATACCAAGTTCGTTGCTGGTTAACGCTCAAGCTCACCTGCGGGCGAATCAAATCAAAGCGCTCGCCGAAGGCGAGCGCAATCCATAGCTCGCCCGTCAGGTGCAGCGTTCGTTATACAGCAGCGACACCGGACTCAGAATAGCGATCGGCTACGGGGTGTCGCGTCCGATCGATTCGTGGCGCGTCGGACACTTGAATGCGATCAAAACGGAACAGAATTTCTCGATAGTGCGGCCAGAACAAGAGGTCGTGAGAGTACAGTCCAGATCCCAGCGCATCAAGTTCGTCGGAAAGTAGTTCGCTCGCTGGATCTCTCGCGATTGCGGCGAGCGCCTGGGTATCCAGGTGATCAAGCTCAACTCCCTCGTAGGTGATCTTACGCTCGAAGTAACCACGCTGTTGGTCGCCCGCGAGTAGCCGAAGCACCACCGTGCGCGTTGAGCGAGTGACTTCAACTGATACGACTATCGCGTCGTGCAGCGAAGAGCCGGACGCGATCTCTCTGAGCGGTCCGGGCGCTGACTGAGCGAACGCCGCGCGATGAGCCGCGTACTGCGCCTCAACACGGTCGGCCTCTTCATCTGTCAGCTCCCCGCGATGCCAATCCGGTGTGAGAAAGCGCATCTCCTTCCAAACCGAGAAGTGTGTTGCTGTATAACGCTCAAGCTAAGCGGCAAAGGGATCATATAAGAACGCTCGCGAAGCGAGCGTATTCAATAGCCCCTTTGACCGCTTCAGCGCCCGTTAGGTTGCCCGGGCGCTACAGCCAGAACAGCCGCGAACGTCCTGCCGGACGGACCATCGTCGAGGAGGACACTGTTCGAGTAGACGAGATATGAAATCTCGTGCTCTCCCATACCGCGACCGATCGGCGCGCCGCACCGCAGGCACCGCGGTGGGTTGGCCGCACGCCAGCGGCCGCCATCGGGGGCTGGTTGAAGCAGCGTTTCCACTCTTGCCCAGTCGTTTGCGCCCAACGTCCAGGGATGAACTCGACC
>DATISA010000230.1:0-3819 GCA_035469245.1 Gemmatimonadaceae bacterium
GTCACCGTCATTGACGGCCTGCGCTCGAGGCTCGGTCGGCCTCGGTAAGCGGCACGCACGTTGCGGCGCTCCTCCGCGCACAGACTCGGGATTCCTATAACCTCATCGTTGGAGGTGTCGTATGGCTCGTGACACCACGCAGCAAAGTCAGCGCGGACAGCGCCCGTCGACGTCGGCGTCGGGCGCACGCCGAAATGCGAGTGGAGCAGCGGCGCAGTCCGATCGGCAGACGCCGATCCAAACTGGGCAGGAAGCCGCGACGCGCGGTCAGCGCGGCGTCACACCGACTTCGGGATCGCGCGGGCAGTCGCTCTCCGCGCCGGTACAGAGCACTCGTTACGATCCATTTGCGGTAATGCGGCGGATGCAGGATGACATGGATCAGTTGTTCAGCACGTTCGGGTTCGGACGACTTGGCCAGTCGCCGATATTCGGCTCTCTCCTGCCGAGCGAACTGGGGGACGTTTCGTCTCGTCTCGCGCGCGAGACCGGCGAGGGCGTGTGGTCGCCGCAGATCGAGACCTTCCGCCGCGGCGACAAGGTCGTGGTGCGCGCCGATCTCCCAGGCGTGAAGAAGGAAGACATCAACGTGAAGGTCGAGAACGACGTGCTCTTGATCTCCGGCGAGCGAAGCGCGGAGAGTGAGACCGAACGCGACGGGTGGTACCATACGGAGCGCAGTTACGGCAGCTTCTATCGCGCGATGCCCCTCCCGGAAGGCGTGAGCGGTGAGCAGTGCGAGGCGAACTTCAAGGACGGCGTTCTCGAGGTGACCTTGCCCGCACCGGCGCAGGAGAGCCGCCAAGCCAGAAAGATCGCGATTAAGTAGTCAGTGCCGTGGTCAGCAAATCGCGCGGCGCAGTCCCGCCCTGACGGGGGGTTGCGCCGCGCGGTAGCTTGTGGCGCTGCCTCGGCATCGGGGGGGGCACAGTTCGGCAGGTCGCGAGGCGATACATGAGCAAGCTCGTCGTTCTGATGTTCACCGCGTTCGTGGACATGGTGGGATCATCCATGATCTTCCCGCTTGTCCCGTACTACGCGACGCGGATGGGCGCGAACGGCTTGATGGTCGGCGTGATCCTGGCGTCGTTTTCCGTCGCCCAGCTCCTGAGCGCTCCGTCCTGGGGGCGATTCTCAGATCGCTACGGGCGCCGCCCGGCGATCCTCGCCGGCCTCATCGTGTCGGCCGTCGCGTATGTCGTCTTCGCGTACACCGACTCGCTCGTCCTCCTGCTCGTCTCTCGCGTGGTGCAGGGTGCCGGCGCGGGGACGGTCGGCGTGCTGCAGGCGTACGTCGCTGACACGATGCGCGAGGAGGAGCGCGCCAAGAGTCTGGGATGGCTGAGTGCCGCGACGAGCTTCGGCGTGGTCGTCGGCCCGGCGTTCGGCTCTCTGCTCACGGTGCTCTGGGGTCACCAGGCACCAGGACTCGGCGGGGCGGTGCTCTGTGTCGCCGTGAGCATCTTCGCCTGGCGCTATCTCCGCGAGTCGAAGGAAGATCTTGCGGTTCAGGCGGTGAAGCGCCGACCGCGAGCGGGCCGCGACGCCCTCGTTCGCGTCATCACCCACGCCGGCGAACCGGCGCCTCGACTGATCTGGATCTACGCCGTAGGGATCGGCGCCTTCTACGGCACCGGGCAGCTGATGCCGCTCATCCTCGCCGATCGATTCGGGGTCACCGAGAAGACGGTCGGCTGGTTCTTCATGTACTTCGGGCTCATGGGCGTGATCATTCGCGCGCTCATGCTCGGCCCGATGGTGCGAAAATTCCGCGAGCCGCGCGTGGCGCGCTTTGGCGTCCTGGTTCTCGCGGCGGGCTTGGTCCTCGCCGGCATGAGTCAGTCGTATCTCACGCTGTTCATTTCGTTCACACTCATGCCGCTCGGCACGGCGTTCCTGTTCCCGTGCGTCACCGCGCTCTTGTCGTGTCTCGTAACGCCCGCCGAGCGTGGCTTGCAGATGGGAGTGCAGCAGACCTTTGGCGGCGTATCGCGCGTCGCATTCCCTGTCGCTGCTGGCATCATGGTGGACCGCTACGGCCCTGGCGTCCCGTTTGTCGTCGCGGGGCTGCTCGTACTCGGCACGTTGATGATGATGTCGTCGCTCGAGGCAAGCGCGAACACGGCACCCGTCGCCGCTGGCGATTGACCGGCAGGCTGTGCTGCGGGAATAGAAAGGGCGCGACGTCCTGTCGCGCCCTTTTGATTTTGATCCGCGCGACTCGGCCTGCTAGCGCTTGGCAATGACGGTCGCGCGCATCCACGGGTGGATGCAGCACTGGTACAACTCCGTGCCCTCTTCGTCGACCGTCTCGGTCTGCGCGCCGCCCGACGGCACGAGTGCGACAGTGGGAGCCTTGCACTCCGGCGCCACATCGGGGTCTCCGAGCACGTGGTTCAACGCTGGATTGATGCTCCCATCGTGGTACTGCGCGACTTCCGTGAAGGTGTGGAATTCACCGCCGCGGTTGACTACCACGATGTTTTGACCGACTCGCGCCTCGATCGGCGACGGCGCAATCGCCCAGCCGCCGGCCTGATGCGTCGAGATGACCTCCGCGATGAACTCCTGGAACGGCTTGCCGCCAGGACGGGCGCATGGGGCGCCGGCTGCGCCGAACGACACAGGATCGCAGGCGTCGATCATCGACACGAGCTTGTCCGATCCCCCGTCGAGCGACGCTGACGCGGCGGTGAGATCATGGGACGACGGCGGCGTGGGTAACGAGCGATCGGCGCAGGCGGTTTGGAGCACGACGAGAGCGACGCCGGCGAGCGATGCGGCAACCTTGTGCATTCAAGAACTCCGTGAAGAAATAGTGGGCTGCCAGTCGGAAGAGATTCTTCCGCGAAGGCGACAAGCAACTCACGGCCGACGCCTCGGAGTTCCTGCTTTTCGCTCATTCAACGAAGATTGTCATCAACGCCCCTGCTTCACGGCAGTGATGACCAGCGTCCGCGCTCTCTCGGCCCGAATGTCCACGAAGCCGACCCGCCGCATCGCGCGCAACATCCCGCTCGCTGTTTGAAACGACTCGCACCTGCTTCGCTTCAAGGGATATCTGAACTGGGCACCCGTGAGATGGAACAGCGCGCCATTGAGCAATGCGTACGCGCGAAAGACGATTTGCCTTGGACTTCTCCTGGCGATCGCCGCTCCGAGCTCGTGCCACGCAACGTCCGCATCGACAAGCGAGAGCCACACACGCCCGCCTGGCTTCGTCACCCGCGATATCTCTCCGAGCGCGGTTGGGATGTGCATCCACGGAAGCGCGGCGCGCGAGAACACCATGTCAAACGAGCCGTCAGCGAAGGGAAGTCGCTCGCTGCTGGCGCGAACGAAACGAACCCGCGGCGTGAGGGACGCCCCGTGCCGGAGTGCGGCCTCATCGACGTCGACGCCACAGGCGAGCATATCGTCGCCGTGCTCGGAGGCCATCAGGGTCTGGCCGATGCCGCACCCAACGTCGAGAACGCTCGCAACCCCCGGCTCGAAGGTCGGCAGCAATCGTCGCGGGTCATTCGGATCGCGTTGGATCTCGAGTTCGTCGAGGTGGTATCGGATCTCGCTCATCTCAGTCGGTAAACTCGCCAAAAGGACGGTGTGCGGCGGGGCCGCGGCTGCACCGCCGATGCCAGGTCCGTGCGGTCGGGTCAGGCCGGTCTGTGGGTCGGCTGCGAAGCGCACCAAGCCGCGGTCTGGACTGTAGATTGCTAGCCATGGATCGATCGCTCGGTTGTGACCGGCGGCCCGGAACCTTTGTGACTAGCCGAAGCGAGCGCCAGTCTTGATTCCGAAGTCCAGCGGTCGTTTCCAGGG
>DATISA010000231.1:0-6611 GCA_035469245.1 Gemmatimonadaceae bacterium
GAGCGGCATCTATATGTAAGCCACGACACCGGCGCGCACTGGACGCGAATCGCCGCGAACCTGCCGACGACGCGCTACGACGACATCGTGGTCCATCCGCGCACGTACGACCTCGTGCTTGCCACGCACGGTCGCAGCATCTGGATTCTCGACGACGCATCGCCCATCGCCGAGTGGAGCGGCGACATCGCGGCGCGCCCATCGCACTTCTTCGCTCCGGCGAGAGCGACGTTGATGCAATACTGGGAAGACATCTCGAATACGGCGCACGGGATGTATGCCGGGGAGAATCCCGCCGACGGCGCCGAGCTCACGTACTTCTTGTCCAAGCCAGCGAACAAGGTTCGCCTGATCGTGCGTGGACAGGACGGCCGCGTCGTGCGCGAAATCGCCGGAGGATCATCGGCCGGCGTGATTCATCGTGTGACATGGGATCTCCGCCACGAGCCGCCGCCGGCCACGCCGGGCGGCGGTGGATTCGGCGGCGAGGAAGGTGGTGGCCCGCCGCCCGCCGCCGCAGGCCGCGCCGGCGCGCCCGTTCCCATCCAGCTTCCGATCCCGACGCACGACATCGGCAACCGCGGGCCGTACGTGTCGCCCGGCAAGTTCACGGTGACGCTCGACGTCGACGGCGAGACATCGACCCAGGTGCTCGAGGTCCGATCGGATCCTGCGCTGGCCATTCCGGTCGCGCAGCAGCGAGCGCGCGAGGCGTTCCTCCTCGACGTGCAGGCGACGCAGGTTCAGGTGGAGCAGCGCGCGAGCGAATTGCGCGCAATGCGTGCCGAGGCGACTGGCGAGGACTCGGTGGCCCTTCAGGCGCTCGAGCGGCGCCTCACTGCCGGCCGAGATGCGCCTCGCGCCAAGCTCGGCGGCATCGCGCGCGCCTTCAACGGGACGGGGGCGCAGCAAGGCAGTTTCGCTCCGCCCACCGAGCTTCACCGGCAAGCGCTGTCCGAAACCAAGGCCGAACTCGCGGCGGTCGAGGATGCGATGAAAAAACGCCGACCGTAGTCGCTCCGAATGGACGTAAACGACGCCGTCGCGCTGATCCGCGACGCCGTCGGCGACGGCGCCGGGGTCTGGGCCGATCTCGGCGCCGGCACCGGAACGTTCACGCGTGCGCTCGCGCGCATCCTGGGCACCGCGGGCACGATCTACGCCGTCGACGCCGACGCGAGAGCGGTCGCCGATCTCCGCCAGTGGGCGGTGAGGAGCCAGACTCGAATCGTTCCGGTGCGAGCGGACTTCACGGGTGCTCTCGAGTTGCCCGGGCTTGGTGACGCGCTGCTCGATGGCATCTTGCTCGCCAACTCGCTGCATTACGTTCGCAACGCCGCCGACGTGCTGACACGCCTCGTGCAACGTGTGCACGTCGGCGGGAGAATCGTCGTCGTCGAGTACGACCGACGCGCACCGAGTCGCTGGGTGCCGTATCCGATCCACGCCTCGCGCTGGCCGGAGTTGGCAGGATCGGTGGGCCTTTCCAGCGCCGCGGTCACCGCCACGCTACCGTCGGTCTACGCCGGCGAGCTGTACGCCGGCGTCGCCGTTCGAGCGTGACGCGAACGCGCCGCGCTGCTTACGAGATCTCACAAGCGAGTGCGGCGAGCGCGGCGTGCCACTCACCGTCGGAGACCGGCTTCCGCGCCCGGAAGTTGATCCCGAGCGTCCCGAACTTCGCCGCGCTCGATGCCTGTGGGGCACCAGCGTAGACGTCCGTGCGAGTGGTGATCTCGAATCCGACGAACCCGGCAGCGACGACCGTCGCCTGAAGCTCTGCTTCCAGCAGAGCGCCGGCGATTCAGCCCTTCCAAAGATCGATGTTTCGCTTCCCCTTGTCGCCGACCGACTTCTGCACGAGGATGTCGCCGATCTGCAGGCGGCCGCCCGGCTTCAGCACCCGCGCCATCTCCCGCAATCCGGCGAGCTTGTCAGGAAAGAGGTTGAGGACGCCGTTCGAGATCACCACGTCAGCCCACTGGTCGGGCACGGGCAACGACTCGGCGAGTCCTTCGTGGAACACGACGTTGGAGAAGCCGCCTTGGACGGCGCAGCCGCGGGCGCGCTGCAGCATCGCCGGCGTCATGTCGATGCCGGCCACCTCGCCGCGTGGGCCGACCATTCGTGCCGCGATGAGGCTGTCGATGCCCGAACCACATCCCACGTCGACGATGGATTCGCCTTCGCGTAGCGCGCCAAGCGAGAACGGATTGCCGGTGCCGGCGAACGATGCGATGGAGTCTTCGGGCACGCCGTCGAACCAGCACTCGTCATAGCCGAGGATGCCGGCAAGCCGCCGGCCAGTGTGAAAATGGAATTCCTGACCGGGATCGGAGGCGACGAGCGCGTACTCGACGCGAATCGCCTCACGCAGCTGGTCGACGTCGAGCCCTTCCACGCCGTGGCTGACTCCCGGGAGGCTGGCGGCTTCGGGTTGGTGCATTCGGTCCTCTTGACAGGCGGTGGTGGTCGAATATTCTATGGATCATTAGAACAACAGTCAAGCCGCAACTGCACGCTCCCCTGCCCCTCCCCCTCGCCATGGCCGCCCACCGGGATTTCAAGGACGCCCTCTACGCGCAGTTCGCACGTATCGGGCACGCGCTCGCCAGCCCCAAGCGGATCGAGCTGCTCGACCTACTCGGTCAGGGCGAAAAGACCGTCGAAACCCTCGCCGAGCAGGTCGCGACGCCGATCAAGAACACGAGCGCCCACTTGCGCGTCCTCCGCCAGGCGCACTTGGTCGAGACACGCCGGGAAGGAACGTACGTCTACTATCGATTGGCGGACGACGACGTGTACCGCCTGCTCCGAGCCCTCGAGTCGCTCGGCCACAGCCGGCTGGCCGACGTGCAGAGCGTCGTGAAATCCTACCTCGACGGCCACGACGACCTCGAGCCGGTGTCGTTCAAGGAGCTTCGCCAGCTCATGCGCGAGGGAGGCGTCACCGTCGTCGACGTGCGCCCAGCCGCGGAGTTCGAAGCGGGGCACATTCCGGGTGCGCTCTCCGTCCCCGTCCCCGAGCTCAAGAAACGCCTTCGTGAGATTCCGAAGGGCCGCGAAGTCATCGCCTACTGCCGCGGGCGGTACTGCGTCTATTCGCTCGAGGCGGTGTCGCTGCTGCGCAAACACGGCTATCACGCTCGCCGGGCGCACGAGGGGCTGCCCGATTGGCGAGCCGCGGGACTCCCCGTGGAGAGCGGCGTATGATACTTCGCCAATTCCTTCATACCGAGCCGGTGATTGCCGCGTCGTATCTCGTGGGGTGCGGCGGGAAAGGTCTCGCCGCCGTCGTGGACCCCGTCGATGCGCCCGATCACTACATCGAGACCGCGGCGCGGTTCGGCATGGCGATTCGCTACGTCATCGATACGCACGTCCACGCCGATCACCTCTCTACCGGGCGCGCGCTCGCCGAGGCGGCGGGCGCGTCGTACGTCCTGCACGAGAGCGTGGCCGCGCGCTTTCCGTTCGAGCGCGTCGCCGACGGCGCGCGGCTCGAGATCGGCAACGTGCAGCTCGAGGTCCTGCACCTTCCCGGACACACACCGGAGCATCTGGGGCTGCTCGTCACCGATCGCGCGCGCGGCCCTGAGCCGTGGCTCGTGCTCACGGGCCACACGCTCATGGTCGGCGACATGGGTCGCACCGAGCTCGCGACGAGCGCCGAAGACGGCGCACGGGCGCTGTTCACGAGCGCGCAGCGGCTCAAGCGATTGCCGGACTATCTGCCCGTCCTTCCAGGTGCTTTCTCCGGCTCCGTTTGCGGTCGAGCGCTGAGCGGCAATCCGACGTCGACCGTCGGGTTCGAGCGACGTTTCAACAAGACGTTCGCGATCGACGACGAGCAAGCCTTCGTTACCGCGATGCTCCGCGACATTCCGCCCGCGCCACCGAGCGCGGCGGCGACTCGCGCGGCGAATCTCGGCGTCACCACCGAGGAGTGATGGCATCGAGCGCGCACACCGCCGCGATCGCCCGCCCGGCCGAGCTCCCTGGCCGGCCCGAGAGCGTAACGCTCGGCCTGCGCGCGAACTGGTCACAGTTCGCGCTGCTGGTCGTCGTCAACGCGTTCGTCGGAGCCATGGTCGGCCTGGAGCGGTCGGTGCTGCCCATCATCGCGACGACCGAGTTCCGCGTCGGCTCGACGACGGCAGCGTTGGCATTCATCGCGAGCTTCGGGTTGGCGAAGGCGTTCACGAATCTCGCATCGGGCTGGCTCGCCGATCGACGTGCGCGGCGCTCGATCCTGTTGAGCGGCTGGTTGTTCGCGCTGCCAGTGCCGTTGCTCATTCTGTGGGCGCGCGACTGGTCGTGGATCGTGGCCGCCAACCTGTTCCTCGGCGTGAATCAGGGCCTCGCCTGGTCGATGACCATCGTGATGAAGATGGATCTCGTCGGACCGCGCCGGCGTGGACTGGCGATGGGCTTCAACGAGTTTGCGGGCTACGTCGCCCTCGGCACGGCCGGAATCATGAGCGGATTCGCCGCGGCGCACTATGGCCTGCGCGCCGGCACGGCGTATCCTGGACTCGCGATCGCGCTCGCCGGCATGCTCCTCTCATGGTTCGTGCGCGACACGGCGCGCCACGTGCGCCTGGAGTCCTCGCAGCACACCGGCGCCGCGACCACACAGCAGTCGCCGCGCCTTCGCGCCATCCTCGGCCGATCGCTGTGGTCCGACCGCGGACTGTTCAGCGTCAGTCAGGCGGGACTCGTCAACAACTTGAACGACGGACTCGCCTGGGGCGTGTTTCCGTTGTTGTTCACGGCATCGGGACTGTCGCTGCGAGAAACGAGCATCCTGGCCGCGGTCTATCCCGTCACGTGGGGCTTCCTGCAGCTCGCCACGGGGCCGCTGAGCGATCGCTGGGGTCGCAAGCCGCCGATCGTCGCCGGCATGGTCCTTCAGGGGGCGGCGCTGATCGACATGGCCGTGGTCCACGGCTTCGCGCCGTGGGCCGGAGCACTCGTCGCGCTCGGCGTCGGCACCGCGCTCGTGTATCCGGCGCTGATCGCCGCGGTCGGCGACATCGCCCATCCATCGTGGCGCGGCGCGGCGGTCGGCGTGTACCGGCTGTGGCGCGATCTCGGATACGTCGTCGGGGCCTTGCTCGCCGGTGTGCTCAGCGATCTGTTCGGAAGCTCGACGGCGATCGGCATCGTCGGAGTCCTGACCGCGGCCTCCGGACTCGTCGTCGCGATCCGCTTCGAGGCGCGGACCGTTCACCCTATCGTGGGAGCATTCGAGGCATGATCATGAGCATTCTCGGAAGGCTCTGGCCATGTCGCCGTGTACAGCAGCGCTAAGGCTCCGGTATCGCCCGCCTCGCCCACACCGCGATGACGCCGAATAGCCCGACCGTGACGCCGAACGACACGACCATCCCGCTGTCGTGATGCATCTGCACGAGCGTTCCCATGAGCGCTACGCCAATCGCGCCGCCCACCTGCCGGCCGGCATTCAGGATTCCTGATGCCAGGCCGGCCATTCCTGCCGGGGCGGACGTGAGCACGCCGGTCGTCATTGCCGGCGTCACGTAGCCCAGCGCGACGCCGAGCAGGCCAAACCCCAGCAGAATGACGGCGTTTGCCGGAATCCACACCGAAAGCGCCAGCATCGCCGCGCCCCATAGTCCGATAATCTGGCCGGCGACGAGCCGCGGCTTGAAGTGCATGTCCGCCCGGTACCGATCGATCATTCGCGTGGTGACGGTGGGCAGCAGGGTGAGCGGGACGATCATCGCCCCGGTCGCGAGCGCGCTCATGTGCCGGACGCTCTGGAGATAGATCGATTCGACGAACAGGATGCCGTACGCGCTGATGTTCAGGCCGATACCGGCACCGACGCACGCAACGAACGCGGGGCGCGAGAAGAGCGCGCCCGGAAACACGGGCGACGCGCTCCGGCGCTCGCTGAGCGCGCACACGGCGGAGAGCACGATCGCGGCGAGAAAGGCCATGAGCACGCGCGGCGCGCTCCATCCCGCGTTTCCGGCCTCGATCAACGCATAGCTCAGCGCCCACAGCACGAGCGAGACACAGAGCTGGCCGATCCAGTCGAGCGTGCGGGCCTTGGTAGCGTCCGTCTCCTCGATGGACGCGCGCACCATGAGCAGCGCGACGATGCCGGTCGGCACGTTGAGGAGGAAGATGCTCCGCCAGCCGAAGTAGCTCGTGAACACGCCGCCGAGCGCCGGGCCGGCGGCGAAGCCGAGGCTGACGATCGACGCCCAGAATGAGACGGCGCGCGCCCGCGCGAGCGGGTCGGGATAGGCGTGACTCAGCAGGGCGAGCGACGCCGGCAGCATCATCGCCGCGCCGAAGCCCTGGAACATGCGCGCCACGATCAGGAACCCGACGCCCGGCGAGAGCGCGCAGCAGAGTGACATGCTCGTGAAGAGCCCGAGGCCGAGTTGGTAGAGGCGCTTGGCGCCGTAGCGGTCTCCCAGCGCGCCGCAGGCCAGCACGAGGCTCGCGAATACGATCGTGTAGGCGTTCACGATCCACTGGAGCCCGCTCATCGTGCCGCCGAACTCCCGGTGCATCGAGGCGATGGCCACGTTGAGCGCGGTAGTGTCGAACAGGACGAGAAAGAATCCGAAGCA